>DASZUN010000147.1:0-13527 GCA_035547615.1 Gemmatimonadaceae bacterium | reverse complement strand
CGCAGCAGGTGCACCGCCTCGGCCTTAAACTCGGCGGTGTACCTGCGTCGGACTCGCCGTCCATCCCTTCCAGAAGACTGACCCACGGAACACCTCCGGATGCTGCATGGTGAGGTGTCCACGAAACCGGGTCAACTCCATTTGCTTTTTCCGTCCAGCTTTTTCAGTTCAATTCGTTCAAGTCGCATTTCCTGAATCTTTGTGACTCGATCGGCGCGACCGCTCCGTCCCGGCGCCGAGGGCCGTCGACGTGGCTCGTTCGGCGTGATGCACCATCTTGGCGCAGCATCAGAACGACACCCCAGCCGTCGCGTAGAGCTGAAGCATCTTCTCCCTGAAGTAGCCGCCGTTCTGCGTCGGGTGCACGAGGCCGATGCGGAAGCGATACGGCGCATCCCACGAGAGCACCCCGAGATTCAGATTGAGCTCCGCGCCGACCGAACCGATGTCGAGCCGCTTCGTGAGATTGGGATCGGTGCACACTTCGCGGTTGGGACGCGCCGTGGGGCACCACGCGCTCCCGTAGTCGCCGAACAGCGACAGCGAGCTGCGGTCGAGGAAGAACGGCAGCGGACCGGGCGCGCCTCCAACCAAAAAGAGCGGAATGCGATACTCCGCCGAACCCGTCAACGCACGAATGCCGACGAGCGTGCCGGGCGCGAAGCCGCGCACCCCGAACGTACGCCGCCCTTCGCCCACCGTATAGCCGGGAATGATCTCGAACGTGCTACCGCTGATCCCGCCCACCGCGAAATAGCCGGCGGCGCGCTCGTCGGCCCAGCCGCCGGCGCCGCGCAGCGCGATCACATGGTGCGCGAACCCGGGGAGGTTGAGAGATTTATAAATGTTCGTGACGCCGACGAGGCTCAGGCTCTGCGCGCCGTTGGCCGTGAAGCCGCTCCGGAAGCGATCGCGGAGCGTCGCGCTCACCTGAACGCCGTCCTCCGGCGAGATGGCGTATGGCGGGATCTGAAAGTTGCTGAAGCTCCCGCCGACGAGTGCCATGGGGTAATTCAACGCGCCGAGCGCACCCGTGGTGTCGATCAGCGAGATCGGGAACGACGGCGACGTGGCGTGCGTCCGCCGCTCCAGCCCCACGCCGCCGGTCACCGCGAGCGCCGTCCGATAGCGCTGGCGCAGCCAGGTCGCCAGCGCCTCCGTGTTCAGCGTTCGTCGAAACACTTCGCCGAGCACGGTGCGCGACGCGTCGCGCGTGAACGCGCTGCCGAGCGATTCCCAGTCCTGCGACGCGTCGAGCTGGATGATCGGCAGCCCCAGCCCGCGGTACTGATACGTGCCGTTCCACACGATGCCCGTGTTGTTCGTCGGGACCTCGAGCGTGGCGCTCAACGCGTGGCGGCCGACGACGTCGGCGCCGCTCGTCATCGCGCCGATGCGATACCCGCCGTCGATGCCCTGATCGACGGTCGGCAACCAGTATCGCGGGATGAACGTGCGCCACGGGCTGTACTCGCGCGCGGGACTCGAGTCCACGACCACCGGCGCCACGTCCGCCGCGGGCGTGGTATCGAGATAGGCCGGCACCGGCGTGCGCGCGCCGGCGCAGCAATCGGCAACGCCGAGGTGATAGCCGTCGGACCGGAAGAGCACCGCCGCGAGCCGGCCGCCCCCCGGCGACGCGCTCGGTTCAAACAATCCTGTTTCAGCATTGCTCAATCGATCCGTCGCCGCGCCCCCGAACGTGCGCGGGTCGCCGTAGCGCTCCACGTACAACTGCGCTGCGCCGGTGCGGTCGGAGCTGTAGACGATCCCCGCGTCGCCCGGGAGCCAGCTCGGCGTCGCCTCGATCGAGGTGCCGCTCGAGACGACGTGCAGCAGCGCACCGGTCGTGTCCAGCACGACGATCTGCGAGATGTTCCCGCGCAGCCATCGCGACGCGACGATGCGATCGCCCGCGTGCGACCAGCGCGGCTCGGTCCACTGCTCGTCGTAGCTGCCGGTGGTGATCGGCGTGATCCGCTTGCCGTCGCGCGAGACGAGCACCAGCCGCGTGGCGCCGGGCAGGATCTGCTCGGCGATGATGCGGCCGTCGGCGCGAACATCCGGACTGGCGAGGCGCTCGCCGAAGGTGAGCTGCCGCTCGTCGCCGCCGCGCTGGATCCAGAGATCGGAGCGCTGCTGATACGGATTCGTGAAGTCGAGCTGTGCGTAGAGCAGCGCGTTCCCGGCGATCGGCACGTTGGGCGAGCGGCTGTTCCGCCGCCCGACGCGCGCGCGCTTCCCGTTCATGTCGACGCGGAACGCGCCGAACGACTCCCGCCCCGGCGTGCCGCTGTAGATCACGGCCGAGTCGCCGAGCCAGCGCGGATCGTAGACGAAGACGCCGTCGTGCGTGAGTGGGCGCCACCCGCCGAGCGGCGCGGCGTCGCCCACGCGGATGCTGCGCGTCACCGAATCGCGAAAGTCCCGCCAGGCGCGCGAGAAGCTGACGCCGAAGCCCTGCCGCGCCGGAATGTCGACGAGATACGGAATGAGATCCGCGCTCTCCTTCTCGACGAAGTCGCGCACGTGCGACGGCCCGCGCGTCCGCGCGACGTAGTCGAAGAACAGCGAGCCGTACGCGTACGCGCTCTCGCCGAACGGGAAGCGCCCCTGCGCCTCGCTCACCGAACCGAGTGCGGGGAAGCGGTGATCGATCGCGGCGGAGCGCGCGATCATGCGGTGCTCGGACCCGAGGATGCGCCCCGCGCCCGCGAGCCGCGATTCTTCGTAGACCGCGAGCCCTTCGGTGAGCCAGCCCGGCGCGTACAGGTTGGGGAACGTCGTCTCGGCGCGTCCGAAGATCTTCTGGCTCAGCGCCCAGATGCCGCGCGTACGATCGAGGTGAAAGATGTGCGTGAGCTCGTGCGTGATGACGAGCTGCGCCCAGTCGTTCGTGTAGCGCAGCGCCGACTCGGACACGGGCGGATTCGCGTACACGACGATGCGATTCGTCGGAAACGGCGTCGCCGAGCCGTTCGAGAGGTCGGCGTCGTCGGACACGACGACGTCGATCATGCCGCGCGGGGGATGCAGCTCCTGCGAGAGCTGCCCGTACGCGCGCTCGGCGTCGCCGGCGATGCGCCGCGCGAGCCCTTCGACCGGCGGCGTGAAGTGGACGTAGAAGTGGCGCGTCCGGATCGTGCGCCAGTGGTGGGACGGGTCGACCTGCGCGTGGGCGGCGGAGGCGAGGACGAGTGCCGCGAGGGCCGTCATCCCGAGCGCAGCGAGGGATCTTCCGTACCGTCCGCATCGCCCGATGAGGCCACGCGCAGCGGACAGGAGATTCCTCGCTTCGCTCGGAATGACAGCGTCGTCACTCATCGCTTCGCGAACGTCCTGAAGTACGCTTCCAGTCCGTCCGCGATGCCCGTCGCGTAGCGTTCCTGGAATGCCGGCGTCTTGATCGCGTTCTCCTGCTCGGGAACCATGAGGAACGCGCCCTCGCAGATCAGGGATGGCATCCACGTCGTTCGTCCGATGGCGATGTTCTGATAGTGAATGCCGAGGTCGCGGAGGCCCATCTCGCGCATCATCCCCGCCTGCACGAGGCGCGCGAGCGGCTCCGTTTGCGGATGGAAGAAGAGGGTGCTCGTACCGACGTTCGGGAAGGGGTCCACGCCCTCGCCGAACGCATTGAGATGAACCGAGATCAGCGCGTAGGAGTTCGTCTGACGCGCGATCACGCTCCGCTCGTGCAGGTCCACGGCGTCCATCGTCGTGCGCGTCATCACCACGTGCGCGCCGCGCTGCTCGAGGATCGTCTTGAGCTTCTCGGCCACCCACAACACGCCCTGCGCTTCCGTGAGCGCCGTCGGGCCGATCGCGCCGCCGGGCGGATGGCCCGGATCGACGGTGATCGTGAGTCCCTGCAGCGGATGCGCGAGCGAGACCACCGGCGCCCGCCGCAGCCGCAGGACGAACGCACTGCGCGCCGAGTCGTACATCGCCAGATAACCATATGGTTGTTCAGTCAACTCGATGTCGAACCGCACGCGGTCGGTGGCGACGGGCACCCAGTTGATCACCCGGACCAGGGAGTCGTTCTGGAGATACTTGATGATGTCGGGTGTGGCCTCGGTGCCGTACATCGTGAGCGTGAGGTGCGTCATGTCCTGCTCGAGCAGGAACGGCGGCGGCGACGACACCGGCATCACGATGTCCACCCAGTCGGGCGACGGCACGAGCGCCATCGCTCCAATGACACGCCGCGGGCCCGGCTCCCCCGCCGGCAGCTCGCGCACGTTGGGCGCGTCGACCCACGTCTCGAGCTGCGAGTCGAGCCGCACGCGCGCGTTGTCGCCGTTGCGGCCGGTGACCTGCACGATCGTCCCCGGGAGCAGCATCCACTTGTAGGTGCCGTGCGGCGTCGAGCGGCCGATGATCGTGGCGTCGGTATCCGGGCCGCCCCCCGTCGGGACGAGCGTCGCGTAGCGCGGCTCGGTGCCGACCGAGTCGACGCGCGAAAGCGCGAAGTGGACGGTGTCCCGATCGCGCGCCACGTACAGCGTCGCCGTCGAGCGCAGGTCGCGCGCGAGCACGTCGGTCGCGAGGTGCTGAGCGTCCGTGTTCACGAGCGGCAGCCGGCGCTTCGCGCTCGTGAGCACCCAGCCCGTCGCGCCGGGGGCGGCCCGCACGCTCACGCGCACCGGCTCGTCGTCGCGAAGCGCGAGCGACACGCCGCGCGGCGACACGGTGCCGCTGTCGACGATGAGCGGACCCGTGGCCGAGAACTCGACGCGCGGCGGTGGCACGCGCACCGGCACCTCGAGGTGCGCGCTATCGGTCGCCGTGCGCGCGACGAGCTCGTAGCGCGGCGCGGTCGGCGGCGGCACCGGGAGAAACGCGAGGAACGTCCCGTTGGGCGCGACCGGGACGTTTGCGCCGTTGATCGTGAGCGTCGCGTGGCCGTTCCCCACGGAGCCGAAAATGAAATTCGAATCGACGGAGATGCGCTCGTTCGCCGGCGGATAGACCACCTTCGGCTCGAGCGGACCCTCGACCAGCGGGATCGCCGGCAGCGGCGGCGCCTTGCGCGGTGTGATGCCGCGCTCGAACGTCGGCACGGTCGGCGGCGACACGGGCGGGCGCGGCCCCGGGTTCGACGTGGGAGCGGGCGTGGGACGACAGGCCAGCGCAACGAGTGCGAGTGGCGCGAGACGAGCGATTCGCATGTGGCAGAAGCTATGGTGACGAGAGTCTGTGGCGGTAGGACGTCAGCCAGGCGCGTGCAAGTCGCCGACCACCCCGCCCCCGCCCTTTCCGGCACCGCTGACGAGGCCGTATATTCGCGCACCTATGGAAGTTTCCCCGCCGGAGGCCCTCGCGTGACGTCCTGTGCCTTCTGCGGACGGGAGAACGACGCCGAGTCGCGATTCTGCATCGATTGCGGCAAGCCGATCAACCCGTCCGCCGCGCGCGTCGGTCCCGCCTACGTCCCCAACCCCTCGGGGGGACAGCCGCAGCCCGTCAGCGCGGCCGTCGCCGCCTCGGCGCCGCCGGCCTCCTACAGCTCCGGCGTCCCGCCGACTCGCGTTTCCGATTCCGCCGCCGCATGCCCGCGCTGCGGCAAGCCAGTGAACGCGAACCTGCCGTTCTGCGCGCACTGCGGAACCAAGATCGGCGCTCGCGCCGAGCCCGGCACCTGCGCCCAATGCGGTGCCGCGTTCACGAAAGGGGTCGACCTGTTCTGCGCGCGGTGTGGAAGCCGGGTTGGCCAGCGCGTCTCGATCGAGCTCTCCGCGTCGGGCCTCGGCACGCAGGTCCTCGGGGCCGGGCGGCTCGCCGCGGGCCCCAAGCTCGCGCTCCTCGGCGAGACCGGCGAGGTGCTGCAATCGTATACGCTCGATCGCGGTGAAGCGGTGATCGGCCGCGGCGATGCCGACATCAGATTCGAGGACGATCATTTCATGTCGCCGCTGCACGCGCGGCTCGAGCTGCGCGACGGACAGCTCTGCCTGCGCGACCTGGGCTCGCGCAACGGCAGTTGGGTCTTCATCGACCAGCCCACGCGACTGACGGATGGCGATCTGCTGCTCATCGGCTCGCAGGCGCTCCGGTTCCGCCGGCTCGGCTACCCCGGCCCGCATCCGCCGGAAGCCGATTCGACGCGCCGTATGGGCTCGCAGGTCCCGACGGTGGACATCGCGGTGCTCGAGCAGCTCCGGGCCGACGGCAGCGTGCGCGACGTGTTCCACCTCTCGCCCGGGCGCAGCGTGACGCTCGGACGTGAATCAGGCGACTGGATTTTTCCGTACGACGCCACCATGAGCGGTCGCCACGCGGAGATCCGATCGGAGGACAGCGAGTTCTTCGTGCACGACGCCAACAGCCGGAACGGCGTGGCCATGGCGGTGCGCGGCGAGCGTGGGTTGAAGCGTGGGCAGCGACTGTTGATCGGCGACCAGATTCTGCGCGTGGAGTCCGTGTGAACGCAGCACTGAAGGTGTGCCCGCAGTGCGGGACCGAATACCCAGCCAACGCTCGCTTCTGCGAGATTGACGGGACCGCGCTTCGCTCGGCGGCCGGGGGCACCGACCTGGTCGGCTCAATAGTAGCAGATCGCTACCATATCATGAAGAAGCTCGGCGAAGGCGGCATGGGCCAGGTGTATCTCGCCGAGCACGTGAAGATGGGGCGGAAGTCGGCGCTCAAGGTGATGCATCCCGGGATGAAGGCCGACGTCGACGCGATCTCACGCTTCAACCGCGAGGCGGCGAACGCGAGCCGCATCGCGCATCCGAACGTCGCCGCTGTGTACGATTTCGGCGAGACGCCGGACGGGATCATCTATCTCGCGATGGAGTTCGTGGACGGGCCGCCGCTCACCAAGATCATCGAGGAGCAGGGGGCGCTGCCGCCGAAACGCGCGGGCGAGATCGTGCGGCAGGTGGCCGAGGCGCTCGCGGTCGCGCACGACATGAGCATCGTGCACCGCGATCTCAAGCCTGACAACATCATGGTCGCGAAGACGCGCGACGGCGGCGATCTCGTGAAGGTCGTCGACTTCGGTATCGCGAAGGCGGCGGGCTCGGAAGCGCAGAAAGTGACGAAGACGGGCCTCGTCGTCGGGACGCCAGAGTACATGAGTCCCGAGCAGCTCGCCGGCGACAAGCTCGATGGGCGCAGCGACATCTACTCGCTCGGCCTCGTCGCGTTCAACATGCTGACGGGCAAGCTGCCCTTCCCTTCAGACTCCGCGCAGGAGTCGATGATCATGCGGCTCACCGATGCGCCGAAGCCGCTGGCGGAGATGAAGCCCGAGGTCGCGTGGCCGGCGGACGTGCAGCAGGTGATGGACAAGGCGCTGTCGCGCGACGTGACGCAGCGCTACCAGAACGCGACGGAGTTCGGGAACGCGCTCTATCGCGCGATCGACCGGATGCCGGAGACGGCGGCGGCGGAGATGGGCACCCAGGTGATGGGCGCGGCCGCGGTGCCGCCGACGCGCGTCGCGGCGGCACCCGGGGCGCCGGCGGCACCTGGCGCGGCGACCGTTGCCGTGCCGACGCCAGTCGCGAGCGCCACTGTGACGCAGAGCGCAGCGCCGGCAAAGAAGAAGAATATGATTCCTCTCATGGGAGGTATTGCGGCGGTGGTGGTGATCGGTGGTGTGGGAGCGTTCATGTTGAGCCGGCCGAAGGCGTCCGCGGTGGCGGATTCGGCCAAGCCGAGCGTGACGCAGCAGGCGGAGGGAGCACCGGCAGATTCCCGGCAGGCATCGACGAATCCCGTGTCGCCCGCACCAGCCGGCTCGGCGCCGAAAACGCAGCCGCTCTCGCACGAGGTGTCCAAGTCTGCCGGCGCGGACAAGCCAGTCTCCGTGGACAAACAGCTCGACGACATCATCGACCAGTCCAAGGACGCGGCCAAGGCGCAGGGACTGCTCAAGTCGATCGAACAGCTCGCGCTCACCACCAACGAGCAGAAGGCGAAGGCGGGCATCGCGAAATACAACATCTACCTGTTCGGCATCGGCGATCAGGACAAGGCCTGCGCGGCCATCGAAGACGTCGAAGGCGTGTCCAAGGGGACGAAGGTCGAGACACTCGTGACCCAAACCATCCGCGGCTGCACCGGCTGATTCACGCGTGACCGTCCCCTCCCCCTCCCAATCTCCCTCGATGAGCTCCGCCACTCCCGCACCCCAGGGCGAAGTCATCGTCCACGTCTTCGGACGCACCGACGTCGGCCGCACGCGCGAGCACAACGAGGACGCGTTCGTCGTCGCCGATCTCTCGACCGACAACGCCACGCTCCAGCCGGAAGTTCGGCAGCACCGCGTCGGCGCCAAGGGCTCGCTGTTCATGGTCGCCGACGGCATGGGGGGCGCCGCCGCCGGCGAGATCGCGAGCGCGATGGCGGTCGACATCGTGCTCGGCGAGCTGCGAACCGCGTGGATCGCGCAGCCGGCGCAGAAGACGGCGGGCGCGGAGGCGTTCGTTCGCGCGATCAAGCAGGCGACCAAGTCGGCGAATCAACAGATCAATGCGTACGCCGCCAACCACGCCGAGTACCGCGGCATGGGCACCACGGCGACGATCGCCGGCATCCTCGGCGACACGCTCTATCTGGCGCAGGTCGGCGACAGCCGCGCGTACCTCGTGCGCGACGGCGAGGCCCGACAGATCACGAAGGATCAGTCGCTGATGCAGAAGCTGATCGAGGCGGGCGAGCTCACCGAAGAGGAAGCGGCCCAGAGCGAGCGGCGCAACATCATCCTCCAGGCACTGGGCCCAGAGCCCACGGTGAAGATCGATCTCACGCATCAGCAGGTGCGCCGCGGCGACACGCTCGTGCTCTGCAGCGACGGCCTCTCGGGCCAGGTGACCAAGGACGAAATCGCGGCGATCGTATCGCAGGAGAGCGATCTCACCGCGGGGTGCAAGAAGCTGATCGATCGGGCGAACGCGAACGGCGGGCCCGACAACATCACCGTGATCCTCGCCCGCTTCGACGGCGCGGGGCTCGCCGATCCGAACGGCGACGACCACGTGGGCCACCGCGTGTTCCCGCTGCCGGAAACCGGCCAGACACCGGCGATCGGGATCGACCGCCTGATCGACGCACATTCGCCCACGCAACCGGTGCCGGTGATCGAGCGCACGCGCACGACGCGTCCGCTGCCCGCCGAGGAGATGCGAGAGTCCGCGCCCGCGGCGGCCAGTGCGCCCACCGTTTCGCCGGCGCGCCGCAACGCGGGCCGCATGATCGCGATCGGGCTGCTCGTGCTCGGGATCGCCGCGGCGGCGTGGTTCATCGTCGAGCACGTGCGCGACGCGTACTCGGCGGGCGCCAGCGTCACCAAGTCCTGATGTCGATCGAGCTGCGCATCCTCAGCGGAGCGCGCGCCGGACAGACGGAGGCATTCGAGAAATCCGTCATCGCGATCGGGCGGCACCCGATGTCGGACTTTCGCTTCGACGTCGCGCACGACCTGGACGTCTCGACGAAGCACGGTGAGATCCGCGGGATCGACGGGCGCTACACCGTCCACGACAACAACAGCACGAACGGAACGTTCGTGAACGGCGCGCGCGTGCCGGCCGGCGGCGCGCGCGAGCTGCGCGACGGCGACGTGATCGCGTTCGGCGCGCACGGGCCGACCGTCGCGGTGCACATCCACGGCCGGCACGTCACGCCGATCGGCGAGAAGGCGACGCTGCTCGAGACGCCGGCATTCGGCGCAGCGGCGCAGCCGGCGAGCGGCGCGCCGCGCCGGCCGACGACCGAGCGGATCGCGATCGCGGTCCGCGAGCAGACGCGCGGGCTCAAGCTCGCGATCGGCGCGCTGGTCGTCGTGCTCGGCGCCGTCGCGGCGGCCGCGCTCGTCCTCTCGCGCCAACAGTCCACGCGCCGCGACGACGAGATCAAGCGGCTCGCCGCGGCGTACGACTCCACCTCCCGGTCGTTCGCGGCGCGGCTCCAAGGCATGAACGACACCGCGCTGACCAACGATCTCCGGCGCGAGAACGACAGCCTGATGCGCGCGGTGCACGACGCGCACGGTGCCGAGCAGGCGACCGTCGCGCAGCAAGCGATCGAGCGCAGCCACGAGCTGCTCCGGTCCGCGTCGCAGATGGATCTGCCCAGCGTGCGTGACGCGAACGATCCGGCGATAGTATTCATTTATACTGAAATTGGTGATCGTGCGTTCGAGGCGACCGGCTTCGACGTGGCGAAGTCGGGCCTGGTCGTCACCAATCGGCATGTGGTGAGCGATTCGAGCGGCCGCGCGACGCGGCTCCGCGTGAAGTTCGCGAACTCGCGCGCCTGGCACCCGGCGCACATCGCGCGGCTCGCCGACGACCCGGCGAGCGACCTGGCGCTGTTGCAGATCGACGACGCGGGCCCGTTCCCGACCGTCACCGCTGTCGCCCCTACGGTCGATACTCCGGTCGGCGGGTCGATCGCGACGCTCGGCTACCCGCTCGGCACCGGCATCGCGATGGAAGGAACGGGCGACGACTTCATGGCGAAGACGTCGCTCACGATCGGCACGGTGAGCAAGTCGACCGACGACATTCTCCAGATCAACGCGTTCGCCACGCACGGCTCGAGTGGGAGCCCGGTGCTCGATGGGCACGGGCACGTGATCGGCGTCGTGTCGCGCGGGCCAGCGGGTGCGGACGGGCAGATCGTGTACGCGGTGCCCGCGCCCAAGATCGTGGAGCTGCTGCGCGGAACGCCGCGGTAAGCGACTCAGCTCACCATTTGCTCCATAGCAGAAGCACGCACGGCCCGACGCCGCCCGCCCGGTACTTCACCGGTGCGTTGATGTCGGTGTAGTACTCGACCGCCAGCAACTCGTCCGGGTGCAAGGTCTCGAGATCGTCATGGAACGGCATGCCGTCGAGATAGATGTCGCAGCCGGGCCAGGGATTCGTTCCGCCGAGCGACCGCCGCGTGCCCGTCGCGGGGACCGGCGAGCCGACGCTCCAACCCGTGGTACCAATGGGCAGGAGCATCACGGGGAGATGGCCCACGAGAAACACGGGCAGCGACTGGCTGCGTGCCTTCGCGAGCGCGGACTCGCCGACGATGCGGGCAATGCCGAGCCGGCGATGGAGATCGAGCTCCTGCATCTGCGTGGTGTACTGTGTCGCGTATACGCGGACGGTGTCGAGCTGCGACGCCAGGCGTTGCAGGCTGAAGAACGCGGACGCCGTGTCGCCGGCGATTCGCATCACGACCTCCGACGGCGCGAATCCGACCTTCGTGACCTGGACCCGGTAGTCGCCCGGCTCGAGGTTCGCGACGCGGGCTTCGCCCTGCCAGTTGGTGCGCGCCACGCGTCCGAGCTGTGGAATCCGGATGAGCGCGTCCTGAATGAAGGCGCCAGTCGCGTCGTCGCCAACGTCCACCACGAGCGTTGTGCGCTGCGCCACGAGGACTCCGGGGATGAACACCAGCAGCGGCAACAGCAGTCTGCGGCGCATTCGGCGCTCCTGAGGAGATCGAACCGTTCCCAATACCTCCCGCGGCCCGATTCGATCCATCGCATTTCGTTCTGGCGGTCCCGATCTTCTGAATTTATTGTCTACGATCCTATGATGCGTGTCCACGCAACGCTCACGGGAGTCGCGCTGCTCGTCGCGGCCGGCTCCGTTCGCGGCCAGACGGCGCCGGCCGATACCATCGTCCCCCACGCAACGGCGCTCGCCGGCCGGGTCCGGGACCCGCTCGGGCATCCGCTGCCCGCGGCCACCGTCGTCGCCGAGGAGCGCGGCGTGTCGACGATCGTCACCGATTCAGGGACGTTCTCGCTGCGGAACGTGCCGCCGGGCAAGACCTCGTTCACCGTGATGCGGATCGGCTACGCGCCGGTGACGTTCGACATCGAGATGCCGCCCGATACGACGGTGTTCGTCGACGTACACCTGCAGCCGGTGACCACGCTCGCCGAAACGAAGGTGACCGGCACCGCGTTGAGCCCGAAGCTCGCGAAGACGGGATACTACATTCGTGAGAAGACGGGGCTCGGATACTTCCTGCACCCGGAAGATCTCGCGCGGCTCAAAGACTTCGGATACGCGTCGCTGTACCTGCGGGACCTGCCGAACGTATTCATCCGCAAGAACAACGGCATCGGCTATTCCGTGCTGATGACCAACACGGCGCCGGCGATCGGCGGCGACCTGCTCTGCTCGCCGGCGATCTTCATCGATGGCTCGGCGGACCGGGCCCCGCTGGACGAGTCGCTCGATCCCAGCGAGGTATACGCGGTCGAGGTGTACACGCACGGCGCGCAGATCCCCGCGAGCTTGAACGTGTCGATGACGACGAATCCCTGCGGCGTGATCGCCTTCTGGACGAAGGCGTACCAGCGATAGCCTCAGGCGGGCGTCAGCTTTCCCAGAACGCGCGGCCCCCGCGCGCCGGTGGCGCGCGGGACGTTGCCCGGCAGGTCGTTCACGTGGAGATACGCGAGCAGCGCGAACGCGACGGCTTCCTTCGCCTCGCCGTCGAAGAAGCGTTCGGCGAACGGGCGGACGGGCACCGGATCGATCGCGCGAGCGATCATCGCGACGAGCGTCGGATTCCTGGCGCCGCCGCCCGAGACGAGCACTTCGGCGACCGGTTCCGGCATGAACCGCCGATAGGCGTCGGCGATGCTGCGCGCGGTGAGCGCCGTCGCCGTCGCGACGATGTCCTCGGTCGTGGCCGCGGGATTCACCTCGCGGCAGCGCGCGATGAGACGCCCGACGTACTCCGCGTCGAACAGCTCGCGGCCCGTGGACTTGGGAGGCTCGGCGGCGAAGTACGGGTGCGCGAGCAGCTCGGCGAGCACCGGCTGGATCGGCGCGCCGCGTGCAGCGATCATTCCGTCCCGATCGAATGATAGTTGCGGTATGAGCGTTCTGGTAACTGCGTCGATCACCGCGACGCCCGGCCCGGTGTCGAACGCGCGGACGCCCTCGATCGCCCCGTTCGGCGGCACGACGGTCACGTTGCCGATCCCGCCGATGTTCTGGAGCGCGCGCCAGTCGTCGCCCGAGAAGAGCAAGGCGTCGGCGATCGGGACGAGCGGCGCCCCCTGCCCACCCGCCGCGACATCGCGCACGCGGAAGTCCGAAACGACGTCGATGCCCGTGCGCTCGGCGATCGCCGCCGCCTCGCCGATCTGCCAGGTCGAGTGCGGCGCCTCGTGCCACACCGTCTGGCCGTGCGATCCGATCGCGCGCACCTCGTGCTTCGGAACGCCCGCCTCGGCGAGCACCGCGACAGCCGCGTCCGCGAGCCAGTTCCCGAGATCAAAGCCGAGCCGGCAGTACTCCCGCGCGGTGCCGTCCGTGAGCGCCGCGCGGAGCCGGTCGCGCTGCTGCACCGTGTACGTCGTCGTGAGGAAGGCGAGCAACTCGTAGTGCAGCCGCGCCGCGTCGTCGCGCGTGAAGCGCACGGCCGCCGCGGAGATGCCGTCGAGCGACGTGCCCGACATCAACCCGATGTAGACGCTCACGCGGAGGGAACGGGCGGCGGCGGTCGCTGGACGACGCGCCGGATCACGCCGCCGGCCTCCTCGAGCTT
>DASZUN010000146.1:0-3483 GCA_035547615.1 Gemmatimonadaceae bacterium | reverse complement strand
CTCCGATCGCGCCGAACGCCACGAGCAGCGTCGATGCAAGCGTCCGGAGTGAGCTCATCTGGGCCTCGCTTTGCTGGTGTCGCCGAGGATGAGAGAGTCCTGGCGGGTTGTGCCGAATTCGTCGATGCTGAACACGACGGTCTTGAGACGGATCGCCGCGACGTGCATGCGGCCGAGCGTGGTGCCGACGGAGACCCGGTAGAGTGCGTTGGTGCCGAGATCGCGCAGCGTCGCGACGGAGTGCCGGCCGGACTGGTCGTACAGGATGCCCGTGAGCCGCAGATCGTTGATTCCCGGGCGCAGCTCGCTCGTGTTGAGGAGCGAGACGAACGGATCGCGACGGCCGTCCGACTCGTAGTCGAACACCTCGCGCATGATGGTCACGTTGGACGCGGTGCTGTCGCTCGGCAGCTCGAGCTTCGTGCCCGCTTGCGGCTTGCCGCCGTGGCCGGGCGCCTTGGACGCGGGCGCCGCGGGCTTCGCGGCCTGCTGCACCGCCGGTTTCTGCGCCGATGCCGAGTGGGCCGCGGCGAGGAGCGCCACGGCGGCGAGCGCGCGGCGCATCATGGCTGCCCCGCCTTGCCCGACGCGGGCTTGAGCGATGCGTGCGCGACGTACGTCTGGATGCCGAACTTGGCGTCGAGCAACTGCTCGTTGGCCCGCGCCTTCACCTCGCTCGTCTGACGCGTGGTCGGCGAGAGCGAGAGGTTGATGGGCTCGATGATGCGCGGCAGCGAGCCGACGTTGGCGAGGAAGTCGGCGACCTTATGATACGGGCCGGTGACGCCCATTTTGTATCGATATGTATCAAATTGGTCGCCCTGCACCACGCCGTCGGGGGCGACGTCGGCGATCTCGAGGCCGGCGCGGCGCGCCGCGTTCGAGATCATGTCGAGCATCGCCGGCACCTCGTTCTGCGTGGGCACGAGCCCTCGCAGGAGCGCGAGCTGCTCCGAGAAGGCGTCGGCTTCCTGCTTCATCTTGGTCGCCGTGCCCTTCGCGACTTCGATCTTCGCCAGCTTGTTGAGCGAATCGAGCGTATCGAGATGCGCCTCGATCGTGTGCAACTCCTGGCTCTTGGGGCTCCAGACGAGCTGCTGATACACGGCCGCGAGCGCGATCGCCAGGATCCCGACGAAGACCAGCTTCTGGTCGCGCGGATTCTGCGGAAGGATCGCCATGGCTATTTCAGCGAGAGACTGAGCGGCACGCGATGGATCTGGAGCGTGTCGGGACGACTGTACGTCATCGTGAGCTGGAACTGCACCACTTCCTTGCCGCTGACGATCAGCGGCTCGGAGTGGTCGAGCAGCACGTTCGCGAAGTAGGGCGACGCCTCGAGGTCCTTCATGTACCGGGTGAGCGCCTCGATATCGACGGTCTGCCCGGTGAGGCGCACGCTGATCGGATCGAGCGGGACGTCCGTGTCGAGGCGCTTGGGCGGCTTGTTCTTCGCCGTGTCCTTGGGCGTCTTGGGCAGCGCGACGACGTTGCTCGAGCCCTGCGGCGTGCCGGTGTACGTGAGAATCGTGAGCCACGTGTACTGCGGCAGCGCGCGGCTCACTTCGTCCATCACGTGCGGCCAGACGTAGCGGTCCTCGTCGATGCTGTGGATGATGTTGACCTGCCGCAGCAGCGTGTCGCGCACGGCCTCGGCCTTGTAGCGCGCCTTGAGGAAATTCGCATAACGCGTCGAATCGCTGGTGGCCTTCCCCACGCGATCGTCGAGCGACGACGCGAGGCGTTCCTGCGACTCGTACAGGTAGCCCACGGCGCCGAGCGCCACGACCACGGCGACGACCGCGCCGACGAGGAACTTGTCCTTGAAACGGCCGGACAGGCCCGCCGTGAGCGCGCCGAAATCGACGCCTTGACGGCGCGACGCCTTCTTGTTGCCTGCTCCAGGCAGAAGATTGATTTCGATCATCGCGCGGCGGGAAACGGCAAAGCGCCAATCGAGTGTGACATGCTCAGGCCACCTGCCGGAGCGCCAACCCGATCGGCAGCATCAGGAGCGGTGCGATCTCGTCTGTGACGAGCGACTCGAGAGCGCCGTCACGTACCTTCAAGTTTGCCAGCGGGTTAGCCTGCTGCACGGTGACGCGCAGCCGGTTCGCCAGCATCTCGTTGAGTCCCGGAATCCGCGAGCCGCCGCCGCACGTGTAGATCGCGCGGACCTGGCCCGCGCGCGAGTTCTGCTCGAGGAACGCCGTCGCGCGCTCGATGCCGACCGCGATCTCCTCGCCGCGCGTCTCGAGCACCGACTCGAGATGCGGCGAGCGGTCGAAGCCCTGCACGAGCTGCTGCGCCTCGTCCGCGCTCAGCCCGCGCTCGCGCTGCAGATCCTCGCGAAACCGGTGCGTGCCGACGGTCAGGTCGCGCGTGAGCAGCGGCACGCCGTCGTCGAGAATGTTGATGTTGGTGACGTCGTGCCCGATGTTCAGCAGGCCGACCACGCCGCGCATCGCATCGGGATGATTGACCTCGAACGCGTTGTGCAGCGCGAACGACTCCACGTCGACGATCACCGGCTCGAGGCCGGCGTCGGTGAGCACGCGCACCTTCGATTCCACCAGCTCGCGCTTCGCCGCCACGAGCAGGACGCTCATCTCGAGCCCCTCGCCGTCGGGATCGAGGATCTGGAAGTCCAGCTCCACCGACTCCATGTCGAACGGCACGTGCTGCTCGGCTTCCCAGCGCATCAGCTCGCGCGCCTGCTGCTCCTTCACGCGCTCGATCTGGATCTTCTTTATGATCACGTCGCGGCCGCCGACGGCGGTCACGACTTCCTTCGACTTGACGTCGGCGCTCGCGAGAGCCGATTGAATGGCTTCCGCGACGATGCCCGGGTCCATCACCTCGCCCTCGACGATCGCGTCGGCGAGCAGCGGCGTGACGGTGACGCGCACGAGCTCGGGCTCGCGCTTGGAGTGATCGATCACCGCGACCTTGATCAATCCAGAGCCGATGTCCAGGCCGACGGTTGTCTTCTTCCGACCAAATAGGGCCATGATACGACCAACCCGGTGGACGTTGCGGACGGCGGAGCGCGAACACTGAGCGTCGGAGCGCCTCGGCGCGGCAGCGCGCCAGCCATCCGTGAGCCCGTCAGAGTGTCCGCTGTTCGACCGCCTCGAGGCGGGGCGAGTGACCCATCGTCGGTCACACTTACCCTTGTCCCACCGAACACGACCGACTCGGCGCCAGGTAACATGGACCGCCGGAAGTGACGCTCGTCACAAGCTTTAGAAGAGCTCGGCCCAGCTCCGCTGGCGCACCGGCCGCGCCCCCAGCACACGCCGCAGCGCGCGCTGCACCGTGCAGGGCGACCACGTGATCGCGCCCGCACCCAGATCGATCGCGGTGCTGTCTACCGTCGGCGCGTACGACAGCAACGCGCCGCTCAGCGAGAGGGACCCCGCGGCCGCGTCGACGCGCCCGCGCGCCACGACCAACCCGTGCACCGTCCACGCGCCCGTGATG
>DASZUN010000145.1:0-3592 GCA_035547615.1 Gemmatimonadaceae bacterium | reverse complement strand
TGCATCGTCCGCAGCGATCGCCAGCGGGAATTCGGGTCGATCGGGATCGGGGGCGGCCAGCGGGTGTTCACGGTGGCGTTCCAGGATCTGGCGGCGGTGGTGAGCGACACGCCGATCGTGATCTACGATCCGACGCGGGAGAACGTGCTGGCGCACGAGTTCGTGAACGAGACGGTGATGAAGGAGTTCACGGTGATCCCGATGTCGTTCGGGACCGTGTTCCGCTCGGAGGAGGACGTGACCGAGCTGCTGCGCTCGACGTACCAGGCGTTCTCGGACGTGCTGGACAAGATGCAGGACAAGATCGAGTTCGGGCTGAAGGTGCTGTGGGACCGGGACAAGGTGGTGGCGACGCTGGAGCGGGAGAACGACGAGATCCGGCGGTTGAAGGACGAGATCAGCCGGCACACGACGACGTCGACGTACTTTGCGCGGATGCAGCTGGGGCGGCTGGTGGACTCGGCGATGGAGGAGTTGTCGAGCCGGTACGTGTCGGACATTCACGAGGCGTTGAAGCCGGTGGCGGTGGCGAGCCGGTCGAACAAGCCGATCGGGGACCGGATGATCCTGAACGCGGCGTTTCTGGTGGACCGGGCGCAGGAGCAGGCGTTCGACGATCGGGTGAAGGAGACGAGCCGGAAGTACGAGGACGTGCTGGCGTTCAAGTACTCGGGCCCGTGGCCGCCGTACAACTTCGTGAACATCAAGCTCAAGCTCGAAAAGGCCGACTAGGCGCCGGTCCGCGGCTTGCAGCCGCGAGCGCGTCCTCATTCGCTCGGTGATGCCCATGCAAACGCGCGCCCTCGGATCGCAAGGTCTGGTCGTCTCGGAGCTCGGACTCGGCTGCATGGGCATGTCCGAGTTCTACTCCGGGCGCGACGAGCACGAATCCATCGCGACGATCCATCGCGCGATCGAGCTCGGCGTGACGTTCTTCGACACGGCCGACATGTACGGCCCGTTCACCAACGAGATGCTGGTGGGCCGCGCGCTCCGCGATCGCCGCGATTCGGTGATCATCGCGACAAAGTTCGGCAACAGGCGCGGCCCCAACGGCGAGTCGCTCGGCATCACCGGCCGGCCGGAGTACGTGCGCGAGGCGTGCGACGCTTCCCTAAAACGCTTAGGGGTCGATCACATCGATCTCTATTACCAGCATCGCGTCGATCCCAAGACGCCGATCGAAGACACGGTCGGCGCGATGGCCGAGCTCGTGCGCGCGGGCAAGGTGCGCTACCTCGGGCTCTCGGAAGCGGCGCCGCAGACGATTCGCCGCGCGCATGCCGTGCACCCGATCACCGCGCTCCAGACCGAGTACTCCCTCTGGAGCCGCGACCCGGAAGACGAGATCCTCCCGACCGTGCGCGAGCTCGGTATCGGCTTCGTCGCCTACAGCCCGCTCGGCCGCGGCTTCCTCACCGGCCGCTTTCGCACCTTCGACGATCTCCCCGCCGACGACTACCGCCGCAACTCGCCGCGCTTCCAGGGCGCGAACTTCGAGAAGAATCTCGCGCTCGTCGATCACATCCAGTCGGTGGCGAACCAGAAGCACTGCACGCCGTCGCAGCTCGCGCTCGCCTGGCTCCTGGCGCGCGGCGGGGATATCGTACCCATTCCGGGCACCAAGCGGCGCCAGTATCTCGAGGAGAACGTCGGCGCCGTGGACGTGCATCTTTCGGCGGACGATCTCGCGCGCATCGATGCGATCGCGCCGCGCGGGTTCGCGGCGGGCACGCGCTATCCCGAAGCCGGCATGAACACCGTCAATCGCTGATATGGGCCTCCTCTCGAATCTGCTCTTCTTCCCCGTCACCGGTCCCGTCGCCGGGATCAAGTGGTCGGTGGGGAAGGTGCAGAAGGTCGGGGACGAAGAGCTCACCGACGACACGCCGATCAAGCAGGAGCTCATGGAACTGCAGATGCAGCTCGAGCTCGGCGACATCGACGACGACGAGTACGTGCGGCGCGAGGCAGACATCATGGCGCGGCTGCGCGAGGTGCGCGCCTGGCGCGAGCGGCTCGGCAAGGCGACGAGCGGCGGCCCCGTTCGCGTCGCGCGCGAAGACGACGAGGAGTGAGCGCGCTCGACGCGCTGCTCGATCGTCTTCCGCGCACCACGCTGGTCGTCGGCAAGGGCGGCGTCGGCAAGACGACGGTCGCCGCCGGCATCGCCGCGCGATTCGCGCGTCGGGGCCAGGAGACGCTGCTCATCTCGACCGATCCCGCCGCCGCCCTCGGCTCGGTGCTCGGCGCGCCGGTCGCGGACCGGGCGACGCCGGTCGCATCGCATCTGAACGCGCGGCAACTCTCCGCGGCGCGTCTGCGCGCGGAGTTTCTCGCGCGCTGGCGTGACACGATCGCCGAGATCATCGATCGCGGCACCTATCTCGATCGCGACGACGTGGACGGCCTGGTGGACGCCGCGCTCCCCGGCGCGGACGAAATCTTCGCGCTCCTCGCGCTCGCGGATCTCCTCGAGGAACCTCGGAGCGGAGACCGCATCGTCGTCGACACCGCGCCGACGGGGCATACACTGCGACTGCTCGCGCTGCCGGACACGTTTCGCGCGTTGCTGTCGATGCTCGATCTCATGCAGGGCAAGCACCGGTTCATGGTGCGCGCGCTGACGCACCGCTATCGCCGCGACCGCGCCGACGAGTTCCTCGACGCGATGCGCACCCGGATCGAGGCGCTGCGCGCGGCGCTCGCCGATCCGCGCACGGTCGCGGCGGTCGTGATCACCCGCGCCGAGCCGGTGGTGGTGGTCGAGACCGCACGCTACGTCGAGCAGTTGCGGGCGCTGGGCGTGGCGATCGCCGCGCTGGTGGTGAACGCGTACTCCGGCGCGCGAGACCCGGCGACCGACCGCGCCACACGCGAGCTCGGATCGATCAGCCCGGAACTTCCCCGACTCTGGATTCCGCGCGCGCCGACGCCCCCGCGCGGCGTGGATGCCGTGGCGGCGCTGGCGGCGTCGGCGTCCGAAGTTGCTCGAACGCTCATTCCAGAATCCGCATCGACGCCCCGCACGCCGGCCGGCGGCGAGCCGCCGCGCGCGATCGCCGATCTCGTGCGAACACTCACCGTCGTGGCGGGGAAAGGCGGCGTGGGCAAGAGTACCGTGGCATGCGCGCTCGCCATCGCCGCCGCCGACGCGGGCGACGGCGACGTCCTGCTCGTGTCCACCGATCCGGCGCCGTCGCTCGCGGACGCCCTCGGCGAGACCGATGCGCCGTGGGCGCGCGAGGACGCCGAGCATCGCCTCGCCGGCGTGCCGCGCCTCGTCGTCCGGCAGATGGACGCGGGCGCCGCGTTCGCGCGCGTGCGCGACGAGTACCAGGAGCGCATCGATGCGCTGTTCGACGCCCTGGTCGGACGCGGCGTGGACGTCGCGCAGGATCGGGCGATTCTCCGCGACCTGATGGCGCTCGCCCCGCCGGGGATCGACGAGGTGTTCGCGCTGAGCGTCCTGGGTGACGCGCTCGCCGAGGGACGATTCGCGCGCATCGTCGTGGATCCGGCACCCACCGGGCATCTCCTGCGGCTGCTCGACATGCCGGCGGTCGCGCTCGACTGGTCGCATCGCCTCATG
>DASZUN010000144.1:0-1870 GCA_035547615.1 Gemmatimonadaceae bacterium | reverse complement strand
GGGGCGCACCCAGTCCGGATCGAGCGATGCGTACGGTCCGCCGATCACGACCGTCACCCCGCGCCGCCGGAATTCCGCGGCGAGCGCGCGCATCCGGCCGCGCTGGCTCACCTTGCCCGTGATGCCGACGTAGTCCGCGCCGATGTCGAAATTCACCGGCTCGAACGTCTCGTCGCACAGGACCACGCGCAGGTGACGATCGGCCAATGCAGCGACCGTCGGCAGCGTGAGGTCGGCGATCGCCGTCGCCGGCCGCAGCCCGCGCGCGGCGAATTGTTCGCCACCGTAATACGTCGGAATATCCGGCGCGGGATTGATCAGATACATGGTTCGCATGAGCACCATACTTTGACGCGCCGCCATGGCTCGCGGAAGGGGTGAAACGCGCGCCGGAGACCGAGCTTAGCCGCGGAGTGCGCGTCTGGCGCCGAGCGCGTATCCCACGCCGACTGACGACGCCATGAAGCAGAGGTGTTGCACGATCGCGAGGACCAGCGCCAGCTCGGCGGCAACGCCCAGATAGCGATACACGAAGAACGCGGCTGCCTCATAGGCGCCGAGGTTGCCGGGGGACACCGGAATCATCGTGGCCAGCAGCACCGCCGCGAGTACGAGCAGCACCGCGGGGACGCCGAACGACAGGCCGAATGCGTGCTGCACGGCGGCTATTCCAAAGCCTTCCATCGCCTTTGACATCGCCACGAGCACGAGCGCGAGGAGCCCGTGTCGGACGTCGCGCAGTGCGGCGAGTCCTTCCGCCCAGCGTGTTCTCGTGTTCGCCACGACCACGAGGACGACGAGCAAGACGGCGACGGCGATCGTGATGGCGATGAACCCGGCGTGAATCCACCCGGGGAGCGGCGCGAAGAGGGCGACGGCGAGACATACCGAGACCTTTACGATCCCCTCGCCGAGTTGATCGAGCGCGAGCACGGTGAGCGCGGAGCGGAGCGAGAGCTGCGCACGCTTGATCAGCAGCGCGACGCCGGTAGCGTGTCCGGCCATGAAGGGAATCGTGTTCATCACCGCGGTGGCGATCGCGGCGATCTCGAACATGCGCCAGTACGAGACCCGTGCGTCACGCGGCGAGAGGACCCTCCAGAACGCTCCTATCGCGCAGAGAATGCCGACGTTGCAGATGACGGCCGCGATGAGCCACGGCGCGCTGGCGTGGGTGATCGCCGCGACGATGCGTTCGGCGTCGAGTGTACGAAGCGCGATGACGAGCCCGATCGTGACGACGACCAGCCCGACGATCCACGCGAGCCGTGCTCGCACCGACGGAGTCACGCCGCGAGCTCTCGCATGCGAGCGAAGCGCGCGCCGCGGTTCCGATAGCCGCTCAGCACGTCGCGGACGCAGGCGAGGGCCACGTCGCCGGTCTTGAAACGGCAATCCCATCGGATGTTCTCACGGGTGAGATCGACGAACTCCCACGGATGTACGAAGAGCACGACAGGGCTGGAGAGCGCGCGGAGATAGAGCGATCTGAA
This sequence comes from Gemmatimonadaceae bacterium, assembly GCA_035547615.1. Lineage (GTDB taxonomy): Bacteria > Gemmatimonadota > Gemmatimonadetes > Gemmatimonadales > Gemmatimonadaceae > JAQBQB01. Next base: position 377 of record DASZUN010000144.1, on the reverse strand, counting down.
TGCCCGCGGCCAACGCAAGGTGGACGACGTGACCGATGCCGGAATGCGCGTGATGCCGTGAAGTCGCGGCGTGCGGTAGTACTCGATCTTGTACTTCGCCTGCGACGAGTCGAGCTCGAACGCGTTGTCCCGCAGGATATCGACGTATGCCGCAGGGAATCTCAGGTAGGGCGCGCGGAACGAGGTGACGCGATCGAACGCTCGGAGGATCTCGGCGGACCGCTCGATCTCTTCGCGTGCGGCCGCGGGTCCGAGTTCGGTGAATGCCGTGTGTGTCATGCCATGACAGGCGAGCTCGTGGCCTTCGCGCACGAGCCGCTCCACGGCCTCCGGATGACGCTGGGCCACCTCGCCGGTCGTGAAGAATGTCGCGGGGA
>DASZUN010000143.1:0-5268 GCA_035547615.1 Gemmatimonadaceae bacterium | reverse complement strand
GTGAACATGGCCGGCCGCATCACCGACGTCGAAGGCGATCCGAAGAACCCCAAGACCTTCTACGTCTCCGGCGCGACCGGCGGCATCTGGAAGACGATCAACGCCGGCACCACCTGGATCCCGCTCTGGGATCATGGCCCGGTGGCGTCGATGGGCGACATCGCCATCGCGCCGAGCAACGACAAGATCATTTACGCGGGCACCGGCGAGGACAACTCGCGCAACAGCGTGGCGCCGGGGTACGGCGTGTACAAGTCCACCGATGGCGGCGTCACGTGGAAATCGGTCGGGCTCGAGAAGACGCAGCACATCGGCCGCATCGTCATCGATCCGCGCAATGCCGACGTCGTGTACGTCGCCGCGGTCGGTGCGACGTGGGCGTCGAATCCCGACCGCGGCCTCTACAAGACGACCGACGGCGGCAAGACCTGGACTCGCATCAAGTACGTGAGCGACAAGGCGGGGTTCATCGACATCGCCATGGACCCGCGCGACCCGAACACGCTCTACGCGGCGAGCTGGGAGCGCGTGCGCGGCCCGTACTATCTCAAGAGCGGCGGCCCGGGCTCGGCGCTCTGGAAGACGACCGACGCCGGCAAGACTTGGCACGAGATCAAGGGCGGCGGCTTCCCCGAGACGAACAAGGGCCGCATGAACATCCAGATCGCGCACAGCGATCCGAACATCGTGTACGTGATGGTCGAGGCGGACTCGGTGCGCGGGGCCAAGCCGCAGCGGCTCCTGAGCGGCCTCTATCGGAGCACGGACGCCGGAAAGACGTGGAAATGGCAGTCGACGATCGACAACCGCCCGTTCTACTTCTCGCAGATCCGCGTCGACCCGAAGAATCCCAACCGCCTCTACCGCATGGCGGTGGATTTCCAGTTCTCTGATGACGGCGGCTACTCGTGGAAGACCGGCATGTTCGGCAACCACGAGGACTACCACGCCATGTGGATCGACCCGAACGACCCCGAGCATTTCATCATCGGCGGCGACGCGGGGATCTTCCAGACGTGGGACCGCGGCGGCACGTACGACTCGATCAACAACATGGCGATGGGGCAGTTCTACGTCGTGAGCTACGACTATCAGGTGCCCTATCGCGTGTGCGGCGGCCTGCAGGACAACGGCAGCTCGTGCGGCTGGAGCCGGCGTCGCGGCGGGCAGCTCCAGGCCACGGACTGGTTCGCGGTGAACGCGGCCGACGGCCTGTACACGGCGCAGGATCCGGTGAACCCGAACATCGTGTACTACGAGTCGCAGGGCGGCAACATCATGCGCCGCGACCTCGGCACGGGCGAGGTGCTCAACATCCGCCCGCGCACGGTGAACATCGCGACGTTCGGCAACCAGATCGCGCAGATCAAGGGCGACGGCACCAAGCCGCTCACCGACGCGCAGAAGCAGCAGATCGAGGACATTCGCGCGCGGATGACGCACGAGATGGCCGACCCGAACGTCGCGACCCGCTGGAACTGGAACACGCCCTTCTTCGTGTCGGCGCACGACCCGAACGTCCTCTACAGCGGCGCGGACAAGGTCTTCAAGTCCGTGAAGAAGGGGGAGGATCCGATCGCGATCTCGCCCGATCTCACGGCGCACGACCCGACCTGGGTGCGCGTCTCGAGCGGCTTCGACGAGAACGGCGACGCCGCGGCGGATGCCTCGGGTGGCATCACGCGCGACGCGACGGGCGCCGAGGAGAACGCGACGATCGTCGTGATGAACGAGTCGCCGATTCGCGCGGGCATGCTGTTCGTCGGCACCGACGACGGCAAGGCGTGGATCAGCCCGAACGACGGCGGCAAGTGGATCGACATCAGCGCCGCGATCCCCGGTGTGCCGGCCATGTCGAACATCAGCTCGATCGAGCCGTCGCACTTCGATACGGCGACGATCTACGTCGCGGTCGAGAACCACAAGCGCAACGACTTCAAGCCGTACGTCTTCGTGTCGAACGATTTCGGCAAGACGTTCCGCTCGATCACCGCGAACCTGCCGCCGGGCACCGGCATCCCGGGCAGCGTCTACGTGATCCGTGAGGATCCGGTGAACCCGAATCTGCTCTACGTCGGGACCGAGACGGGTGTGTTCGCATCCTTGAACAAGGGGCAGAGCTGGTTCCCGCTGCACGCCAATCTGCCGACGGTGCCGGTGTACGATCTCAAGATCCATCCGCGCGATCACGAGCTGATCGCGGCGACGCACGGTCGCGCGGTGCAGATCCTCGACGTCGCGCCGCTCCAGCAGATGACGCCGAGCGTGCTCGCGCAGCGCGCGCACCTCTTCACGCCGACGGTCGCGTTCCAGTACGGGCAGATGCTCCCCGGCTCCGAGCCGCGCGCGCAGCGTCCGTGGAAGGGCGACGGCGGCCCGCAGGGCGCGGAGATCGAGTATCGTCTCGCGGCGCCGCTCGCGACTGCGCCGCGCCTGCTCGTCGTGAACGCGGCCGGTGATACGATCGCGCGGCTCACCGGCACCAACGTCGCCGGATTGAACAAGGTGACGTGGAACCTGATCCCGATGGTGAACGGGCAGCTGGCCGGGGGCCGCGGCGGCTTCGGCGGTTTCGGCGGCGCGTTCGGTGGCGGGCGTGGGCGCGGCGCGCAGGAGCCAGTGAACGTGCCGGGCTTCCCGCCGGGCTACAACCCGCGTCCGGCCGAAGTGAACGAGCCGGCGGATTCATCGGGCAGCCCCACCGCGCAGGCCCGTGAGCTGGCGAGCGGACGCGCCGGGGGACGGGGAGGCCGCGGTGGATTCGGCGGCTTCGGGCGCGGCGCGATCCAGAGCGTCGAAACGGGCGATTACCGCGTCGTCCTCGACCTGGGCGGCGAGAAGCAGACGCAGGTGCTCCGCGTGGTGAAGGTGGCGCCGGGCGATGTGTCGGTCATGGCGCCGTAACAACGGCATCAACCGCAGAGAGCACAGAGGACGCGAAGGTCGTGGAGACGATCCCCCGGAGTCATTCCGAGCGAAGCGAGGAATCTTCCGAGTCGAGATCTCGAACGGTCGTGTAGATCCCTCGCTGCGCTCGGGATGACAGGGGTTTCCTCTGCACCCTCCGCGAACTCCCGGCAAAATTGCAGTCGATGGAACGTATTGAACGGATACGGCCTACAATGAGTTGAGGCCGTATCCGTTGTTCTTTCAGGGGAGCGCGCATGACGGACAATCGCCCGAGATCGATTCGCGGACTGGTGGCGTCCTGGGTCGTCTACTGGACCGGCCTCGCCGCGGTGAAGCTCGGCCCGTTGGCGCTCGCGATCTGGCGCGCGACACACGTCGCGCACGGCACGAGCTCCGTGAATGGGAGCTTCTCCAACTTCGTCGTCTCGGTGACGGTCGTTTCCAACGCGCACACCATGTACTCGGCATCCGCACACCTGCTCACGATCGCGGCCTGGGTGGCGGGGCCGCCGCTCGCCGCGTGGGCCGCGTGGGCGATCGCTCGACCGTCAGGTCGTCGATTGGCGGCATCGCCGGCCGATCCGGCGCAGCTGTCGTCAGGAAATGCATATGACAACTATCGCACTGCTCCCGACAGAACGGAGGCGCACGTGCGCAAAGTGACCAAGCGCTCCTGACAGCGAAGCACGAGCACGATCTCTAGCTTCCCTCACGAAGTGGATCGGTGGAGGGAGAATGCGTAAGGCCTTCGCGTCGTTTACTGTCATCGGAACCATGGCCCTGCTCGGGAGCGCCCCCGTGGGTGCGCAGCAGACCGCGCAGCAGATCGCGCAGCGGGTCGCGCAGGACGACGGGACCGCGCGCCTGGTCGAGTTGGCGGAGCGCAACGAGCAGCAGCGCGACGCCATGCTGGTCCTTCTCCTCGGCGGGCTCACCATCGGCGTGCTGCTGCACTGGCGCGGCACGCGGCGCATCGTCGAGCTGGAGTCGATGAGTCTCACCGACCCGCTCACCGGAGTGCGCAACCGCCGCTACCTCGAGCAGACGATCGATCTCGACGTCGCTTCATCGCTCCGCGCGTACCGCGACGCGCGCGCATCGGGTGCCACGCCGGGGAACGCCGATCTCGTGTTCCTGATGATCGACCTCGACACGTTCAAGGCGATCAACGACACGTACGGTCATCAGGTGGGCGACCGGGTGCTGAGCGCCGTCGCCGCGGCGCTGCAGCGCACCTGCCGCGACTCCGACCTGCTGGTCCGGTGGGGCGGCGACGAATTTCTCGTCGTGGAACGCTTCGCCGATCGCGCCGAAGCCGTGATCGCCGGCGAACGGTTCCGCGCGGCCCTGGAAGCGGCGGCGATCGTCCTGCCGTCCGGCGAGCGAGTGGCGATCACGTGCAGCATCGGCTACGCGTCGTTCCCGTTCATGACCGACGACCCGGACGTGCTCGGGTGGGAGCAGGTCGTGACGCTCGCCGATCTGGCGGCGTACTCGGTCAAGCGCGACGGGCGGAACGGCGTATCCGGCTACGTCTCCGTGGTGCCGGTGGCGCCGCCGCAGATCCCGTTCGCGGACCTCACCGAGCTCGATTCGCTCCTGCGCCTCGGCCACGTGAAGCGCGAGATCAAGGTGACGACCGAGATCGTTCCGAGCCCGGACGGCGACCAGCCGGTTGCGCTGCACGCGAGCGGAGTGGCCGATGGCCCGCGCCTTCGCATCAATCCGTAGGCGCGCTCACGGCATGTCGTCCCAGTCGCCGGTCTTCACCTTGCCAGCCTGCACGACGTGATGCGCGCGCGCCTCGGCGACCATCTGCTTCACCTCGCGCATGAGCGTCGGGCCGTGGTAGGGGATGCCGTCCTTGATCGTCCACTCCACGCCGCCCGTGTGGATCGGCTTGCCGTCCTTGATGTCGTCGACGCCCGTGGGATAGAGAACTTTCAAGTTCTCTAATGGATTCCCGTTGACGACGATGAGGTCGGCCCTGAAGCCGGGCCGCACGCGTCCCAGCTCGTCCGCCTTGCCGAGGATGAGCGCGTTGTTGTGTGTCGCCTGCTCGATGACCGTGATCGGGTTGAAGCCGGCCTCCTGGTGCAGCTCGAGCTCGCGGAGCAGCCCGAAGCCGTACATCTGGTAGATGAAGCCGGCGTCGTCGCCCACGCCGACCAGGCCGCCCTTGCGCGCGAAGTCGCGCACCGCGGCCATCCAGATCCGGTAGTTCTCCTTCCAGAACGTCTCGTCCGTGGACGTCCAGCCGAAGAAGTACGAGCCATGGTTCTTGGGGTCCGGGCGGAAGTAGTCCTCGAGCGCCGGGTACAGGTAGTCCTTGAACCAGGGCTGCCCCTGCGCGCGCTG
>DASZUN010000142.1:0-11289 GCA_035547615.1 Gemmatimonadaceae bacterium | reverse complement strand
CTCGTCGCGCGGCCGATCCCGTCGCACACGATCGCGATCGACGCACGCGGGAATCTCATCGTCAACATCGGCGCGGTGTCGAACGGCTGCGCGGCGAAGGAGGCGCCCGGCGCGCCGGGCCGCGACCCCTGTCCCGAGCTCGAGACGAGCGGCGGCATCTGGAGCTTCCGGACCGACGCCGCCAATCAGCAGCTCAAGGATGGCACGCGCATCGCGACCGGCCTGCACAACGCCGTCGCGCTCGCGGTGAGCCCGCACGACACGATGGTCTACGCCGTGTCGCACGACCGCGACATGCTGCACGACCTGTGGCCCAACCTGTACAGCGCCGAGGAGAGCGCGGCACTCCCGGCGGAGGAGATGATCCGCATCGCGACGAGCCGCGCCGATTTCGGCTGGCCGTATTGCTACTTCGACTATCGAAAGCAGACCCGCGTGCTCGCGCCCGAGTACGGCGGCGACAAGAGCCAGGTGGGGCGCTGCGATCGCCTCATCCAGCCGCTGATCGCGTTCCCGGCGCACTGGTCGCCGATGTCGCTGCTCTTCTACACGGGGAAGATGTTCCCGCCGCAGTATCGGGACGGCGCCTTCATCGCGTTCCACGGCTCGGCGTATCGTTCGCCGCTCCCCGAGGAAGGCTACGAGGTCGTGTTCCTCCAGTTCACGAAGGACAACCTGGCGGGCGACTACACGGTGTTCGCGACCGGATTCACCGGCGGCAGCGACGATCCCCGCGGCGCCGCGCACCGCCCCGTCGGCCTCGCCCAAGGCCCCGACGGCGCCGTGTACCTGAGCGATGACAAGGGCGGACGCATCTGGCGGATCACGTACGGCGGGAAGCAATAGGCGCGCCGGCGGCGTCGATCAGTAATCTCTAAATCCCGGTCGATCGGCGATTCGTCTCAACGTGCGAAAAATCGCACTGTCAACGGTTATTTCGCGCCGATTTTCCCGCCGGCTTCCTCTCGGAAAAATCAAGAATGGCGCGCGCGCGCGAAGCTGCTAGCTTCCGCAACTCGAACGACCTGCCCGCGCCCGCGACCGTGCACATCGATCCTTCCGCCTACGTCCATCCCACCGCGATCGTCACCGGCGACGTCACGCTCGGCGCGAACGTCTCGGTGTGGCCGACGGCGGTGATTCGCGGCGACTCGGATTCGATCGTGATCGGCGACGACAGCAACGTGCAGGACGGCACTGTGGTCCACGTCGACCACGGCGTGCCGACGCGCATCGGGCGGCGCGTGGCGATCGGGCATCGCGCGATCGTGCACGGCGCGACGATCGCCGACGATGTGCTCGTCGGGATGGGATCGATCCTGTTGAACAACGTGCGTGTCGGCTCGGGGTCGATCATTGGCGCCGGTGCCGTCTGCCGCGAAGGGATGGAGATCCCGCCCAACTCGCTCGTCGTCGGCGTGCCGGGCAAGGTGATCCGCGAGACGACGCCTGCCGAGCGCGAGCGGATCCGGAAGACTGTCGAGAGCTACCTCGAGCTGCAGCAGAAGTACCGACGGTAGTTCGTCGTCCACGGTCCATGGTCCAGCGTCCACGGACCGCGGTTTGCACGTGATTCCAGGCAAGCGGCGCTCGCGATCGCCTCGCCTCGCTCGATCTGCCGACGTTCTTGAATACAGCCGACGTCTTTCACCCGTGTCTGTGCCGCATTCCCCTAACCCTTTCTCGGCTAGACCTTTACCGGCTGCGCTGTCCGGGTTTTCGCCACGGGTAACGGTTACTCACGCACGGTTTTCGACACGGATCGGCCCGTTTTCAACGCACTCCCAAGCCTTGATTCAGCTTCGTGATGTTGATTTCGTAAGTCGCAGGTTTTCAAGCAGTTATATTACTACTGGCGTGGAAACACGAACGTCGATACCATTCGCGCCCACGTTCCCTATTCGGAACTTGCTGGGCTCCGCGATACCGACGGCGGCATCGCCAGGGCTTCATAGAAAGACCCGAGTTCCCGCGGCCAACTCCCGCCTGCCGTAACGCCTCGTTACAACCGATTTACCGTCAGGAGCACCGTCACCATGCCACTTCCCGTCAACCCGCCACCGGGGCCTGTTTCGCTCTCCGCCAATGCGCGCACCGTGCTCGAAAAGCGCTATCTGGTGAAGAACGAGAAGGGCAAGCCGGTGGAGCAGCCCGAGGATCTCTTCTGGCGCGTGGCGACTGTCGTCGCCGAGGCCGACAGACGATACGGGGCGAGCGACGGGGCGGTGCAGGCAGCGGCGGAGGAGTTCTACTTCCTGATGACGCAGCGCCGGTTCGAGCCCAACTCGCCGACGCTCATGAACGCGGGCCGTCCGTTGGGACAGCTCTCCGCGTGCTTCGTGCTGCCCGTCGAGGATGCGCTCGCCAACGGCAAGAACGGCATCTACGACACGTTGAGCGCGATGGCGCTCATCCATCAGTCCGGCGGCGGCACGGGGTTCTCCTTCTCGCGCCTGCGCCCGAAGGGATCGATGGTCCGGTCGACTACGGGGGTTGCATCCGGACCAATCTCTTTCATGAAGCTCTATGATGCCTCCACCGACGCGGTGAAGCAGGGAGGCACGCGGCGCGGCGCGAACATGGGCATTCTCCGGGTCGACCACCCGGACATCATGGAGTTCATCACCTGCAAGGAAGACCTCACGCAGGTGACCAACTTCAATATCAGCGTCGCGGTGACGCGGAAGTTCATGGATGCGGTGAAGGCCGGCACCCACTACGACCTCGTCGATCCGTCCACGCAGAAGGTCGTCGGGCAGCTCGACGCGCGCACGGTCTGGGACAAGATGATCCTCGGCGCCTGGCGCACGGGCGAGCCTGGCGTGTTCTTCGTCGACGAAGCCAACCGCTACAACCCGGTGCCGCACCTCGGCAAGTACGAAGCGACGAACCCGTGCGGCGAGCAGCCGCTCCTCCCGTACGACGTCTGCAACCTCGGCTCGATCAACGTCGGCTACTATGTGAAGGATGGAAAGATGGACTGGGAGGCCTTCAAGGCCGACATCCATCTGTCGACGCACTTCCTCGACAACATCATCGACGTCAACAAGTATCCGTTGCCGGAGATCGACGCGCTCTCCAAGCGCATCCGCCGCATCGGCCTGGGCGTGATGGGCTTCGCCGACGCCTGCGTCCGGCTCGGCATCGCCTACGACACGCCGGAAGGCGTGGAGTTCGGCCGCAAGGTGATGGAGTTCGTCGACGTCGAGGGCAAGCGCGAGTCGAGCCGTCTGGCCACCGAGCGCGGACCGTTCGCCGAGTGGGCGAAGAGCATCTGGGGCCCGGACGAGACGTGCGCGCGCGACGAGAACGGCAACCGCATCCGTCCGATGCAGATGCTTCGCAACTGCAACGTGACGACCGTCGCGCCGACCGGTACCATTTCCATCATTGCAGGATGCTCATCGGGCCTCGAGCCGCTGTTCGCGGTCGCGTTCATGCGCAACCAGGCCGGCGTGATGATGCCCGACGTGAACGAGGACTTCGTCGCGATCGCCAAGCGCGAGGGTTGGTACTCGGACGAGCTGATGGAGCGCATCGCCAAGACGGGCGACGTGAAGCAGCCCGAGGTGCCGGAGAAGTGGCAGCGCGTGTTCGTGACGGCGAACCACATCTCGCCCGAGTGGCACATCCGCATGCAGGCGGCCTTCCAGGAGCACTGCGACTCGGCGATCTCCAAGACGACCAACTTCGCGTACACCGCGAGCGTCGAGGATGTGCGCAAGATCTACGAGCTCGCGTACGACATGAATTGCAAGGGTGTCACGGTGTATCGCGACGGCAGCCGCGACAACCAGGTGCTGTCGACGGGCGCGACCCAGAAGGCCGCTGAGTCACGCAGCAATGTCATTCCGAGCGCCAGCGAGGAATCTGCTGTCCGTGCTGCGATGGCCGACCTGCGCAGCGATCTCGCCGAACGTGACGCCGAGATCGAGCGGCTGAAGAAGGCGCTGTACGATGCGGAAGCGGAGAACCTTCAGCGCCGTGCCAAGCGGTCGCGCCCGGATCTGCTTCGCGGCACGACGATCCGCAAAGAAACGCCGCTCGGCGTGATGTTCGTGAACATCACGGAAGACGAGAAGGGTCAGCCGTTCGAGGTGTTCATCACCCTCGGCAAGGCTGGCGGCTCGGCGATGGCCGACGCGGAGGCGATGGGGCGGCTGCTGTCCTTGGCTCTGAGATCTGGTATTCCAATTTCGGAAATCCACAAGCAGCTGCGCGGGATTTCGTCGGATCGCGCGGTGGGGCTGGGGCCGAACAAGGTTTTGTCGGTCCCGGATGCCATCGGGATCGCGATCGAGGAGTGGCAGCGGGGGCGGATCATCGGGGTGCAGCAGGAACTCATGCCGCCCTCTGGCGGCGCCGCGGGCTCGCCGAGTGATGAGATGATGACGTCGATGACGCATCAGGTGCCGGCGGCGCTCCGGCAGACTGGGAATCCCGCCGCCGAGATGGAGTTACAGCTTGGGCTTCAGCACTCGGTCGAGGCGTTCATTGGGACGTGCCCGGATTGCGGGAGCCAGATGGAGTACGCTGAGGGGTGCGTGAAGTGCCATGTGTGCGGGTTTAGTGAGTGTGGGTGAGGAACGCGAGTTAAGTCTGTACCAGCGGTGACCCGCAGTCGCGAGTCACCGTTTTTTTTGCGGTGATTGACACGGAGTGCTGCCGCAAGCCATAAATTGCACTGTCCTAATGTGCGAAGTGACAATGAGACTTCTAATAGCCCACCTCAGCGATCTACACTTAAGGCGCGACGACGACGCCCTTCTGCGTCGCGCCGGTCGAGTTATTGACGCGTTGCGGACGGCAGACGGCGTTCCGGATATGATTGTGTTGGCGCTCACCGGCGACATTTCATTCTCCGGGAAGGACGCTGAGTATCAGTTGGCCACAAAATGGCTGGCGGATGTTAGGTCTCAGCTTGAGAGCGCAGTGGGTAACAAATCTTCTATCCACGTCGCTGCCATTCCTGGCAATCACGATTGCGATCTCAGCATGCCGCGGCCCATTCGCGAGGCGATTCTCACTGAGATCCAACGCGATCCCGCGAATGCAAGTGATCCCGCGTCGCATGGGCCAGCGACAGTTGTGCAGGATGCGTTTTTTCGATGGCGTGACACGGTGGCAAGCGAACATCTGTTGCCCGGCCACGGACGGCTCTTTTACGAATACTTGTTCTTCTGCACGAATCCGGATCTCGGTTCGGTGCGAGTGAGGTGCCTCAACACGGCGTGGACTTCCGCCAATCCGGAGCCCGTCGGAACTCATGTCTACCCGCCGGGCCTCATCCCCGCTTCTGAAAACGGCGACGAATTCGTGCTCACGCTCATGCATCACCCGCTCAACTGGCTTGCGCCGATGAATGCGCGGGATGTGCGTGCACGGCTGCAGCGTACGCCGGGGCTGATCTTGACCGGACACGAGCATGCCTACGCAGCCATCACACAAACGGACGACACTGGGGTGTCGGTTCTTCGAATCGAGGGCGCCACTCTCCAGGGGCATAAGGAAGAGCCCTCCGGATTCAATGCCATTCTGGTCGATACTGAACGTCGGGAGTTCCGCGTAGCTGCCAACGAGTGGGCGCGAACGCACTTCGCGCCTCGGCCAAGCATGTTCACGGAATGGACTTCTCTCGCGATGTCACCTGTCCGCGCCGGTGGCGACTATGCCCTGCGGGGCGAGATGCGCGAGTACGTTAGGGACGCGGGAGTCGACTTGTACCATCCGACTCGTGGACTCCTTCATCTGGATGATGTCTTTGTTTACCCCGACCTTCGTGAGATCGAGAGCGGGAACGCGAAGAATGGCCGTACTGTTCGCGGTGAATCGATCTTAGAGTTGGCCGCCGTGAACGAGCGGCTGATCATATCCGGAGCTCACGAGAGCGGGAAGACATCGTTTGCGAAGCGACTGTTCATCGATGCAATCGGTGCTGGCCTCGTACCAGTAATGATCCGTGCGCAGCAGATAGCCTTGCGCGGCGATAATCGAGACGAGAGGACTGTTCTTCACTTATTCGACGATCAGTATGTAGCCGAGGCCGATGCGTTTCTGTCGGTTCCACGTGAGCGGCGTGTCATTATTGTCGACGGTTTTGAGCACGCTGATCCTGAGATTAGTCACGAGATACTTTCAGGCTTATCGCAGTTGGCCGGGCGTACGATCGTGTTCGCGCATGATTTGTCACAGCAGGTCAACGAGCTCGTTGGGATCTCTCGCCGACCGGAGCGGGCGCTAACGACTGCACACTTCGTCATGCTCCCGTGCGGTCTCGTGCGTCGGGAACAGCTGATCGATCGATACGTCTCGCTGGCCGCCGGGCGGGACTTAGATCGGGCGGAGACACTTCGTGCGGAAATGCGCCAGTTACTGGATACGGCACTCGGAACGTATTTCGCGCCGCCGACACCAATTGTTGTAATCTCACTTCTTCAGGCCCGCGCGTTTAACGACCAGCTCAATCTGTCGCAGAGCACGTACGGCTACTATTACGAACTGCTTGTCCGCCGATCTCTCGCAGAAGGTGCCATTGCCGAGGAGTATGACGTCAGTCTCGGATACTTGACCGCGCTCGTTGGAAGTCTATACGAGGATGGATCGCGCAGGTGGACTGAGTCCTGGTTCTTAAAGTTTCACAACGCCTTTCTCGAAGCTCAGGGCTTGGAGTTGCGCTTCACCGATGTCGAGCGGACCTTACGTGAACGGAACATCATCGCATTGGCCGACGGGTCATATGCGTTTCGGTACGAGTACTTCTACTATTTCTTCGTCGCGCGCTATTTGGCCGAGCGCCTTCATACGCATGAAGGAGCGATGGAGGTACGCCGCCTATCGGGACAATTAACGCAAGAGGCAAATGCCAATATTCTCGTATTCTTGTCACACTTCAGTAAGGACGACGCAATCCTGACTCCGATGCTTGAGCAAGCTGAACGTGTCTTCGCAGACGCGCCGCGTGCGACATTGAGCCGAGATACATTCGAGACTGCATCATGGAGTGATTTGGTGAGCGATGCGGTATACGAAGAGCGCCCAATCCGAGAATCGCGGGAGCATTTCTTGGCAGCACTCGACCGCGCGCGCGGCGAGGATGAAGTAGCGAGAAAGGAACGCTCAGCAGACGTTGAGGCAGCGTCTGCGATGATTGCGCGTATCTTGGAGGCTTTTCGAACGATGCAAATCCTGGGGCAGATTCTCCGGAATTTTCCCGGGACGCTGAATCGACAGCAGAAGCTGCGAATTACGAACGCGATATACGGCGTGTCACTGCGCACGCTCGGCAGTATACAAGAATTGTTTCGGAGTGGGGGCGAAGATGCTGCGCGCGCGGTCGTTGCGACAATGCGCGACCAGCATCCGGAACTGAGCGAACGGCAACTTGTGGAACGCGCGTTGGACGTCTTGTACTGGTATTTCTTCATCGCCGCACTCGGCTTGACGCAGCGCACGGCGGCCAATGTGGGTAGTCTCCGGCTCGCGCCGATCTTCGACGAGATTGAACGCACCGACCCGCTTGTCGCTATTCGGCTCATCTCGATCGCAATAAAGTTGCAGCGACACGGGTTCCCCGAGCGGGAGGTACTCGCACTCGGGGAGGAGTTTCAGAGAAATCCGCTGGCGTTGCGAATCCTCAACGCTCTGGTCGTCACCCACCTTCATCTTTTTGACGTCCCGAGGGATGTCAAGCTGCGCGTCTGCTCGAAGCTCGGAATCTCAATTAGGCCTCAATCGGCGCAACTTCGTGGACATACTCAGTTGATCAGTGCGAAGTCGAGTGATTGAACGGCCAACGCAGTTATTTGATGCTTGTCGGAAATGTACAGCGCGTTCGCTCGCCAGAGTGACGGAGCTGCCGCCGTTCGGCATTCGCCTCGTTCACAGGTAACCTTCTCATCCGGAATGCGGCTAAACCAACCGTGCGTTCAACAACAATCTCCGCCGGATCCCCCCTCGCCGCCGTCGGCGTGACGTCCTCCCCAAGGCGGGGCCAGTCAGGCCGTGAGTCGCTGGGTGGTTGAAGGGGTTTGATCCTGCAGAGATTTCGTAAACTCATTCGGGGTTCGACGCCCGAGATTCTTGCGCGGGCGCTCCTCATTGTACTCGTGCCGCCGCTGTTCGATCGCCCGCTGCGCGTCGGCCAGACTCGGGAACCAGTTCGCGTTTAAGCACTCGTCGCGCAGCTTGCCGTTGAAGCTCTCGCAGAACGCGTTCTCGATGGGCTTGCCCGGTCGGATGAACTGCAAGGTCACGCCGTGCTCGTACGCCCAACGGTCCATCACCTTGCCAGCGAACTCCGGTCCATTGTCGCACACGATGCTCTTCGGCAGCCCGCGCTCGGCGGCGACCCGTTCCAGGACGTGAATGACGCGCCAGGCCGGCAGCGAATGCGCGACCTCGAGCGCCGGGCACTCGCGCGTTGTAGAAGTGGTCTTCTCCCCGAGCCGGAGTCAGTCAGAGTGTTAGGCGGAGAGCCGGGGCGCCTCTCCCCGATGCGGAGCCACTAGCGGGTGTAGCTTCGACGCTAAGAACTGCGGGGTTCGTAGATCCCGGCTCTTCCGAACCGAGCCGGGGATTCAAGCCCCAAGCTGCTGTGGGGCCGGTGGTTGTTGTACTCGAGTTGCCACGCGCGAAGAATGGTATCCGCTTCCTCGAGAGAAGCAAACCAATGCTGCGATAGGCACTCACGTCGGAGCGAGCCGTTAAAGGCTTCGCAGAGGGAATTGTCCACGGGTTTCCCCGGCCGACTGAAGTCGAGCTGCACCTTGTTCCAGTACGCCCAATGGTCGAGCGCCGTCGAGGTGAACTCCGTCCCATTGTCGCACTGGATGACCGCCGGCAGCACGCCGCGCTCGCGCTGCACGTCGTTCACGATCGCGGCGACGTCGCTGCCCGTGAACTTCACGGCCACGCGCAGCGCGACACACTCCCGCCGCCAGACGTCAATCAGAGTGAAGACGCGCACCTTCGCGCCCGTCTGCAGCACATCCTGCATGAAATCCATCGCCCAGCGCTGATTCGCGGCCGTGACCTCCGCGCGGTGCATCCGCTGCGTCGCCGCCCGCCGACGGCGCCGCCGTCGTGGCTTGAGCTGCAGCGCCTCCTCGACGTACAGGCGATGCACCTTCTTGTAATTCACTCGCAGCCCGTCGCGGCGCAGGAGGATGTGTAAGCGCCGCGAGCCGTAGGCGACGCGCGTGGCGGCCAGCTCGTGTAATCGCCGCCGGAGCGCGGCGTCATCGGGGCGCCGCGATCGATACCACACCAAGCGCCGCGACACCTGCAGCACGCGGCACGCCCGGCGCTCGCTCACGCGGAACGCATCCTGCGCCCACCGCACCGCCGCGCGTCGAAGCGTGCGGTACCCCTGGGCTCACCATTTTTTTCCAAGAGCCTCGCGCAGGATCTGCTTGTCCAGCGTGAGCTCGGCAACGAGCTGCTTCAGCTTGCGATTCTCTTCCCGGACGGCCTTGAGCTCGCGCACCTCGCTCACGTCCAAGCCGGTGAAGCGCTTCTTCCGACGATAGAACGTCGTCTCGGTGATGTTCAGCTTACGGCAGATGTCCACGACCGCCGTGCCGGCTTCCGCCTGGCGCAGCGCCTGCACGATCTGCTCATTCGAAAACCGACTCGTACGCATCGGGCCTCCTCTGGTCCCAGAGTTTGGCCCCGCGATCGCCTCCCGTCAAAACGCCACCCGCGCTGGTTCCGTTCTCGGGGAATGGCGCCTGGCGCCAGTTGCCCGCGAAAATAACGCCGATATAACGCTCCATTAGCCCGCCATTTCACGGTTCCCCGTTACAATCGCGGCGGCTGTTATCACCTCGCCCCGGAGGATTCCGTGCACCGCCGCTCTTCTCTCTTGGCGCTCGTCGCGCTTGCCGTCGCCGCGTGTAGCGATGGCACGACGACGCCAGCTCCCCGCACCCTGGCGCCAGCCGCTGCCGCGGCCGACGTCAATCCTGATCTCGACGGCGACGTCTATAACTACGTGACGTGGACGGCCGCGAACCCGCTTGGCGGTACCGCGAGCGGCACCATCACCCTGCCCGATGGTCATACCGTCGGCGTCGACTTCCGGGTGGTGCAGTCGAGTGGCGCGGCCGGCACCTACTTCGCGGCGCTCTACGATGCCGGCAGCGGGGTGCAGGCGGTCTCGAATCCGTCCATCGGCAATCTGAGCGTCGGCAACTACTGGCTCGGCCCCAACAATGAGGCGCCGTTCAAGAGCACGTCGGTGGCGAATGGCCCGTCCAACGCCACGATGATCGCGCTGACCGGCGATATCACCGATTCCTACGTCCTCACGTTCTCGGAGCCGGTGCAGGATCCCATCATGGACATCCTCAGCCTCGGCTCGACCGGCAACAGCGCCGAATACGATTTCGGACGCCAAGTGGAGCTGCTGTCGCAGGGCACGGGTTTCTGGGGCGGCGGCTCGTCGTCGTTGACCCTGATGAACGGCCAGAACCTGGTCGGCCGCGAGGGCAACGGGACGGTGCGGTTCATCGGATCGATGTCGACGCTCTCGTGGACCGTGCCCGACGGCGAGGTGTTCCACAATTTCACTGTCGCCATCCGCGGCCTGGCCAATCCCAACGCAGACTTCGACGGCGACGGCGTCCCGGACGCGATCGACAACTGTCCCACGACGGCGAACGCAAACCAGGCGGACGCCGACTTCGACGGCATCGGGGACGCGTGCGATCCGGTCAACGATCCGACCGTCGATACGGACGGCGACGGCCTGACCAACGCGCAGGAGCACGCGATCGGCACGAGCCCGACGAATCCCGATACCGACGGCGACGGCTTCACCGACAAGGTCGACGCCTTCCCGCTCGATCCGTCGCGGCATCTGCCCGATACGACCCCGCCTGTGATCGCGTACACGGTCACGGGTGACCTGGGGAGCGACAACTGGTACACGAGCAACGTCCACGTCGCGTGGAGCGTCACCGATCCCGATACGCCGGTCAGCGCGAAGGACGGGTGCGTGGATACGGACCTGACCAGCAACACGACGGCCGAGGGCGTCACACTCACCTGCGCCGCAACGTCGGGTGGCGGGACGGCGCCCAGCCAGAGCGTCACGATCAAGATCGACAAGACGATTCCCTCCGTCACGGGTGCGGTGACGAGCGGCAGGCCGGGCACCAACGGATGGTACACCACGCCGGTGGGTATCACGTGGACGCCGTCGGCGGCGGGCCCGTCGGGCCAGAACCTGTCGAGTGACTGTAGCGAAGTCACGACCGGCGAGACGGCCGGGCACACGTTCACCTGCAC
>DASZUN010000141.1:0-5480 GCA_035547615.1 Gemmatimonadaceae bacterium | reverse complement strand
GTTGGCGACCGCGTTCGCAAGAGTTCTGCGAGCGTGTGGGACGTCCTCGCGAGTGAGTGGGCCCGCGAATGTGTGACCGATGAAGAGCGAAAAGGGATTGCCACTGCAATTCAGGACGCGCTCGGCTCAGCGACTGCCGTTGCAGCTCCGGCGCCGACTGCCGTCTAACGATCGTTGCAGCTGACAAGCGATTTAAAGATTGCGCATGCTCCGCATGCGCTTTTGCCTGGCTCGCTTGCAGCTGAACTCGGGCGTTATATGGCCACACCGTCCGCGTGCAAGACTGGTCGCGCGCTTGCGGCATCTGCTGCGTCGGCGCACCTTCCAGGCATGGCGGACCAGCACAACATCAAGCCCGACGCGCGCCAGCTCGTTGACAGCTTGCCCGACTCAGCGACGTGGGACGACCTGGCCTACGAAGTCTATGTCCGCCAAGCAATTGAGCGCGGGCTCGCCGACGCGGATGCCGGACGAGTGCTCGAGCATGACGCCGCGCTCGCCCGGATTCGCAGCCGGATTCGTCGCGCATCGTGAGTCTCGCGCTCCGCTGGACGGAGCATGCGATCGACCAACTCGGCGCGATCGCCGAGTACATCAGTGTTGCGTCGCCCGTCTACGCCGAGCAGGTCGTCGATCGCATCGTCGCTCGCCTGTGGCAGGCGCAGGGTACCCTCACTCGGGCCGCGTGGTGCCGGAGGCCGCGTCGGGCGAGGTCCGAGAACTCCTTGAGCCGCCGTATCGGATCATCTATCGCGCCACCGACGCTGCGCTGGAAGTCATCGCGATCGTGCACAGTCGACAGGAACTCGCTCGACATCTGCAGGGCTGACGCCGTCGCGCTGAACAGCCGGGGAGATAGGTAACGGAACTGTCCGAGGACATAGGCAACACTCCCTGCATTACCCTCGGATCACGAAATCCCACGCACCGACGGTCACGAGCAACGCGTAGCTGAAGTAGACCTACCCACGCCGGCCTCCAGGCACGTCACCGCGCGCGAACGCACATTCGGCCACAGCTCGACTCGCTCCTCCACCAGCAGCCGCTTTCCACGGATCCCGCGAGAGAACCGTAGTGCAAACCCAAGGCGCTCGCCTGCTCCCTGCCGTCCTCACCGCGGCTTGCCTCTCGGCCGCAGCCGCCTGCGCACCGTTCGCCGACTCCGTGTGCAGCACGGACCTACGAACCGCCATCCAGCTCGACATCCTCGACTCCGTGACTCACGCACCGGCCGCCGCCGGGTCGACGGTGCTCCTTCGCGGACCATTCACGGATTCGCTCATCGTGCCCGACTCCTCGACATCGGCGACTGCTCATGTATGGTTCGAGGATCGCGTCAAACCAGGGACATATTCGTTGTTGATCCGAGCGCCCGGCTATCGCGATTGGACGCAGACCGGCATCCGCATCGAGTTCAACAGCTGCCACGTGACGTCGCTCGATCACATAGTCGCGCTTCTTCAACACTGAGCCACTAGGCAGTAGCCGGTGCGCATGCCCGGCGCGCCGCCGCCTCCCTGCCTCCGCTTCGATCCGCCGCGCCGCATTCCCTCCGACCCCACGCCCATGCCCTATGTCGCGCGCTGGCTGTTCGGCCCACGGAATCGCGCCATCGCCACGCTCCGGTCGCAGGGCGCGCTCTCGCCGGCAACGGCGAAGTCGCTCGACGAGCTTCACATCACCCCCGACCAGGCGTGGACGCACCTGATCATCCACGGTCGCGTGCGCGAAGGGCCGACCGGCCGCTTCTACCTGTTCGAGCCGCCGCGCGCGAGCCCGCGAGAGCGCGCGCTCAAGATGATCGTGTTCTACGTGCTCATCATTCTCATTCCGCTCGCTCTCGTTCTCCTCACCGATTCCGGACACCGTTAGCGGCGCGGGTCCTGGTTGCCAAGCAGCTCGTCCAGCTGATCGAACGTCTCGATCAATGCCTCGGCTGCTCCGGTGCCGGCAGCGTCGAGTGCCTCCTTCGACTGATAGCGCTCGCGCAGGACCACCAGCGTCTTGCCATCCTGCTCCTCGAACGTGACGGTGGTGACCGACGCGCCCTCGCCGCCTTCGTCGTTGGTCCACGCGAGGCGCGAATGCGGCTGCACGTCGACGTACGTGCCGAAGAACGCCGCGGGCTCGGCGCCGCCGACGTCGAACTCCAATCGATACGTGCCGCCGACACGCGCATCCAGCTCGCAGGACAGCAGGGTCATTCCCATCGACTTGGGCACCCACCAGCGCTTGAACAGCTCGGCCTTGGTGAATGCCTCGAACACGAGGCGCGCCGGGCCGTTGATCGTGCGCGTGACGACCACCTCGCAATCCGATGTCCGTTCCACCGTGGTGCGGTTCTTCACGGGGCCGGACTCACTTTCGATGCTTGCGTTCATCGCTCTCCTCGGTTCGTGTCAGTTCCTCGACAACCCTGTCCAACTCGTCGAAGCGCTCGTCCCAGCGCTGGCGGTAACGCTCGAGCCACACCGTCTCTTC
This sequence comes from Gemmatimonadaceae bacterium, assembly GCA_035547615.1. GTDB lineage: Bacteria > Gemmatimonadota > Gemmatimonadetes > Gemmatimonadales > Gemmatimonadaceae > JAQBQB01. Next base: position 2,999 of record DASZUN010000141.1, on the reverse strand, counting down.
CTGCAATCGGTGCCTGCCGAGCCTGCAGGTCCGCACACGCCCGACCTTCTCCGTGATCACGAGGCCCGCCTGCTCCAACACGCCGATGTGCTTCATCATGCCCGCGAGCGTGATGCGGAATTTCCGGGCGAGGTCCGTGATCGACGCGTCCGACCGTCCGAGCTGCTCCAGTACGCCGCGTCGCGTGGCATCCGAGAGCGCGGCGAACGACGCATCGAGGCGCGCCTGCGAATACTTTACCATGTGGTTAAGTATATAGCATGCACCCTCACGGCAGGCAAGAATCGGCTGCGAGGAACGACCCGGCGCTTGAACGGACTGGAGCCCGATTCCGCTTCGCCCGCCGCTCCGCATATTCTTCAGTCCATGTGGAACGAACGCTACGCCGCCCCCGACTTCGTCTACGGCACCGAGCCGAACGACTTCCTCCGCTCGGTCGCGAATCGCATTCCGCCCGGCCCCGTACTCTGCCTCGCCGAAGGCCAGGGTCGGAACGCGGTCTACCTCGCGTCGCTCGGCCACGACGTCGTCGCGGTCGATCAGTCGACGGTCGGCCTGCAGCGCGCGCAGGAGCTGGCCGCCGCGCGCGGCGTGACGATCACGACCGAGGTCGCCGACCTCGCGGAGTATCGCATCACGCCGGGCACGTGGGCCGGGATCGTCGCGATCTTCATGCATCTGCCGCCGGCGCTCCGCGCGCAGGTGCTCGCGGCATCGGTCCAGGGGCTGGCGCCCGGCGGCGCCTTCATCATGGAAGCGTACCGGCCGAAGCAGCTCGAGTACGGCACCGGCGGACCGGGTGACGTGTCGCTGCTGGTGTCACTCGACGATCTGCGGCGCGAGCTCGCCGGCCTTCGCATCGAGCACGGCGTCGAGACCGAACGCGAGATTCACGAGGGTGCGTACCACAAGGGGCACTCCGCCGTCGTTCAGATGCTCGCGTTCAAGGCCGCCGCCGGCTGAGCCTCGCGCCCTAGCGGTGCACGTGCCCCGGCGAATCGGGGCGATACGCCGATCCGTCCGACCAGTGCTGTGCAACGATGACGAACGACGTCAGGTGCTCGAGGGAATCGGCGACCGCGACGACGGGCGAGTTCGGCACGTTGGCACCCCAGAGTGCGGGATCGACGTTCGAGAAGAAGAACATGAGATGCGGAGGCCAGTGCGGGACGCCGTCGCCCGCATACCCTTCCTTCGCGATCATGTAGCACATCGCGCCGGGCTCCATCGGCGGAAGCTCTTTCGTCGCCACGCCGCGAGCGATCGTCTGGTTCAGCTGCGGCTGCTTCTCTCCCGCGAGAACCCAGCCGCTCTCCTTCATCACGCGCACGAGGTACGACCGCGCGGCCGGCGCGTTGAAGCACATCGGAACGCGCACCTTGGGGTTCCAGAAATCGGGCGACGCGGTCCACGAGCGCGCGACGATGCAGACGAAGCCGTTCGTGCCGTCCACCGCCTTCTCGAACCCGTGGTGCCCGAGGACCATCACCTCGGCGTTCCGCGCGATCGAGTCCGGCGCGGCTGCCCGCGCGAGCGCGACCTCGGCCTCGCGATCGGGCATCAGATATAGCTCCACGGGCGCCATCTTCGTGTACGCGGCGCCCGCGGCCTGCGCGCTCGCCTCGCGAACGGCGCCGAGCGAAGCGAGCAGCGCGAGGGTCACGACGGCGGCACGGCGAACCAGCGCGTGCATGCCTTGGCCCGTTGCCTCGCCCTGAGTGGATGCTTCGAACGCGCCGGGCAGATGGCCCGCGATCAGAAACTGCGGCATGTCGTCTCCGTTGTTGGTCTCGAACCGGGCTGACTCGCCCGCGTTCACCAGTACAACGAACGGGACATCGGGATTTCGACAGGGGGCGTCGGCGAGCGCCCGCAATCGGGCGGACTATCCAACCTCTCCACGACGGCGGGAGAGGTACGCGACCTCGGCGCTGTTCCCCGCCAGCGCAATCGCGCGGTCGTACGCCGCCCGCGATTCGTCGGCTCTCTCCATGCGCCGGAGCAGATCCGCGCGCGCCGCATGGTACGCGTGGTATTCGCTCAACTGCGCCCCGAGCCCGTCGACGATCGCGAGCCCCGGGCCCGGCCCCTCCACCTCGGCGACCGCGATCGCGCGGTTGAGCGCGACGACGGGGGACGGATCGATCCGCACGAGCTGATCGTAGAGGGCGACGATCTGGCTCCAGTCGGTGTCTCGCGCGTCGCGTGCGGACGTGTGCACCGCGTTGATCGCCGCCAGGATCTGATAGCGCCCCGGCGCGACGCCGCTGTCCAGCCGCTCACGCACGAGGCGATGCCCCTCGGCGATCAGCGACCGGTCCCAGCGCGCGCGATCCTGCTCGCCGAGCGACACGAGCTCGCCGGTGTCCGACAGGCGCGCCGCACGGCGCGCCTCGGTCATGAGCATCAGGGCCAGCAGCCCGGCCGCCTCGCCGTCGTCGGGCAGGAGCGTGCGCAGGAGGCGCGCGAGCCGGATCGCCTCGCCCGTGAGCGCCGGCCGCACGGGATCGTGCTCGGCGCCGGTCGTTAAATATCCCTCATTAAAGATCAGGAACAACACCGTCAGGACGCCGGCGAGGCGCGCCGGCAGGTCCTCCGGCGCGGGCGTGCGATACGGGATGCGGGCGGCGCGGATCTTGTTCTTCGCGCGGGAGATCCGCTGCCCCATCGTGGTCTCCTGTACGAGAAACGCGCGCGCGATCTCCGGCACGGTCATGCCGCCGACCATGCGCATCGTCAGCGCGACGCGCGCCTCCATCGCCAGCGCCGGATGGCAGCAGGTGAAGATGAGCCGGAGCCGCTCGTCGCCGATCGGGTCGTCCTCGTGCGGATCGGGCGCGCGGTCGAGGTAGAGCGCCTGCGCCGCCTGCTGCTTGTCGTCGCGCTTGTTCTCGCGGCGCACCCAGTCGATCGCCTTGCGGGTCGCGGTCGTGATGAGCCAGGCGCCGGGATTGGGCGGCACGCCCTCGATCGGCCAGCGCGCGACCGCGGTCGCGAAC
>DASZUN010000140.1:0-5489 GCA_035547615.1 Gemmatimonadaceae bacterium | reverse complement strand
CCCCCTCTGCGCGCTCCGCGGTTACATCGTCTCGCTACTTGACGAGCGTCAGCGCCACGTCGCCTACGACCTGGAGGCTGTGCGCCGAGAGCTTGTCGAAGGTGTCCTGCGTCGTATGGTGGTAGTTCTCGGGCGAGCCCTGCTCGCAGCCAATCCCGTGCGCGCAGTAGTCGATGTCGATCACGTCGATCACGCGAAGGCCCGCGTTGAGCAGCGGCACGTGGTCGTCGGTCACGCCGCCCTTCACTTCCGGGATGAAGTACTTGCTGTAGCCCAGGTCCGACGCGGTCTGCCAGACGCGCGAGACCACCTCGGGGGCGTTGTCCACCGAAATCTGTTCTTCATAGATCTGTAAATCCTTGTCGCCGATCATGTCGAACAGCACGCCGTAGAGCGGCTTGTAGTCGGGGGACGGCAGGTGCTTGGCGAAGTACTGCGTCCCGAAGAACGCGTCCGGATAGAACTTCCCCGTGCTGTCCGGATCGAAGCTGCCCCAGTCCTCGCCGTCGTCGAAGAGCAGGTCGACGCCGACCGACGGCGGCGTCTTCTTGAACGCGTCGGCGAGCGCGATGAACATCGCCACGCCCGAGGCGCCGTCGTTCGCGCCGGGGAACGAGCCCGCGCGCGCGCCGAAGTTCGGATCCTGATCGGCGTGCGGCCGCGTGTCCCAGTGCGTGAGGTACAGCACGCGTTGCGTCGCCTTGGGATTGAATCGCGCGATGATGTTCCGCATCGGCAGCTTGGTGCCGTCGGCGGTCGTTTGCGTCCAGCTCTGCACGATCACGCTGTCCGTGCGCTGCTTCATCTGCGCGATGATCCAGTCCGCCTCCTTCTCGTGCGCCGGCGTGCCGGGGACGCGCGGACCGAACGCGAGCTGCGGCTTGACGTACTCCAACGCCTGCTTGCCGTCGAACGCGGTCTTCGCGCCGCCGAAGCGATCCTTGATCGAATCGCACCCGGTGAGCGCGAGGAACGAGAGACAGAGAACCGAGAGAGGGAGCATTCGCACGTGATGGGTCTCGCGGATGATGTAACCTACAGTCTAACGGCGCACAACGAATTGTCATCCCGAGGGCGCACCGCGACCGAGGGATCGTCTTCGCGGGTCGAGATCTCGACCACGACAGGAGATTCCTCGCTGCGCTCGGAATGACTCGGTTCGGCGGATCCCCGGGCTGACATCGCTACTTCACGCTGCCGAACATCTGAAGCTGGAACACGATCGAGAACACCGTCTGCGCGAACCGGCGGTTCAGGTTGTTGTCGAAGGTCACGACGCGCGAGCCCTGGAACGTCAGCACGAGATCGTCCTGCACGTTCGTGTCGCCGGCCAGGGTGATCGACTGGCGCCCGTTGTCCTGCAGCCGCCGCTCGATGCCGCTGTCCTCGCCGAAGATGTGCGTGATCGTGTGGCTCTGCTGAAAGCCAAGGCGCGTGCGGACGTCGCTCTTGAGTCCGAGCCCCCAGCTCTCGGGGATGTGGAACGCGCGGCCGGCGTCGGCGCTGATCTCGTCGACATACGAGCGCGCCACGCTGCCGGGCAGGCTGTCGACCCGGTTCGTGTGCTGGTAGTGCAACCCGGTGCTCGGCGCACCTCGGAACGACCATGCGATCGACGCGCCAAACGGGAACGTCTCCTGATTCGTGCGGCGGATCTCGGGCGGGAGGCTGCTGGCGAAATTCGGCAGCGACACGCCCACGGTGCTGTGCGCATACCCGGCACTCGCGTCGAGGTTCGACACGAGCGCCGTTGCGGCGGCCGGTCGATAGCCCCAGCGGAGCATCACGTCGGGAAACGTGGTCTGCACACCCGCTGCCAGCGCCTGGCTCGAGTCCGGACGGAGAATCCAGTTGTCCGTCGTCACGTGACGGAATCGGCTCACGAACGACGTGCCCAGCGGCAGGAGCAGCGCGCCTGACGCGTCGAGCGTCCCGGTGCGGCCGGCGGTCGTCGCGTTCACGCCGTTGATCCGGCGGAACGCGCCCGCGCCGCCGAACCCGAGCTGGAGCGAGAGCGGCGCGTCCACGGGCGATTCGTCGATCGCGCCGAGGAGACTGCGCGTGTACGAAACGTCGATCGGCGCGAAGAGCTTGCCGATGCGCCGCACCGTGCCGGAGTCGCGCGTGTACGCCGTGAACGCGCGCGCGACGTCGATCATCGCGCCGATGCTCCCGGTTTGCGCCGCAGTCATGCGGCGAGGCAGCGCGAACGGCAGGTTGGCGGAGTCGCGCGCCGCGAGCACGCTGTCGATCCCGATCACGCCGGGCAGCGGCGTGAACGACCGCACGTTGGGATCGCGCAGCATGTTGTACTGCGCGCCGACGTCGGTGCGCGGATGGAACCACGACGAGAACGCGGGCGCGAACGAGAAGCTGGTGAGCATGCTGCGCTCGCGCTCGAAGCCCTGGCCCACGCCGAGCGCGGCCTGCGAGAAGCCCTGCGCGCGCGCGAGACTGTCGCCGTAGTCGCGCATGTCGCGCGTGGACTGCAGCTCCCACCGCGCATCGAGGCTGCCCGTGGGGCGCAGCTCGAGCACGCCGCCATTGCGCCAGAGGCGGCTCAGCGCCTGGCTCGTCGCCGGCGCGTCGGTCACCGGGTCCGACGGCTTGAGGTACGACACGCGGCGATCGTCCGCGCGCACGATGCCGCTCGTGAACCGGATCTGCGTCGGGTTCCAGCGGAAGACGGTGTTGCGGAGCGTATTGATCGGACCATCCTGCAGGAACGCCGGCAGCGCGCCGAGCGCCCCGTCGACCCACGACGGCAGCGTCGCCGTGCGCGCGCTGTCGTCGGTCACGAGATAGTCGAGCGCGACGGTGAGGTTGTGCGAGTTGCCGTCCTGGAACTCGGTGCGATCCACACCCGTCACATAGGTCGTCGTCGCCGAGAGATTGTTGACGAGCGGACCGAGCAGTCCGCCGTCCACGGGCGCCGTGCGCCGCACGCTCAGGCTGTACGTCGTGAGATCGTTCCTGGGCGCACGCACGCCGCCCAGGCCGCGGCCGCTGATGTCGGAACCCGACAGGAACAGCGGATCGGACGCTAATGAGAGTTTCGTGATCGTGAGCGGGAGCGCGAGCCCCACGGCGCGCGGGAGCAGCTTCTCGAGCCGGATCGTCGACGCGATGTCGACGTTCCGCTGCGACTGGAACGTGGGCTGCTCGCCGAGCTGGCGGAAATTGGGATCGCGGTTGCCCACGTTCACGCGCAGGTCGGCGAAGTCGGCGAGGTTCATGTTGACGGCCACCTGCCCCGCCGTGCCGGCAGCGTTCACGGGGTTCGTCAGGCGGATGTCGTCCACCCACAGCTCGAGCGTGTCGCTCGGCAGGATCGAGGCGGCGCCCGTCGCGCCCACGCGCAGCATGCCGACGGCGATCTCCTGCACCGACTCCAGATTCGGCGCGGCGACCGCGGGATCGATCGTGTACACCATGTAGCCGTTGCTGCACGCCGCGAAGCGGTGCGCGACCACGCCGGCCGGCACCGGCGACATCGCGATCATCGCCGAGTCGGCGCCGGTACACGAGATCGACTCGGATTTCCCGGCGAGATACGCCGCCTGGATCTTCTTGCGGAGATCGATGAACCGGTTGAAGTCGACGGCGACGTCGGTCCACGCCGCGGGCGTCTGCCCCGAATTCACCGGCGTGCGGTACATGTAGAAGTTGTTCTCGTCGCGGCCGAGCTTCACGTACATCTGCAGCTCGCCGTTCTGCCCCCAGCCGTCGCCGCGGCCGCGGCCCCAGACGTGGAGTTGCCGGAAGGCGAAGTAGTTCTGCGGCCCCGCGGGAAAGCGGAAATACGTCTCGGCGCGGTGGTACAACGGCATGTTGCCCGCTTGCAGGCGCATCGACCGTTCGTTGATCGCCGTGAGGCCGGCGGCGAACTGGCCGCCCTTCGTCGCCGTCTCGTCGGTCACGCCCGGCGGCGGCTGGTACACGACCGTCGTGCTCGAGTCGTTCGTGCCGATCGTCGACGCGACCACGAAGCCGCCGTCGGGGCGGATGCCGCCGATGCCGGCGAGCGTGGCGTCGGCCCGGTCGATCCACGGCGCGCCGGTGATCTGGAGCTCGGCGATCGGGAGCTGCGTCGGCTCGTCGTCCGCCTGCAGCGCGCCGGACACGACCGAGAGCCGCAGCGCGCGAATGCGCCGGCGGTTCACGTCGTTGAGCGAATCGGTGGGCGACTTGAACGGGATGCTCACGAGCACCCACTCGCGTTTGCGCGCCCGCGGCACCCCGTTCACGACGACCGTGTCGCTGTAGCTGCCGCCGACGCGCTTGTACATCGCGGGATTGCTGAGGTCGACCACGTAGCGGAGGAGCCGCTCGTGCTCGCGCTGCGCGCTCGTGAAGTTGAGCGCGTTGTCCTGGTCGATGTCCTCCTCGTCGAGGCGGCTGTTGCCCACCGTGCAATCGGCCTGCGGGTCGCCAAGGTAGTCGAGCGAGCCGAGCGCACCGCGGCAGAGGGGCGCGCGGAGCACGCGCTTCACCGTCGTGCCGTCGATCACCACGAGCGTGTCCACGACGTCGCCCGGCAGCCCCGTGTCGTTGACCTCCACGTTGAACGCGCGCGTGAAGGGATCGCGCTCGGTGTCGAGCGAGTCGAACCCCTGCACGCGCCGGCCGGTGAACAGGCTGTCGACCGTACCGTTCGCGTTGTGCACGATCGTGAGCGTCTCGGGCGCGAAGGTCAGCGAATTTTCCGAGATGTCGCCGAAATCGAAGACGAGCGTGGGGTTCTTGCCGCGCGCCGTGATGCTCGTGTCGACGAGCGTCCAGAATTGCAGGAGATCGTGATTGGTGAGGTCGATGCCCGACGGGCTGAGCACGGTGCGAATCGAGCGCCAGCGGCGCCCCGTCGGCGTCGGCGTGACGGTCCAGTCGTACTGCTTCGTCGCGCGGTTGAACCGGCCGCCTTCGGAGAGCGGCAGGAGCGAGAGCCAGAGCACCGATTCGTTGAACTGCACGCCGGTCCCGGCGAGATGCGTGAGCGAATCGATGTCCGTCTGCGTGAAGCGGATCAGGTTGCCGTGCGAATCCTTGACGAGCGTCTGCCAGACGAGCGTCGCGGCATTGTTCATCTCGAACGGCGCGATGCGCCGCAGCGTGTTGCCGTACGCCGGCATGCTGCTGTAGTACCACGAGATGTCGGCGAGCGGGATCGAGGTGCCCGCCTGCGTGTCGAACGTCTCGACGTACGCCTGCCCCTGCGATCCCAGCCCGAATTGCGGATGGCTGCTCGCGAGCTCCGCGTTGAGCGAGATGTGCGAGGGCACCTTCGTGGCGCCGAATGGGAGCGCGCTCGCCAGGCGCGTGAGGAGCGGCGCGTTCCAGTCGAACGCGCCCGTGATCCCCGCCGTGAGCGACGACGCGCCCTGGAAGCCGAGCAGCGGCCGCGTGAACGTGCTGTTCTGCGTCTGGTTGATCGCCGTGAAGCTGAGGAGCCCGTGACTCACCGGCACCTCGGTGACGAAGCCGGCGAGCGA
>DASZUN010000139.1:0-4910 GCA_035547615.1 Gemmatimonadaceae bacterium | reverse complement strand
CTTGATTGCAATTCGCAGCGCTCGTCCGTGGTCTCCAGTCGGTGGACGATCGACCACCGACCACAGACCACAGAGTACAGACGCATTTCCTCTCGCGCGCGCTCGCACCGCATTGCATCTTTGGGCGCCATGCCCGCCTCGCCCAGCGCGCTTCGATTTCCCTGCAGCCGCGTGCTGCTTCCGCGTACGCGCCTCGCCTACATCCACCTTCGCAATCTGCTCACGGACGCGAAGCGTGATCGTGCCGCGCGCATCTCGGGGTACGTCGCGATCTCGCTCCCCGACGAGCTCGTCACGCTGTATCTGCTCGGCGGCGAAGTGGTGAACGCGACGGTGCGCGACCGCGAGGGCTCGCGCGCGCTGCCGATCGCGACGGCGCTCGAGAAGGTGCCGCCCGAGCCCGAGTACGGTGAAATCTGCTTCAGCGGCGCCGACGACGAGCAGCTCGACGCGATGTACGCGACCCAGACGCTCGCCGCCGAGCCGTGGCCGGCGGACTTCGTGCCGCAGGAGCCTTCGGCGCTTTTCCCGTATCTGATGTCGATCACGTTCGACGGCGTGCTCGAGATCATCGCGAACGACTGCGTGAACTATCTGTTCTTCAAGAACGGCACGGTCGCGCGCGCGTTTCTCGCGAGCTCGCATCACGGGACGCTCGTCGACCGCGTCGCCAAGCTGTTCGCCCGCGAAGGCCGCGTAGGCGAGCTCCGCGTCGCGCGCTGGGGTCCGCCGGAACCGCTGCCGATCCAGGCGGCGCCGGCGCTCGTGCAGGCCTACCGCGAGCTGGCGACCGGGCTCGTGCGGCGCCTCGTAGAGCATGGGCGCGACAGCGCGCCGGCGATCGCGGAGCACGCGCGGCAGAATCTGCTCGCGGCGCATCCCGTGCTCGACGGCTTCTCGTTCAGCGACCGCGCGCCGCGCGAGCCGCTCGCGCCTACGGACGAGCTCACCGCCGGCGTCGCCGCCTGGCTGCGCGACGTGATGTGGGCGGCAGCCGACCACGACAGCGTGTCGCCGGAAGAGCTGCTGCGCCAGCTCACGTGGGATCGGCGGCACATGTTCCAGTCGGCCGGCTTGTTCGAGCAGGTGCCGTGGAAGGTGATGTGACGGACGAGCGCGCCGAAGGCATCCTGTACGTGGTCAGCACCCCCATCGGCAACATGGGGGATTTTTCTTTCCGCGCCGTCGAGGTGCTGAAGTCCGTCGCGACCGTGCTCGCCGAGGACACGCGCCACACGCGACATCTGCTCACTCGGTACTCGATCGCCACGCCGCTGCAGTCGCACCACGAGCACAATGAGGCGCGCACGACGCCGGGGCTGATCGAGCGGCTGCGGGCCGGGGAATCGCTCGCGCTCGTGACGGACGCGGGCACGCCGCTGGTGTCGGATCCCGGCGCGCGGCTCGTCCGCGCGGCGATCGATGCGGGCATTGCCGTCGTGCCCATCCCGGGCGCCTCCGCGCTGCTGGCGGCGCTGGTCGCGTCGGGCATCGACGCCGCGCGGTTCACGTTTTTCGGATTCCTTACACGCTCCGGCCCCGAACGCCGCGCGGCGCTCGACGAGATTACGGCATCGCCCCACACCGCCGTGTTGTATGAATCGCCCAACCGGCTCGCCGACACGCTTGCCGAGCTAGAGCGGCACGGGGCCGGGATGCGCGAGGCGGCCGTGGCCCGTGAAATGACGAAGCAGTTCGAGGAGGTTCGCCGAGGAACGGTGGGCGAGCTCCGCGCGTACTACGAAGACAGGCCGCCGCGGGGCGAGATCGTGCTCGTGATCGCGCCGGCGGCGCCCGTCGCGGCATCCGACGAGCTCGTGCGTGAACGCGTCCGGGCGCTGCGCGGTGCGGGCATGAGTACGCGCGATGCCGCCGCGGCCGCGGCGAAAGAGCTCGGGGTGTCGCGCAGGACGGCGTATCAGATGGCGCGGGAGATCGACGTGAACGAAGGCGAACGATGAACGGACGCGCGATTCGGCGCGCGGGCGCACGACTCCGGTGGCTCGCGGCGGCTCTGCTGCTGCCGCTCGTCGGCGCGCGCCCGACGCCGCCGGTGCTCACGATCGCGCGCCTGCAGTACGACGGCGGCGGCGACTGGTACGCCAATCCGTCGAGCCTGCCGAACCTGCTCGCCGCGATCCGCGAGCGCACGTCGCTCCAGGTCGCGCCCACGGAAGCGCGCGTCACGCTGATGGACGACCGGCTCTGGGACTATCCGTTCATTCACGTCACCGGACACGGCAACATCCACTTCAGCGACGCCGAGATCGTGCGGCTGCGCGAGTATCTCGAGCGCGGCGGCTTTCTGCACGTCGACGACAACTACGGCCTCGACGCGAGCTTCCGGCGCGAGATCAAGCGCGTCTTTCCGGACCGCCCGCTGGTCGACGTGCCGCTGTCGCATCCGATCTACCACATCGTATACGACTTTCCGAAAGGGCTGCCCAAGATCCACGAGCACGACGGGCTCCCGGCGCGCGGCTTCGGGATCTTCCTCGGCGATCGGCTCGCGGTGTACTACAGCTTCTCGAGTGATCTCGGCAACGGCTGGGAAGACACGACCGTGTATCACGATCCGCCGGCGCTGCACGAAGCGGCGCTCCGCATGGGTGTGAATCTGTTCGTGTACGCCGTCACCAGCCGGCCCACGCCATGACGATTCACGAGCTGGTCGAGCGTGAACGCACCCGGCTGCGGCGGCTGCACCTGATCGGCGGTCTGGCGCTCGCGCTCGGCGCCACGGCGCTCGTGCTCGCGCTCGGCGCGTCGATGCTGGGCGGGGCGCGGTGGATGGCGCTCCCACGGCCGGTGCCGGTCCTGGTCTGGCTCGTGATCGCGGCGGCGGACGTGGCGATCGTGCTCTTTACCGCCCGGCGCCTCGACCGGCGCGCCACGCAGCAGAGCGTGGCGGCGGCGATCGAGCGCGAACAGGCAATGCGCGCCGGCGCACTCCGCGGCGTGCTCGAGGTGTCCGACTCCGGCGCGCTGGGCCGTCGTGCCGCGGCCAGCATTGCGGAACAGCTCGCACCGGCAGGCTCGCGGCTCGCGCCCGGCGAACAGAAGCAGGCGACGCGTGGCGCGGCGCAGGCGACTGGCGTCGCAACCGTGGCCCTCGCGGCGCTTGCCTTCGCCGCGCCCAGGTTCAATGACGGCCTGCTCGCGATCATGCGTCCGGTGAGCGCCTGGAACGGCACGCTGCTGCCGCGGCTCGAGTTCCAGAGTCTGCCGCCCGTCGTGCTCCGCGGCGAACCGCTGCGACTGCACGTCGCGGCTGCGCACCGCACGTCCATTCAGGTCGTCCAGCGGACGCCGGGCGAAGCATGGTCGACCCAGACGGTCACCGTCGAGCCGCGCTCCGGCGTGGCGACGATCGAGACCGGTCCACTCCGCGGTGATCTCACGGTCGTCGCAAGCGACGGCCGTTCGACGAGCGACACGGCCGTCGTCCACGTCACGGACCGACCGTTCGTCGGCGCGGTGACGATGCGCGCGGTGTATCCCGCGTATCTCGGCCGCCAGCCGGAAGGGCTGCCGATCGGCGAGCCGGCGCGCGTGCCCCAAGGCACTGTGATCGAGGTCGCCGGGCGCGCGTCGACTGCGCTGCGCAGCGTGCGCCTGGCGTCCGACGGCGACACCGTGAACCTCGGCGTGAGCGAGCGGGCGTTCACCGGCCGGTTCGAGGCAAAGCGAAGCGGCCGCTTCACCTGGCTGGCCGCCGGCGTCGGTGGGCCGATCGCCGACCTGCCATTGCCGATCGAGCTGGACGTGGTCGCCGACTCGGCGCCCCACGTGGAGCTCGTTTCGCCGGTGGTCGACACCATCGTCGCGGCCGACGACCAGGTCACGCTGCACGCCACGGCGAGCGACGACCACGGGCTGGCGAAAGTGGAGGTCGTGAGCTGGAGGAGCGGGAGCGCGGGCACCGAGGCGCCCACGTCGCAACGCGTCGCGGATGCGACGACGACCGTCTGGGACGGCTCACCGACGCTGGATCTCTCGCAGCGCGGGCTGAAGCCGGGCGACGCGCTGCACGTGAAGATCGTGGCGACCGACAACTCGCCGTGGGCGCAGCGGGGAGAAAGTCGCGAAGTGTTACTAAAAGTTCCCACGATGGAGGAGCGCCGCGCCATTGCGCGCGCGGCCGCGGATTCCGCCGTGAGCCAGGCGCAGGCCGCGGCATCGGCCGAGAAGTCGCTGGAGCAGCGCACGAGCGCCGCGGCGCGCGAGCAGTCGCAGCGGCAGGCGATCGATGCGGCGAGCAACGCGACCGGCGGCGACAAGAAGGACGCGATGAGCTACAACGCGGCGGAGAAGGCCAAGGCCGTCGCCAAGGACCAGCGTGCGCTCACCGATCAGGTGAAGCAGCTCCAGAAGAACGCAGCGCAGCTCCAGCAGCAGCTCGCGCAGGCCGGCGCGCTCGACAGCAGCCTGGCGCGACAGCTCCAGGAGGCGCAGGCGCTGCTCCGCGACGCACTCTCGCCCGAGCTCCTGGCGCAGATGCAGAAGCTCGATCAGGCGACGCAGCAGCTCTCGTCGGAGCAGTCGCAGGCGGCGCTGCACGATCTGCAGGCGATGCAGGAGAAGCTCCGGGAGCAGCTCGAGAAGAGCGCCGAGATGCTGAAGCGGGCCGCGCTCGAGGGCGCGATGCAGACGCTCAAGGACGAAGGGAAGGACATCGCCGACCGCGATCGCGCGCTCGCCGATTCGCTGGGTGCGCACAAGGGCCACGCGCAGGCGCAGGGCCAGGACCAGGCCGACGCGCAGCACCTCGCCGACCGCTCGCAGCGATTCGAGGACGAATTGAAGAAGTTGAAAGAGCGTCTTGACAAGGAGAACGCCGACCCGGGCGCCAAGGCCACCGAGCAGGCGCGCGAGCACGCGAACGCGGCCGAGGAAGCGATGCGGCAGGC
>DASZUN010000138.1:0-10383 GCA_035547615.1 Gemmatimonadaceae bacterium | reverse complement strand
GTCGACGAGCCGCCGCCCGCGCCGCGACGACCGGGCGCCGCACGGCTGCACGCCTCCACCAAGCGCGTGCTCTGGCGCTTCGCGATCACGAACGCGACGAATGGCCTGGCGGTCGGGATGCTCGGGCCGGTGCTCGTCTACTGGTTTCACGTGCGCTTCGGCGCGAGCGCGGCGCAGCTCGGCACGTTGTATTTCGCCGCGAACGTCCTCTCCGCGCCGTCGAACCTCGGTGCCGCGCGCGTCGCTCGGCGCTTCGGCACCGTGCGCGCGGTCGTCGGGCTGCGAGTCATCGCCGTCATCCTCATGGCGGTGATGGCGCTCGTGCCCACCTACGCCATGGCGGGCGGGCTCTTTCTGCTGCGCACGATGATCAACACGATGGCGAATCCGATGCGCCAGTCGTTCCTCATGGGCATCGTCGATCCGGCCGATCGCAGCACCGCCGCGGGCCTCTCCAACCTCCCGCTTCAGGTGCTCTCGAGCATCGGGCCGACCATCGCCGGTCAGCTCATCCAGTCCGTGTGGGTGAGCCTGCCGCTCGAGTTGGCCGCCGGACTCCAGGCGATCAACGCCGCGCTGTACCACGCGTTCTTCCATCGCATGCGCCTGCCGGAAGAACGGATCGCCGAGGAGCCGGAGAACGACGACGAGTGAAGCGGAGCGCTACGCCTTGGGCGTGAGCTGATAGCCGGGCGTCGACCGCATGATGCTCACCTCGTCCTCCGTCATGTCCACGGGGACGTCGGCGAACAACGGCGTGCTCAGATAGCGCTCGCCGGTATCCGGCAGCATGCACAACACCGTCGAGCCCTTCTCGGCGCCCTTGCACACCTCGAGGGCCGCGGCGAACGTCGCGCCCGCGCTGATTCCCACGAAGATGCCTTCCTTCTGCGCGAGCTCGCGGCTCGCGCGCATCGCATCCGCGCCGGTCACGGTGATCACGCGGTCCACCCATCCCATCTCCTCGGCGTCGCCCGCGAGCTTGGCGATGAAATCCGGGCTCCACCCCTGAATCGGGTGCGGCTTCCACGCGGTGTTGCTTGCCGACGGCGAGCCGTCCGGATTGCGCCCCTGCTTGGTGCCGCTCGCCATCATCGGCGCGTCCGCCGGCTCGCAGACGATCACCTTCGTCTCCGGGCGCTCCTGCTTCAGCACGCGCGCCACGCCTTTGAGCGTGCCGCCCGTGCCGAACCCGGTGACCCAGTAGTCGAGCCGCTCACCGGCGAAATCGTCCACGATCTCGCGCGCCGTCGTGCGCGAGTGGAAGTCGGCGTTCGCCTCGTTCTCGAACTGGCGCGTGAGGAACCAGCCGTGCTTCTGCGCCAGCTCCTCCGCCTTGCGCACCATGCCCGTGCCTTTCTCCGGCGCCGGCGTGAGCACCACCTTCGCGCCGAGAAAGCGCATCAGCCGCCGCCGCTCGATGCTGAACGATTCCGCCATCGTGACGACGAGCGGATGGCCCGTGACCGCGCACACCATCGCCAGGCCGATCCCGGTGTTGCCGCTCGTCGCTTCGACCACGGTCTGGCCGGGCTTCAGCGTGCCGGTTCGCTCCGCATCCTCGATCACCCCGAGCGCCAGCCGATCCTTCACGGAGCCGAGCGGGTTGAACGCCTCGATCTTCACGTAGAGGTTCACGCCCTCCGGCGCGAGGCGGTTGATCTTCACTTCCGGCGTGTGTCCGACCGTCCCGAGAATGCTGGCGAATTTCGTCATGCGACGTTCCTGAAGTCTAATGAGAATCCTGGAATACTCACCGCATCGTGAGGTCGACCACCACCGGCCGGTGGTCCGAGGCCTGCGTGTCCGGCACCCGCGCGCCGCGGACGGCGAAGTGCCGCGAGACGAGCACGTAATCGATGCGCTCGGTCGGCGCCTCGGCCGGATAGGTGAATCCCGGTCCGGCGGAATCGTTCCAGGCGTCGCGGAAACGGGCCAGCAGCGGCTGCAACTCCGGGGCCGCGGGCGTCGCGTTCATGTCGCCGAAGACGAGCGTCGGGAGCGTGTCGCGGTCCGCGAACGCGATCATCTCCGCCACCTGCCGCGCGCGAACCCGTGGATCCCTGCGGTAGTCCAGGTGCGTGTCGAACACACGCACCGCGCGGCCGTGCACGTCGATCTCCGCCTCGAGCAAGCCGGGCATCGGTGCCGGCACCGGCTCCGAGTCCTGCGTCGAGAGCCGCGTGATCGTGTCGTTCCGGAATGTCACGACGGGGAACCGCGTCAGCAGCGCGACGCCGAATTGCCGGTTCGGCGCGCCGGGCGCTCCGGGCAGATCGTAGATGCGCGCGAATCGAACGTTCATGTGAAGACGCTCGCCGAGCGACGTCGCCTGATCGGCGAACGCGCTGCGCTCGGCCCAGTGCACGTCGACCTCCTGCAGCGCGACGATGTCCGGCCGCTCGGCGCGAATGGCGTCGGCGGTCCGCGCGAGATCGCCATTGCCGGATCGGATGTTGTACGTCATGACCCGCAGCGGCACCGCGGGCGACGGCGCCGTCCGGTGCGCCGCCATGCAACCGGTGAGGAGCATGGCGGCGGCCGCGGCGACAGCTCGGGCTCGAATCGAGGGCGTCACGACAGAGAATGTACTGCGCCCGGAAAGCCCGCGGTTCAGGTGATGTAGAGTGTGCTGCTGCCCGGCGTGTACGTGACGGTGCGTGCCACCAGGTTCGAGGTTTTCTGCGGTGAGGACGGGAGCAGCGCGCCGCTCGCATCGAACAGCGCGTCGTGATTCGGGCAGTGGAACGCCGAGCCGGTGCTGTGCCAATTCTCGATCCGGATGGTCGTGCCCTGGTGCGGACAGCGCATCGAGAACGCGGCAAAGCTGTTCGCACCCGTGCGCACCACCGCGGTCGGCGTGCCCTGCACCGTGCCGACGCTGCCCGCGATGCCGCCGACGGCGCCGAGCGCGGGCCAGTTCGCGATCACCACCGGCAGCCCGCCGGGCGCGACCGTGAGCGTGACCGCGATCGTCTGCGGCGACACACCGCTTCCGTTCACCTGCACGGTCGCGGTGTAGGTCCCCGCCGCGAGCGTGCTCGACGCGGCCCGGAGTGTGAGCACCGCGGGCGTGCTCGTCGCGCTGAATGATGAACCGCTGAGCCAGCCGCTCGCGCCGGCACCGTACGCGACCGTATACGAGAGGCCGGTCACGGCGCCGCTCGTCGCGGCCACGTTCACGTTCAGTCCGCCCGGACTGCTGCCGACCGTCGCATTCAGCGACGCGCTGCTCGGTGTCACGCTCAGGCCCGCGGCGGCCGTCACCGTGATCGTGACGGCGAGATTCTGCGGAGAGCCGTTCACGCCCGCGGCGGTGATCGGCACCGTCGCGGAGTACGTGCCGGGCGCAAGCGACGCGGCGCTCGGCGTCACCGTGAGCACCGCGGGCGCCGTGGTCGACGACAATGCGGCGCCGAGCCAGCCGCTCGCGCCAGCGCCGTAGGCGATCGCTCCCACGGCGAGACCGCCGAGCGACCCCCCTCCCGAGTTCTGCACCGTGATCGTCTGCGCGGCGGCGGTCCCGCCCTGCGTCGCCGAGAACGCGAGCGTCCCCGCGGAGAGCGCGAGCTGCGGCGGTGCGGCCGCGGATGACACCACGAGCGTCACCGTGACCTGCTGCGGCGAGTTGCTCGCGCCGCTCGCGATGACCGGGACGGTGGCGGTGTAGGTGCCCGCCGCAAGCGCGCCGATGCTCGGTGCGAGCACGAGCGTCGCGGGGGCGGCACTGGACGTGAGCGTCGCGACGAGCCAGCGCTGTGCGCCGCCGCCCGCACCATACGCGATCGCGCCGACGCTCAAGCCGGCGAGCGTCCCGCCTCCCGCGTTCGCGATCGCGAGCTGCTGGGTCGGCGGATTCGCGCCGCCCGCAACGCCTGTGAACGATGCCGTGGACGACGCGAGTCCGATCGCCGCCGGCTTCTGCACGGGCGCCGCGGTGACGACGACACTCACCGACACGGCCTGCGGCGCATTCGTCGCGTTCGGGGCGGTGATCTGCACGGTGGCGGCGTACGTGCCCGCGGCCAGCCCGGCGACCGCGGGCTGCAGCGTGATCGTCGCCGGCGCCGTCGTCGTGTCGAGCGTCGCGGCGAGCCATCCGTTCGCCTGGCCCGCGGCGTACGCCACCACGATCCCGAGGCCGGTGAGCGTGCCGCCGCCGCTGTTCGTGATCGCGATCGTCTGCGGCGCGGGCGGCGCACCACCCTGCGCCGCGCTGAACGCTTCGCTCGCCGGACTCACCGCCATGATGGGCGGCGGCACGGCGTCGGCGATCCCGTCGACGATCAGCAGATCGGTCCTGGGATCGTACGTCACGCCCATGCGCGTGAGATCGCCCGTCTGCTTGCCACCGATCCATGTGCCGTCCGCCGCGAACTCCGCGAGGTGGCTCGGGCAGCGGAACGACGGCGAGCCCGTGATCTCCACGATCGCGCCCTGATGCGGGCAGACGAGCGACAGCGCATCGAACGAGCTCTCACCCGTGCGGACGATGGCCACGGGCATGCCGTTGTTTCCGTCGACCTTGACGATGCCGCCCACGGCCGCGAGTTCAGGAATCTTTGAAGGCCGGATCGTGATCGGCTGGGTGGGAAGCGGATCGGTGGGGAACGTCCCGCCGATCACGCGATCGCCGCACGCCGTGGCGAGGAGCGCGCCGATCGTGCCGAGCGCGCCGTGCGTCAGAAAGTCACGGCGCCCGACGCCCGCGCCGCATGGGCATTCCCCGGAGCACCCGCCGCTCATGGCAGCGCGATCCTCGCCGCCGTCCAGTCCGCGGCATCCTTGTCCTGCGCGAAGAGCTTGTCCAGCTCGACGACGATCTTGTCGCCGTCGCGGCGGACGCCGTAGCGATCCATGCCGCGCGTTGCCCGCCCTTCGATGAACTCACCGTCAGGCTGGTACCGCGACTTGTGCTTCGGACACTGGAAGCAGCCGTCGTGGTCGAGCCACTTGAGCGCCGTGTTCTGGTGCGGGCACGAGAGCGCGAAGGCGTATATCACGTTGTGGTAGCGGGCGAGAATCACCTCGTTGTCCCGGTCGATCGACACGCCGTCGGCCGACGGGACGGGATAGGCGGTCTCGTCGGACGCGCGGCGCGCACCGCGAACGAATCCCACCTCGAGTGCGCGCGCGACGGACGGCGATGCGCCGAGCGTCACCAGCGCGCCGATACCCGAGGCGACGAGCGTGCGCAGGAATTCTCGGCGCGGCGCGTGGCCCATGCAGCCCGCGCACGCACCGGCGCGATCGGTCGGCGGTCGGTCGTCATGAATGCTCATGCACGTGGTCTCCGCGAAGGGTGAACGGTTCGGTCAATCGCGCCGGAACGGCGGCAGCATCATCACGTAGCTCACGACGGCCGTGCCGATGGATCCGAGCGCGATGTCGCGATGCAATCGTCGCAACTGGTCCGATCGCTCGGCGCGGTTCGAGAGGAGTCCCGCGGCGGTGAAGCCGCCGTCCGCGGCGAGCATCAGCAGCGCGTGCGTCGTTCGCCATGCGCGGCCCGAGGGATCCTTCCGGGCGGCGAGGAGATTCCATCCGCCGGTGAGCGTGTTGAGCGCGAAGAGGCCCGTCACGCCGGCGGCGAGCGGCCCGTGCGCGTCGATCGCCCACGTCGGCGCGCGATTGCCGTATTGCAGGAGCTGCTGCCCCGTGACGTAGTTGCCCGCGAAGAGCGGGAGCATCACGTAGCTCGCCCATCGATGGACGGTGAGCCGGCGGCCGTACCAGTCGCTGTACTCCACGGCGGCGACGCGCTTCCGGCGATGACCGGTATCCGCCGGCGCGAGCGGCGCGAGCGGCACGAGCGCGCTGGAGAGCGGGACGGACTCGACGCGCAGCGAATCGCGCCCGGTGTCGGGCGGCGCGGCGCGTAGCGATTGTCCGGACACGGCGCCTGTGAACGAGATCACGGCGAGAGCGACGGCAGCGAACACGCGACTTCCTCCGGCGGATTGACTGAGGTGCGATCAAGACACGCTGACTGATCCGCGCCCTGATCCCGCGCGCGCCGCGGTCATTTCGCGCGACGTTATCGATGCGCAACACGCCGCTCCGTGCGCTCGGTCGCTCGCCGAGTGTGACGTGGGTGTGTCAGTGATCCGCTGTCATCCTCCGCCCGACGGCATCCGCGCCGTCGGGCTTGACGCGCTACTAGTATCAATTAGACTAGTTGCCTCATCGAGAGAGGAGGTCGCCATGTCGTCCACGTCGTTCGCGGTTGCCGCGCTCACCCCCGTCCTGATCGTCGATGCCGTCGAACCGGGCATCGCGTTCTGGTCGACGCAGATGGGATTCGCCGTCGAGAACCAGGTCCCGGGGCCGGATGGGAAGCTGATCTTCGCCAGCGTGAAGAAGGACGGTGTGGAGATCATGTATCAGACGCGCGCCAGCGTCCTCGCCGACGATCCCGCGCAGGCGGCGACGATCGACGGCCACAGCGTCGCGCTGTTCATCACCGTGCCATCGCTCGCCGATCTCGACGCGATCGAAGCGTGCGTGGCGGGCGCGCCCGTCGTGAAGCCGCGCCACGACACCTTCTACGGAATGACGGAGATCTACGTGCGCGAGCCGGGCGGCAACGTCGTCGGCTTCGCGGCGCCGACCAAGTAGCCCGTGCGCGGCACGGGCGCCCTCACGCTCGCCGATCTCGTCGTGCTGAGCATGCTCGCCGAGCGTGCGATGCACGGCTACGAGATGTGGGCCGAGCTCGAGCGCCGCGAGGTGCAGGAGTGGGCGTCGATCTCCAAGCCGCAGATCTACTACTCACTGCGGAAGCTCGAGTCGGCCGATCTCATCGCGCCCGACGCGCCGAGCGACGCGTCACTCGGGCCGGAGCGGCGCGCGTTCCGCCCGACGCCGTCGGGACGCCGCGCGCTCGCCGACTCGCTCGCTCGCGCCGAGTGGGCGACGCACGACGTGCCCTCGCCGTTCACCACGTGGATGGTCCTCTCGTGGCAGGCGCGCCCGCGCGATTTCGCGATGCAGATCGAGCGGCGCCGCCGCCACGTGCTCGACAAGCTCGCCTTCGAGCTCGCCGCGCTCGAGTCCATCATCGAGGAGACGTCGCCGAGCTCCGACGCGGCCATGGTCGTGCGATTGGCGATCAGAAAACACGAAGTGGAGCTCGAGTGGCTCGACGAGGTCGCGGCGCGGCAGCGGCCGGGGTGATGCGATCGTACTGATCGGACCGGGCTGGCCGGAGACGACGACGTCGTCGTGTCCGGCCACCCGCGGCCATTTCGTTCGCTGGAGTCGTCTCACCGCGCGCCGAGCGCCTTGAGCAGCTGGATCTGTCCGGCGTGATACACGGCGTGGCAGGTGATGCCGAGCAGCAGGTCCATCTGCTCGTCGGCCGTCTTCTCGCCGCGGATCGGCGTGGCGACGAACGCGGCGAGCTGCGACTGCAGATCGTCGAGCAGCGCGGTGATCTTCGCCCAGGACATGGCGCGCTCGTCGTCGAGGGCGAACCAATCCTCGCCGGTGAATGGGAAGGCTGCCGGCGTGCCGCCGAGCCGCTCGATCACCGAGCGCACGTAGAACGCGTGATGCACCACGATCTCGGCGATGTTGTGCCGGTCGGGTGCGGGGCGCCAGAAGGCGGCGCTCGGCGAAACGTCGGCAATCGCGGCGCGCAGGTCGGGACCGTGCCAGGCGCCGGGGCCGTAGCCTTCGCGCACGATGCGCGCAGCGAGCGCGGGATCGATCGTCGTTGCCGTCGAAGTTGCAAGGGTACTCATGGTCGGGTCTCCTCGTGAAGCTGATCCGGGTGTTTCGACGCGCGGGCCCGCGCCGAGTTGCGCACGGGGTGCGGGGCCGCAGAACTTTGGGTATGGTAGCCAGACCCTCGCGGCAGATCTTGGGAAAAATTGCAGCCGATCTGGGCGCCGCGCTCGACACGCGGGCGCGCTTCGGCGGGTCGGCGCGCACCTCGGGGCGCGTGCTCGCGTCGGGCGAGGGCTGGGAGGTGGCCGACGTGATCTGCACCGCCGGCCCGCACGATCGTGCGTTCGAGGAAGCGCACACGCAGGTTGCCGTCGCGATCGTGGTCGCGGGCAGCTTCCAGTATCGCACGGGCGGCGGCACGCACGTGATGACGCCGGGCTCGTTCTTTCTCGGAAATCCTGGCGAGTGCTACGAATGCGGGCACGAGCACGCGCCGGGCGACCGGTGCGTGGCGTTCCGATTCTCGCCCGCATTCTTCGACGGGCTCGCGGCGGACGCCGGGATCGCGCGTCCGGTTTTCGGTGCGCCCCGCGTGCCGCCGACGCGCGACGCGTCGGACCTCGTGGCGCGCATCGCGACCGCGCTCGCCGTGGAGGGCGAGCTCTCGTGGGAGGAAGCGGCGATCGACGCCGGGACGATCGCGCTCCGCGCATCGCGCGGAGCGAGGCCGAGATCACGCGCGCCGGCCGCCCCTTCGCGAGACGTGCTGGCGCGTGTGACCGACGTGGTGCGCGACGTCGAACGAGACCCGGCCGCCGGGCGCGGGCTCCGCGCGCACGCGGAGCGGGCGGACATGAGCGCGTTCCAGTTCCTGCGGGCGTTCCGGCACCTGACCGGCACGACGCCCCATCAGTTTCTCCTGCGCGCGCGGCTTCGCGAGTCCGCGGCCTCGCTCCGCGCGAGCGATCGGAAGATCGCCGAGATCGCGCTCGAGTCCGGCTTCAACGATCTGTCGAACTTCAATCACGCGTTCCGCGCGGAGTTCGGTCTCACGCCGCGCGCGTATCGCGCGCGGCACGAGTCGCGCTGAGCCGCGGCTACCGCCGCGAGCCCGCCAGCTCCGGCGTCATCTCGATGCCGACCGAGCGCATGAAGGTCACGGTGTCCCACATCGTGGTGCACTCGGTGACTTTGCCGTTCTTGAGGCGCAGGGTGACGATCGCGTTCGCGGTCGCCTTCTTGTGCGTCGGCGGGAAGCCGAGGAGGTCGCCCTCGTGCGTGCCCGAGGCCGAGAGGAAGTTGACGACCCAGTCGCCCTCGGCGACCTGGTTGACGATCCGGAACTGCAGATCGGGGAGCGAGCGCTTGTAGCTCGTCAGATATTTCTTCGCCGCATCGGGACCTTTGCCGGTGGTCGGATTGTACGGGTCCTCGATCGTGAAGTCGGGCGTGTGGAAATCGGGGATCGCGGCGGCGTTGCCTTCGTTCCACACGGTCTCGAACAGCCGACGACAGATCTCCTTGTTTTCCTGGGTGGCCATGGTGCGCTTCTCCTGCGTGCCGTGCACGCGACCTGAGTACGTCGATGCTGCGAGCGATGGCATTCATCGCCCGTCGCGAAGATTGGATTCGGGCGCGACTCACGCAGCCGGGAAAGGCGGGATAGTTTGTTGAGGAGAAGCTCGACGGCCGCGGCAGCTCGCGGCGGCCTCGTCAGGAAATGCGCGCGCTCCTCGCGTTCGCAACACTCTCGCACCATCACGACATGGCCACGATTCTTCCCGTCTTCTATCGCGACGACATTCTCCCCGAGTATCGGGATACGCCCGTCGCGCTGTTGCTCGAGTACCACAACCTCGGTCACGCGCTCGGCTCGGCCGCGGCGCCGCAGTTGTTGATCGGCATGTGCATGGACAGCCGGAAATCGCTGCGCATCCCGCACGACTTCGCGTTCATCCTGCGCACCGCGGGAGCGAACATGCGCGATAACGAATTCCGGATCTCATACGCGATCGCCGTCGGCGGCATTCGCACGATCGTGCTGATCGCGCACACCGACTGCGGCATGGCGCGCCTCGATCAGCGCCACGAGCAATTCGTCGACGGTATGGTGAGCAACGCCGGCTGGGAGCGCGAGCACGCCGAGCGGCATTTCGCCGAGAGCAAGCCCAAGTTCGGGATCAGCGACGAAGTGGGCTTCGTGCTGCGCGAAGCCGAGCGCCTGCGCGGGATCTACCCGAAGATCAGCGTCGTGCCGCTGCTGTACCGCGTGGAGGACGATCTGTTGTATCAGATCAAGCCGTGAACGGCGACTGGGACTGCAACCGCAACTTCAACCTCAACGGCAACGGCAACGGCACTGGCTGCGGATAACGGCCGGATCTAGCGGATTGGTTGGATAGGCGTGAACGGCAGTTGAAGGGAGAATTTTTTGAAAACCCTCAGGAAGCTCCGGCGCGCCGGAGGCTCCTGAGGGTTTTTCAAGAGCATCTGAGCTTGACCCGCTTTTGTGGACACACGATTACGGATGCTAGGCTGCCATCCGCAGTTGGTGCTCGTACTGCGCTGGACTGAGGTAGCCGAGCGTGGAATGCCACCGTCGCGGATTATACCACGTTTCGATGTAGGCGAAGATCGCTCGCCGTGCGTCGTCGCGCGTTCGCCACGTCGCGTGGGCGAGCAGTTCGAACTCGAGTGTGGCAAAGAAACTCT
>DASZUN010000137.1:0-22178 GCA_035547615.1 Gemmatimonadaceae bacterium | reverse complement strand
GCCGCGGCGTCTCTGTCGTCGTGGTCGACCACGGTGCGCGCGGCTCGCCGCGCTCCGGCGTCGGCGCCGACTCCGTCATCACCTTGATCTCGCGCCGGACCTGGCCGAGCCGCAGCAGCGAGTCGAGCTCCGTGAGATCCGCGAACGGAATCTGCTCCGGCGCCTTGGGCGCGACCGAGACGTAGCCCGATACTCCGTTCCGCCCGTCGCGCTTCACCGAGTACGCGGCGAGATCGGCCAGCGTCACGACCTGCTCCCACCCGAGCACGTCGGGATCCGCGGTCATGAATGGGAACGACGCGTAGCCGACGCTGCAGGTGATCGACAGCCGCTCGCCGCTCGGCAACACGATGTCGGCCGCTTCGAGCGCCGCGCGGAATCGCTCGCCCGCGATCACCGCTTCGGCGCGATCGGCGAACCGCTCGACGACCAGGAACTCGTCGCCGCCCCAGCGAACGAGCAGATCGGAATCGCGGCAGGTGCGCTGGAGCGCCGCCGCCGCGGCCGTGAGCACGCGGTCGCCCACCTGATGCCCGTGGCCGTCGTTGATCGACTTGAACGTGTCGAGGTCGATCATGAGGAACACGAGATCGGCGTTCCGCGGCGAACCGCCCGTCGCGCGCGCGTCGCGATAGGCGCGGAGCGATGCGGCGACGTCGAGGTCGATCGTCTGCTCGAGATAGCGCCGGTTGCGGACGCCGGTGAGCGGATCGGTCAGGCTCATCGACTCCAGCTCGCCGATGCGCCGCGTCCCGCGCCAGTGCAGCAGCGCGCCGATCGTGAAGCCGCCGAGGAGGAGTACCAGCATGGCGTCGCGCTGCTGCTCGTTGCGCTCGGCCATTTCGATCAGCCGCGCCACGCCGTCGTCCTGCACCGTCTCCTGCGCGCGTACGGGGCTCGACGACAGGACTGCGGTGAACCCGATCGCGGCCGCGGCCGCGACTACCGTGATGCGCCTGCGCATTCTCCCTCCTGCCAAATTCGACTTCCGTGAGGGAACCTATGCCCGCATCCCGCGAAGCGCTGTCAGGAGCGCTTGGTCACTTTGGACACAAATGCGTCGGCTTTGTCGGGAGCAGTACGATAGTTGTCATACGCATTTCCTGACGACAACTGCTGCGGCTCCGGCGATTGCGCGCCGATGCTCGGCGACACACCGAGGCGCGTCCCGGTCGGACGCGCCATGATCCAGACCGCCCACGCGGCCAGCGGCGGCACCGCGATCCAGGCGGCAATCGTGAGAAGATGTGCGGACGCGGAGTACATGGTCTTCGCGTTCGACACGACGGTGACCGAGACGAGAAAATCGGAGATGCTTCCGTTGACCGAGCTCGTTCCCGGTGCGTTGTGCGTGGCGCGCCAGATCGCGAGCGCCAACGGTCCGAGCTTCACCGCGGCAAGACCGGCCCAGTAGACGACCCACGACGCGACCAACCCTCGTATCGATCTCCGCCGATTCTCCGACACGCCGCGCTCCTGCCCGGGTCAGGCTCCAAAAGTTGCCGACGATCGATTGCCTGGATCGCACAGAACGAACAACGGATACGGCCTTCAACAC
Organism: Gemmatimonadaceae bacterium; assembly: GCA_035547615.1. Classification (GTDB taxonomy): domain Bacteria; phylum Gemmatimonadota; class Gemmatimonadetes; order Gemmatimonadales; family Gemmatimonadaceae; genus JAQBQB01. Next base: position 20,620 of record DASZUN010000137.1, on the reverse strand, counting down.
ATTGTAGGCCGCATCCGTTCGTTCTGTTCCATCGGCCCCCTATTCTATCGCCGCGGACGCGGCGGTGTCTCGACAGCCCCCGCATCCTCTGTGGCACATGCAGTGTTATCGGCTCACAGGCGCCATGACGGACACGTCACCCGGCTCGACCTTCACGACGCGAAGTACCTGTGTCTGCTTCTCTCCGCCCATGTCGAGCACCACGCGGTAGTCGCCCGTCTCGACGCTCTGCAGTGCTCCGCGTCCGAAGCCGCCGAATCCACCGCGACCTCCCCTGCCGCCGCCGGCGCGGCCGCTCGCAAGCTCACGAGCTTGCGCGGTCGGACTCCCGGACGAATCCGCCGGCGCGTTCACTTCGGCCGGACGCGGATTGTAGCCGGGCGGGAAGCCCGCCACGTTCACCGGTTCCTGCGCGCCACGTCCGCGCCCGCCGCCGAATGCGCCGAATCCGCCAAAGCCGCCGCGGCCGCCCGCGAGCTGACCGTTCGGCGCCACGATCAGGTTCCACGAAACCTTGTTCAATCCGGCGACGTTCGTCCCGGTGAGCCGTGCGATCGTATCGCCCGCCGCGTTCACGACGAGCACGCGCGGCGCGGCCGCGAGCGGCGCCGCCAGCCGATATTCGATCTCCGCGCCCTGCGGACCACCGTCGCCCTTCCACGGGCGCTGCGCGCGCGGCTCCGAGCCGGGAAGCATCTGCCCGTACTCGAACGCCACCGTCGGCACGAAGAGATGCGCGCGCTGCGCGAGCACGCTCGACGTCATCTGCTGGAGCGGCGCGACGTCGAGGATCTGCACGGCGCGCCCGTGCGTCCCCGCGATCAGCTCGTGATCGCGCGGATGAATCTTGAGATCATACACGGGCACGGTCGGCAGATTCGCCTGGAGCGGGAACCAGCTCTGCCCCTTGTTGAGCGAGGCGAACACGCCGGTCTCGGTGCCGACGTACAGCAGGTTCGGATTGACCGGATCCTCGCGGATCACGTACACGCTGCCGGGAATGCCGGTGCCCGCGGGCAGGTTCGACGTGATCGAATGGAACGACTTGCCGAAGTCGTTCGACACGAAGACGTACGGCTTGAAGTCGTTGCGCTTGTGGTTCTCGACGGCGACGTAGATCGTGGCCGTATCGAAGTGCGAGGGCTCGATCGAGCTGATGTTCGACATCGCCGGCACGCCGGGGATCGCGGTGCTGATGTCGATCCACTTGCCGCCGTCGTTCGGGCTGATCCACGCCTTCCCGTCGTCGGTGCCGACGAAGAGCATGCCGGCGCGAATCGGCGACTCGTTCATCACCACGATCGTCGCGTTCTCTTCGGCGCCCGTCGCGTCGCGCGTGATGCCGCCGGAGGCATCGGTCGCGGCGTCGCCGTTCTCGTCGAAGCCGCTCGAGACGCGCACCCACGTCGGATCGTGCGCCGTGAGATCGGGTGAGATCGCGATCGGATCCTCGCCCTGCTTCACCGACTTGAAGACCTTTTCCGCGCCGCTGTAAAAGACGTTCGGGTCGTGCGCCGACACGAAGAACGGCGTGTTCCAGTTCCAGCGGAGCGCGACGTTCGGGTCGGCCATGTCGTGCTTCATCCGCGCGCGAATATCCTCAATCTGCTTCTTCTCCGCGTCGGTGAGCGGCTTGGTGCCGTCGCCCTTGATCTGCGCGATCTGGTTGCCGTAGGTCGCGATGTTCACCGTCCGCGGGCGGATGTTGCGCACTTCGCCCGTGCCGAGGTTGCGGCGCATCATGTTGCCGCCCTGCGACTCGTAGTAGACGATGTTCGGGTTGACCGGATCCTGCGCCGTGTACAGCCCGTCGGCCGCATTCACCGCGAACCAGTCGGTCGCCTGGAGCTGCCCGCCGCGGCGCCGGCTCCAGCCGCACGAGCTGCCGGTGTCCTGCAGGCCGCCGCACACGCGGTACGGGACCTGATAGTCGTAGCTCACGACGTAGAACTGCCCCATCGCCATGTTGTTGATGGAGTCGTACGTGCCGCCGCGGTCCCACGTCTGGAAGATCCCCGCGTCGCCGCCGATGATGAAATGCTCGGGGTCGTTCGGGTCGATCCACATCGCGTGGTAGTCCTCGTGGTTGCCGAACATGCCGGTCTTCCACGAGTAGCCGCCGTCATCAGAGAACTGAAAATCGACCGCCATGCGGTAGATGCGGTTGGGATTCTTGGGATCGACGCGGATCTGCGAGAAGTAGAATGGCCGGTTGTCGATCGTCGACACCCACTTCCAGGTCTTGCCGGCGTCCGTGCTCTTGTACAGGCCGCTGAGGAGCCGCTGCGGCCTGGCGCCGCGGACCGAGTCCGCCTCGACCATCACGTACACGATGTTCGGATCGCTGTGCGCGATCTGGATGTTCATGCGGCCCTTGTTCGTCTCGGGGAAGCCGCCGCCCTTGATCTCGCGCCACGTCTTGCCCGCGTCCGTCGTCTTCCAGAGCGCCGAGCCCGGCCCACCGCTCTTGAGGTAGTAGGGGCCGCGCACGCGCTCCCAGCTCGCCGCGTACAGCGTGTTCGGATCGCGCGGATCCATCGCGATGTCGATGAAGCCCGCCTTGTCGCTCACGTACTTGATCCGAGTCCACGTCTTGCCGCCGTCGGTCGTCTTGTAGAGTCCACGGTCCGGGTTCGCCGCCCACGTCGCGCCGACCGCGGCGACGTACGCCACGTCGGCGTTGCGCGGATCGACGACGATGCGGCCGATGTGCTGCGTCTTCTCGAGTCCGACCGATTTCCACGTGACGCCGCCGTCCGTCGACTTGTACACGCCGTAGCCCGGCGCGACGCTGTTGCGCGCGTTGTCCTCGCCCGTGCCGGCGTAGATGATCTTGTCATTGCTCGGCGCGATGGCGATGTCGCCCATCGAGGCGACGGGGCCGTGGTCCCACAGCGGGATCCACGTCGTCCCGGCGTTGATCGTCTTCCAGATGCCGCCGGTCGCGCCGGAGACGTAGAAGACCTTGGGGTTCTTCGGATCGCCTTCGACGTCGGTGATGCGGCCGGCCATGTTCACCGGGCCGATCGACCGCCATTGCATGGTGGCGAGGGTCGCCGAATCGGGCGTCTGGGCCGCGAGCGGCGCCGCCAGAAGCGCGAGGATTGCCAGCGGATGGGTGAGTCGCATGAGGCGGAGAGTGGGTGGAGGAGGGTGGGTACGCGCGACTGAACGGTTCGAAATCCCAAGGGATCTTCGTTCGGAATGTCATCCCGAGCGAGCACCGCGACCAAGGGATCTTCGTTCGGAATGTCATCCCGAGGGAGCACCGCGACCGAGGGATCTTCGTTCGGAATGTCATCCCGAGGGAGCACCGCGACCGAGGGATCTTCTCACCAGGTCGAGATCTCGACCCAATACACGAGATTCCGCGCTCCGCTCGGAATGACATCGCCACGTTCCGGACGGGCACACCACTCATACGCTGGCGCGCTCGGCGGCGTTGTCAATCTCGCGCGACGGGCCGGCGCCGAGTAATGTCTCGGCCATGTATACACGAACCCTCGCCGTCTTGCTCGCCGCCGCGGCCCCCTGCATCCCCGCGCACGCCCAGCGCCCCACCCTCGGCCCCGCCGTGCGGCCGTACGTCGCCGTGGACACGTCCGTGCTCGCACTCACGCACGTGCGCGTGATCGACGGCACCGGCAGCCCGGCCCGCGCGGACCAGACGCTCATCGTCCGCGACGGCCGGATCGCGCAGGTCGGCGACGCGGCCCGCATTGCGATCCCCGCCGGCGCGCAGGTCATGGATCTCACCGGCAAATCGGTGATCCCCGGGCTCGTGATGGTGCACGAGCACCTCTACTACCCCACGGGCCCCGGCGTCTACGCGAACCTCGCCGAGAGCTTCACGCGGCTCTATCTCGCGGGCGGCGTCACGTCGATGCGCACCGCCGGCAACATGAACGGCTACGGTGAGCTGAATACCGCCGCAGCCATCAACGCGGGAAAGCAGGTGGGGCCCTGGATCGACGCGACGGCGCCGTACCTCGAGGGCAAGGGCCTCGGCCTCGTGCAGGTGCACGAGCTGAAGGATGCCGCCGAGGCGCGGCGGACGGTCGACTTCTGGCACGACATGGGGGCGACGTCGCTCAAGGCGTACATGCACATCACGCGCGCCGAGCTCGCGGCGTCGCTGCGCGAGGGGCACGCGCTCGGCATGAAGCTGACCGGGCATCTCTGCTCCGTGACGTACCGCGAGGCCGCCGCGCTCGGCATCGACGACCTGGAGCACGGCTTCTTCGCCTCGACCGACTTCGTGCCGAACAAGCAGCCGGACGTCTGCCCCGGCCAGGCCGTGGGCCAGGCCGCTGTATCCGCGACGGATACATCAAACGCGAAGTTCAAATCTCTCGTTCAATTTCTCATACAGCACCACGTGGCGCTGACGTCGACGCTCACGGTGTTCGAGACGTTCACGCCGGGACGGCCGGTGCCGCCCGGGCTCGACGTGCTCGACCCGATCCTCCGCGACCAGTTCCTGCAGCTCAAGTCGCGGATCGACGGCAACCCCCACTCCGGCTACGCCGCGCTCTTCCCGAGGGCCCGGGCGATGGAGGTCGCGTTCTACCGCGCCGGCGGGCTGCTCATCGCCGGCACCGATCCCACCGGCGGCGGCGGCGTGATCCCCGGCTTCTCGGACCAGCGGCAGCTGGAGCTGCTCGTCGAGAGCGGGCTCACGCCGCTCGAGGCAATCGAGGTCTGCACGCTGAACGGCGCGAAGTATCTCGGCCGCGCCAACCTCGTCGGGTCGATCGCCCCCGGCAAGCAGGCCGATCTCGTCGTGATCGACGGCGACCCGTCGACGCACGTCGAGGACGTGCGCAAGGTGCAGCTCGTCTTCAGGCAGGGCGTCGGCTACGATCCCGCCAGGCTCATCGCGTCCGTGAAAGGCAAGGTCGGCCTCTTCTGAGCGTGGTACAGCCGTTGCGCTCGGACGCTCCGGTCACCGACCCCGGAGTTGCATGATGAGCGACAGCGATCGCCGCGTGCCGCGTGGAGACAACGATCTCGACGGCGCGCCCGACATGATGAAGGACGAGCAGGGCACGAAGATCAGCAGCGAGCCGACGCGCCACGACGCGGACGAGAGCGCCGATCAGCGCGCGCACGGCACGCACGGGCGCGGCCGTGGCGCCGAGGAGCGCATCGACGCCACCGTCCCCAAGCCCGACGGCGCGAAGGACTCGGATCGCGGCGGCTCGTCGGCCTGGGGCAGTGAAAGCTCCGGCGGATCGTCGATGGACAAGTAGGCGCGGCCGCGCGCGCCGAGCTATCGCGAGGCGTTCTCGAGGATCTCGATCACCGCGATCGCCTCGTCCGGCGCGACCGGCGGCGGTCCGCCGCGCGCCAGGCAGCTGGCGACCGCGTCGTAGAATCCCAGGTAGGTGCCGCGCTCGGTGCGGACGCGCGTGATCTCCGCGCCCACGCCGAGCGTGCCCCACATCGCCTCGGGCTCCTCGCCCCAATGCGCGTCCGTCGGCTTGCCGCCGGCGCGCGCGGCGTCCTCCTGCACGTCGAGTCCATACTTGATGTAGGCGCCGCGCGCGCCGTACACGCTCATCCGCGGGCCGGACTGGCCCGCGGTCGCGCTCATCACGAGGTGCGACCGCACGCCCGCGGCGTGTGTGAGCGCGATGGCCGCATCGTCGGGCACGCGCACGTCGGGGTGTACGCGGCTCGACGTCGCGTGCATCTCGCGCACCGGACCGAAGAGCGCGATCGCCTGATCGACGAGATGCGCACCGATGTCGTAGATGATGCCCTCGGCGTTGGCGACCGCGTCCGGCGTGCACCACCGCGGCTTCGGCGTGGCGCGCCAGCGCTCGAAGCGCGACTCGAAGCGGAACACCTCGCCCAGCCGCGCCTCGGCGAGCAGACGCCTGACGGTGAGGAAGTCGCCGTCCCAGCGCCGGTTCTGAAACGGCGTGAGCATCACGCCCCGCGCGCGCGCCCGCTCGTACAGCATCCGCGCGCCGTCCGCGGTGCGCGCGAGCGGCTTGTCGACCACGACCGAGAGCCCCGCGTCGAGCAGCACCATCGCGAGCGGCACGTGCGTCGCGTTCGGCGACGCGACCACGACGAGATCGAACGCATCGCGGCGCTCGACGATCTGCTCGACGCGGTCGAGCAGCGCAGCGCTCGGATGCTCGCGCCGCGCGCGCTCCCGCCGGTCGGGGTCGGCGGTGACGATCGCGTCGAGCACGAGGTCGGGATGCGCGGCGATGTACGGCGCGTGAAAGGTGGCGCCGCCGAGTCCGTATCCGATGAGTGCGACGTGAAGAGGCATGAAGGAATTGTCCGTGGTCGCTGGTCCATAGTCCATGGTCACTGGTCCACGGACTACGGACCACGGACTACGGACCACGGACCACGGAGCACGGACAGGTCGTTACCTTCCAGCAGCATTGCGAACGCCTACTCACACGCACAACAACACATTGTCTTCTTTTCCCGCTCTCAAGCTCCACCGCGATCTGCTGCGCGGCGTCAAAGAGCTTGGCTTCGCCCGACCGACGCCGATCCAGCAGGACGCCATTCCGCCCGCGATCGACGGACGCGACGTGCTCGCCTGCGCGGCGACGGGGAGCGGCAAGACGGCGGCGTTCCTCCTGCCGATTCTGCACAAGCTGCTCGACAAGCCGCGTGGCGTGACGCGCGCGCTGATCGTCACGCCGACGCGTGAGCTGGCGGCGCAGATTCTCCAGGATCTCGAGGAGATCGCCGTGCACACGCCGATCACGGCGGCGGCGATCTTCGGCGGCGTGGGCATGGGCCCGCAGGAGCACGCGTTCCGGAGCCACGTCGACGTGATCGTCGCCACGCCGGGCCGACTGCTCGACCATCTCAAGCAGCCGTACGCGAAGCTCGACAAGATCGAGTACCTCGTGCTCGACGAAGCCGACCGGATGCTCGACATGGGCTTTCTGCCGGACATCAAGCGGCTGCTCAAGCACCTGCCGGCCAAGCGGCAGACGCTCTTCTTCAGCGCGACGATGCCGGCGCCGATCCTGGCGCTGACGCGCGAGCTGCTACACAACCCCGCGACGATCAATCTCGAGCGGAAGGCGGCGCCGGCGTCGGGCATCACGCAGGCGATCTATCCCGTGCCGCAGGAGCTCAAGTCGGCGCTCCTCGTCGAGCTGCTCAAGCGCGGCATCATGAAGGAGGCGCTGGTCTTCACGCGGACCAAGCACCGCGCGAATCGCCTCTGGGAGCAGCTCGGCAAGCAGGGGATCAACGTCGCGCGCATCCACGGCAACCGCTCGCAGGCGCAGCGCACCGACGCGCTCGACGGCTTCAAGAGCGGCCGCTACCGCGTCCTCGTCGCGACCGACATCGCCGCGCGCGGCATCGACGTCGAGGCGCTCGGGCACGTCGTCAACTTCGACGTGCCGGCGCAGAGCGAGGACTACATCCACCGCGTGGGCCGCACCGCGCGCGCCGAGATGACGGGCGAGGCGTTCACGTTCGTCTCACCCGACGAGACGGACGACCTCCGCGCGATCGAGCGCGCCATCGGCAAGGCGCTCCCGCGCGTCACGCTGCCCGATTTCGACTACAACGCGAAGCCGACCGGCCGGTTCGAGATCCCGATCCACGAGCGCATCGCGCAGATCCGCGCCCAGCGCGCCGAGGAGCGGGCGCGGTCGAAGGCGAAGGAAGAGCGCCGCGCAGCGGCCCAATCGGGCGCGCCCGCTCCCAAGTCTGCTGCGACCGGCGGGAGCGCGGCACCGGCGAACAAGAAGAGACGCCGGCGGCGGCGTGGCGGCGGTGGTGGGCCGGGGCGGAGTCCGTACGCCGAGTGATCGCTGTGGGGCGGGTAGGCCACAATGACGAAGGGTGAACGGCAACGACTGGGAACGAATTGAACTGATGTGATCACGGAAACTGCCACTGCAACAGCAAAGGATTTGGAACGGCCTCGGGACGCTTCTACATCGAAGCATCCCGAGGCCGTCCCCATTGCATTAGCTGTTGCTGTTGCTGTTGCTGTTGCTTTTGCAGTTGCCGTATCCGTGGTTCAGTCAGTCCACTCCGTCCAAGTCGGTTATCACCAACTCTTGGACCCCCGCCATGCGCCCCGAACCATCCCGCCACACCAAACCGTCGCGAAACCAGGCTACGCGGGCAGCCGGTAGGACTCCAGGACGGCGCGCATGTCGTCGGCGAGCGGCATCGACTTCCCTGCGCCATAATCGAAGTGCACGACGACCGACTTCACGTCGGCCGCGAGCTGGTCGTTCGCGTAGATCGCCTGCGCGATCGTCATGCTGCTCCTGCCGAGCGAGTCGATCCAGGTCTCGATGTGGACGCGGTCATCGTACTGCACCTGACGGCGATAGTCGATGTAGAGGCTCGCCAGAATCAGGTTCGTCACGTGCTTGCCGAGCATCTTCAGGAATTCGAGCCGTCCCAGCTCGGCGTACGACGCATACGCGGCGTTATTGACGTGCCCGAGCGCGTCGGTGTCGCCGAAGCGGACCTGGATCTCGAGGCGGTGCGGGGTGGCCATGCCGAAGGATAATCGGCACGGGTTGCCACGCATCCGCTCGCGGCCTATTTCTAGGCGCGTGGCACCCCAGGCTCCACCTGTCTTTCCCTCCCCTCTGTGGAGATTTCCTACATGTCTCGTGGCTTTACTCGCGCGGCCATCTCGACCGGCCTCGCCCTCGTGGGCGTTGCGGGCGTCGTCGGACTCCTGCGCGGCGCGCAGGGGCCGAGCGTCCGGCTCGCCCCAGGCGCACCAAGCGTCGATACGACGATTCTCAAGACCTACAAGTGGCGCAGCATCGGCCCACTCCGCGGCGGCCGCTCGATCGCGGTGAGCGGCGTCCGCGGGCAGCCGAACGTGGGCTACTTCGGCGCGACGGGCGGCGGCCTGTGGAAGACGACGGACACCGGCAAGACGTGGACGCCGGTGACCGATCACCAGATCTCGAGCGCGTCGGTCGGCGCCGTCGCCGTCTCGGAATCGAATCCCAACGTCGTGTTCATCGGCACCGGCGAGGGCGAGATCCGCGGCAACATCATGCCGGGCGACGGTGTGTACAAGTCCGCGGACGCCGGCAAGACCTGGAAGAAGGTCGGTTTCGAGAACTCTGATGCGATCGCGAAGATCCGCATCCACCCGACGAACGAGAACGTCGTGTTCGTCGCCGACTTCGGGAAGTACGGCGTGCCGAGCGAGGAGCGCGGCCTGTTCAAGTCGACCGACGGCGGCGCGACGTGGAAGAAGGTGCTCTACCGCGGGCCCAAGACGGGCTCGAACGACGTGATCTTCGATCGCGCCAACCCCAACGTGATGTACGCCACGATGTGGGAGGCCTACCGCAACGAATGGGGCATGTCGAGCGGCGGCGAGGGCAGCGGCCTGTTCAAGTCGACCGACGGCGGCGACACGTGGACGGACATCACCCGCGCCAAGGGGCTGCCCGAGGGCGTCGACGGGAAGATCGACGTCGCGGTGTCGCCGGCGAACTCGAACCGCGTGTACGCGCTCGTCGAGAACGAGAACGGCGGCCTGTTCCGCTCGGACGACGCGGGCGCGACGTGGACCAAGGTCAACGAGAACCGCAACATCCGGCAGCGCGCGTTCTACTACACGCACGTGATCGCGGATCCCAAGAACCAGGACGAGGTCTACGCGCTGAACACGAGCGCGTACCGCTCGACCGACGGCGGCAAGACGCTCCAGAACGTGGGCGGGGGCACGCACGGCGATACCCACGATCTGTGGATCGATCCCGACAATGGCGACCACATGATGATGGCCAACGACGGCGGCGGCACGGTCACCACCAATGGTGGCAAGGCGTGGACGGCCGAGGACTACCCCACCGGGCAGTTCTATCACGTCGTCGCAACGGCGAACATTCCATACTACGTCTGCGGCTCGCAGCAGGACGACAACGAGATGTGCGTGTCCACCGCACAGGCCGGCGGCTTCGGCCGAGGCTTCGGTGGCGGCCGCGGCCGCGGTGCCGCGCCCGACGAGTTCAGCCCCGCGGGCGCCGAGGACGGCTACATCGCGCCCGACCCGCTCGATCCGGACATCTTCTACTCCGGCACGAACGCGAACGGCGGCGGCTTCCTGACGAAGGACAATCGCCATACGGGCGAGCGGCGCGAGGTGAGCCCCTATCCGCGGATGTTCAGCGGCGAGGAATCCGCGGTGCTCAAGGAGCGCTGGCAGTGGACGTATCCGATCGTCTTCTCGCCGGTCAATCCGCACGTGCTCTACACGTCGTCGCAGCACCTGTTCATGACGACGAACGGCGGCGACAGCTGGACGCGCATCAGCCCCGACCTCACGCGGCACGATCCGAAGACGATGGGCCCCTCGGGCGGCCCGATCACGCGCGACATGAACGGGCCCGAGGTCTACGCGGTGATCTTCTCGATCGCGCCGTCCAAGCGCACGACGAACGTGATCTGGACCGGCTCGGACGACGGCATCATCAGCGTGACGAAGAACGCCGGGAAGACGTGGGCGAACGTCACGCCCAAGGACATGCCGGACTTCGGCCGCGTGAGCATGATCGACGCGTCGGCGTTCGATTCGGCGAGCGCCTATGTGGCCGTGAAGCGCCCGCTGCTCGACGACAAGGCGCCGTACATCTACCGCACGCACGATTTCGGCAAGACGTGGACGAAGATCGTGAACGGCATCCGCGGCGACGACTACGTGCACTCGGTGAAGGAGGATCCCACGCGCAAGGGACTCCTCTATGCCGCAACGCAGCACGGCGTGTACATCTCGTACGACGACGGCGACCACTGGGAGTCGCTCTCGCTCAACCTGCCGGACGTGCCGGTGTCGGACATCATCGTCACCGATCACGATCTCGCGATCGCCACGCACGGCCGCGGCTTCTACATCCTGGACAACATCAACCCGCTGCGGCAGTACACCGCGAGCGTGGCCGCAGGCGACGCGTACCTGTTCAAGCCGGCGACCGCGATTCGCTCCAGCGAGCCGCTCGCGATTCAGTATTTGCTCAAGACGCCGGCGAAGGACGTCCGCATCGACATCCTGGACGCGCACGGCCAGGTGGTTCGCACGTACCCGGACACGGCCAACGAGAACAACGGCCGCGGCCGCGGTGGCCCGCCGGCCGACGCGGCAGGGCGCGGTGGACGCGGACGCGGCGGCGCGTTCGGCCCGTCCAAGAACGCCGGCCTCCAGACGTTCGACTGGGATCTCCGCTACGCGCCCGCGGCCAGCTTCCCCGGCATGATCCTGTGGGGCGGCGGCACGACCGGTCCGCAGGCGCCCCCGGGGAGATACAGCGTGCGGCTCACCGCCGACGGCAAGACGCTCACGCAGCCGATCACGGTCAAGCGCAACCCGCTGCACTCGGCGACGGACGCCGATCTCGCGGCGCAGTTCGCGCTGGCGATCCAGCTTCGCGACAAGCTCAGCGAAGCGAATCGCGCGGTGATCCAGATCCGCGACGTGAAGTCACAGGTCTCGGACCGCCTGGCCAAGTCGAGCGACGCGCAGCTCACGTCGACCGGCGACAAGCTCGCCACCGATCTGAGCGGCGTCGAAGGCGAGATCTATCAGGTGAAGAACCAGAGCGGGCAGGATCCGCTCAACTTCCCGATCAAGGTGAACAACCGCCTCGCCTCGCTCCTCGGCGTCGTCAGCAACACCGACGCGAAGCCGATCGCGAGCGCGTATCCGATCTTCAACGACCTGAAGGCCGAGCTCAAGGTGCAGACCGATCGACTGCAGCACGTGCTGTCGACCGAGCTGCCCGCGTTCAACGCGCAGGCGAAGAAGCTGGGGCTCGCGCCGATCACGGTGAGCAAGCCGGTGGTGTTCTGATCGCGGCTGCCGCCCGGTGGGGGCAGCCCACAAGGACGAAGGGTGAACAGCAACCGAGTTGAACGGAATGGACTGATTCACTGACCGAAACTGCAAACCCGCTTTTCAACGGCCTCGGGACGCTTCTTGGTAGAAGTCTCCCGAGGCCGTTCCCATTCATTTGCAGTTGCCGTGGCAGTTGAAGTTGCCGTTTCCGTGATCACCTCAGTTCAATTCGTTCCAATCGTTGCCGTTCACCCTTCGTCATTGTGGCCTGCCCAAGACTCGTCATTGTGGCCTACCCAAGATTCGTCATTGTGGCCTGCCCACGATTCGTCATTGTGGCCTGCCCACGCGGCGCCTTGCCCACGACGCCGCGCCGTACGAAAATCAACAAATGTTTCTTCTCCTCGCTCTCCTCGCCGTTCCCGCGAACGACACGATCGTCATTCGCGTCAATCAGGTCGGCTACCTGCCCGCCGCGCCCAAGGTCGCCGTCGCCTGCGCGCTCGATTCCGCGGCGACGCTCGATCGATTCGTCGTGCGCGACGAGCGCGGTCGCGCCGTTACCAAGCCGCGCGCCGCGGCGCCGGCCGGCGCGTTCGGCCCGTGCGCGCGCACGTGGCGGATCGATTTCAGTTCTCTAAAGACCGCCGGCCGGTACACGATCGACGCCGGCCCGGTGCGCTCGCCGACCATCACCATCGGCCGGCACGTCTACGACGGCGCCGCCGACACGCTGCTCCACTACATGCGCGAGCAGCGGTCCGGATGGAATCCGTTCTTTCGCGACTCGGTGCACACGTTCGACGGATACGTGATCGACGACACCGGTGGCGTGGTGAAGTACCAGCCTGTCAGCGGCGGCTGGGCCGACGCGTCGGACTACCTGCAGTACGTCGCCACCTCGGCGACCGCCACGTACGACATGCTCGCCGCGTATCGCGACTACCCGCGCGCGTTCGGCGACGCGTTCGAGGCCAACGGCCTGCCCGGCGCGAATCGCTCGGCGGACGTGCTCGACGAGGCGCGGCACGGCATCGAGTGGTTGATGCGCATGTTCCCGAGCGACACGGAGCTCTACAACCAGCTCGCCGACGATCGCGACCACCGCTACTTCGATCTGCCGACGAACGACAGCTCCGACTACGGCTGGGGCAAGGGAAAGCAGCGGCCGATCTATCCCTGCACCGGGCGGCCGCAGGGAATCTTCAAGTACAAGAATCGCTCGACGGGCATGGCGTCGACCGCCGGCAAGTTCGCCTCGGCGTTCGCGCTCGCCGCGCGCACGCTCGGCCGCGGCGACGACTCCCTCGCGCGCGTGCTCCGGCACAAGGCGATCGCCGCGTACGTGCTCGGCCAGGATCACCCCGGCGTGTGCCAGACCGCGCCCGGCACGGCGCCGTACTTCTACGAGGAAGACAACTGGACCGACGACATGGAGCTCGCCGCGGCGGAGCTGTTCGCGCTGACGCACGAGAGCCATTACCTGAAGGACGCGCTGCACTACGCGCGGCAGGAGCCGGTCACGCCGTGGATGGGCGCCGACACCGCACGCCACTACGAGTGGTATCCGTGGTACAACGCCGGCCACTACTCGCTCTGGCGCTCGGGCGGCTCCGCGGCGCGCGATACGACGGCGCGGTTCTACCGCCGCGGCCTCGAGGCGGTCGCGCGCCGCGCGGACAACGGCTTCCGCGTCGGAATCCCGTTCATCTGGTGCTCCAACGACCTGATGGTCTCGTTCGCCACGCAGGCATTCCTCTATCGCCGCATGACCGGCGACGCGCGCTTTAGAGAATACGAACAGGCGGCCATCGACTGGCTGTTCGGCACGAATCCGTGGGGCACGTCGATGATCGTCGGCTATCCGGAGGGCGGCACGTGGCCGCACGATCCGCACTCGGCGATCGCGCCGCGGTACGGCCCGCGGGCGCTCACCGGCGGCCTCGTCGACGGGCCGGTGTATCGCTCGATCTTCTCCAACCTCAAGGGCATCGGCCTCCACCACGCCGACGCGTTCGCGCCGTTCAACACCGGGTTCATCGTCTACCACGACGACATCGGCGACTACTCGACGAACGAGCCGATCATGGACGGCACGGCGAATTTCACGTACCTGCTCGCCGCGCTCGCGACGTCGCCGCTGTACGGCCAGCCCGCGCGCTGATTCGCCTCGTCACAATTCGCGTGGCTCGCCGGCCGGCGCCGGCGACCGTGCGGCATGACGACCGTCTCGATCCTCCGCGAGGAGCCGCGCGCCGACGTCGGGCTCCTCGCCGCGACGGCGGTGCTCGTCGCGCTGCTCGACGGCACGTTCGCGATGGCGTTCTACTCCGTGCTCCTGCACCGGGTGGTCACCGGCGGCATCTGGCGCTCGATCGCGAGCCACGTCCTCGGCCCGGCGGCGCTGCACGGCGGCGCGAGCGCCGCGATGGTCGGCGTCCTGATTCACGTGACCGTGGCGACCGGCTGGACCGTGCTCTTCTACGTGGCCCTGCGCACGACGCCTGCGCTGGCGCGAGCGGTGCGCGCGCGCCGCGCCGCCGCCGCCGTGGGAGCATTCTACGGTATGATCATATGGTTGAGCATGCAGTACGCGGTCGTCCCCCTCGGGCACGGGGCGCCGGCGTCGCCCGCCACGTTCAACTTCTGGGCGATGCTCGCCTGGCACGCCGCGGGGGTCGGGCCGCCGATCGCGCTCATGCTCCGGCGCATTGTACCGGAACGCTCATGAGCGTTCGCTAATAGCCCGCACGCGTCGACGGATCGGCGCCGGTCGTGTCCGGCATCGGCCCGCGCCGGCCGTAGATCACGATCACGCCGTCCCGGAAGTCGCCGCCCCACCGCCCCGCCGCCGACACGGGGTCGACGAACGCCAGCGAATCGATGTCGAGCCGCGAGACGCCGATGAGCGTCGACACGCCGCCCAGCCACATGTCGTCCATGCGGACCTGCACGCCGCCGCGCCCGCCGAGGAACGTGTCCGAGCCGCGGTACACGAGCCAGCGTGGACGCAGCGCGCGCACGATGTCGTCGGCGGTCGCCCAGTGGCCGTCCGCGATCTCGTCGGCCGCGATGCGGCTCAGATCGCGCGCCGGCATCGACGCGGGCGGTCCACTCGCGCGCGCGCAGCCGCACGCCACCACCGTGCACGCGACGACCCATCGACGAAGCCTCATACCGTAGCATACACACGCGCACACGGGGCAGCGAATGCGCGTCGGGCAATCGCTCTCGCGACGCCCGCGGCCGCTCGCCGTGCGCTACGGCGTCGAGTGCTGCATGTGCGCCATCTCGCCCATCTGGCTCCCCTGCAGCGTTTCTCGGAGGTCGTTGAGGTACGCGGGGTCGGTGCGATCGATCTTCGGCCAGGAGTGACCCGACAAGAACATCACGCCGGCCAGGACGCCCATCCCGCCGTCCGGAATGGTCTGGCCCGTCGGGTTGTCGTAGATCGCCGTGAGACGGTACACGTGCGACGAGTCGATCGGCTTCCCGAGCCGCCACAGGAACGTCGACATCGGCATCGACAGGATCTCGCCAGTGCTGTCCCGCGTGGGCCGCGCTTCCCACAGCACCGTGTGCGTCGTGCGATCCTCGAAGCGCAGCAGCACACCGTAGCGGTGCAGGTGCCCCATCAGCGCGAGCACGCGCCCGCTCACGGCCGGCGTGCCTTCCCAGTAGTGCTCCGAGCGGCCGGGCGGCAGATCGAAGACGTTCGGCTTGTCCTTCGGCCCGATCGCCGCGTCCAACGGATAGATCGACAGGACCGGCCAGAACTTATGGGCGTGCGTGAACGGGGCGCGCGCCCGCAGCGTGATATGGTCGTACGCGGTGTCGGTGGCGTTGCTCAGCATGATCCTGATGAACACCGAATCGCCCCGGTGTACGGGGAGGCCGATGAACCACGGCATGGTCACGGCGCCCGTTTCCGCGCCCGCGGCGCCGATGCGCATCATCCCCGGGTTGAAGAGGTCGCGCTGATCCGGCTCGATCGCGGTGAGGTGGTGCAGCAAGGTGCGCGGCAACACGCGCCCGTGCGCGTCGACGATGTCGACGTCGATTCCGTGCAGCCAGCCGTCCGCCGGGATCTTCAGCGTGAGGGTCGGCAGCTCGACCATCTGGTCGTGTGATGTCCGCGCCGGCAGCGTCAGCGGACCGTAGGAGAGAACGAGCTCGTGGCCCGTGTCGGCGATGCTGGCGCTCTGCGCGGCAGCACTGGCTGCGGCGACGGCGAGCGCGAGAAAGCTGTGGAGGAGGCGCGGCATGGCCGAACGTTACGGTCGAGCCGCTCGCGCGCAACCTCCACCGGGGCTCGCATGCGTCGCACTGGGAACGATTGCCCCACTCGATAATGCTGATGTCCCGCGCGCACGGGTGTCGGGGATCTCACTAGCTTAGGTCCGATGAGTTCCCGGAAAATCCCGATCCGGCTCCTCGCCTTCACCGCCGGCGCGGTGGTCGCGAACCTGTACTACAACCAGCCGCTGCTCCCGCAGATCGGCCGCAGCTTCGGGCTGGTCAACGGCCGCGTCGGGTTCGTGTCGACCGCCACGCAGGTCGGGTACGCGGTCGGGCTGCTGCTCTTCGTCCCGCTAGGCGACATCATCGAGCGGCGCAAGCTGATGGTCGGGCTCCTCATCGCGGTCGCGGCATCGCTCGCGGCCGCCGCGGTCGCGCCGAACGTGACCGTGCTCGGCGCGGCGAGCTTCGCGATCGGCGTCACCACCGTCGTGCCGCAGCTCGTGATCCCGTTCGCGGCCGGCATGGTCGACGCGCCGTCGCGCGGCCGCGTCGTGGGGCAAGTGATGGGCGGACTGCTCATCGGGATCCTGCTCGCGCGCGTGCTCGCCGGCATCGTCGGCGCGATCGCGGGGTGGCGCGCGATGTTCGCGCTCGCCGCGGTGCTGATGCTCGCGCTCGCGGTCGCGCTCGCGCGGCTGCTGCCGGCCGATCCTCCGCACGCGACCATGCGCTACGGTGAGCTCCTGCGCTCACTCGTCACGATCGCGCGACGGGAACCCGTGGTGCGCGACGCCGCCACGATCGGCGCGCTCTGTTTCCTCGCGTTCAGCGCCTTCTGGACCACACTCGCGTTCCGGCTCGAGCTCGCGCCACTGCACTACGGCAGCGCGGTCGCGGGCGCATTCGGGCTCGTCGGCGTGGTGGGCGCCTCGTGCGCGCCGCTCGTCGGCCGGCTCGCCGACAAGCGATCGCCGCGCGCCACCGTGGGCGCCGGCCTCGCGATCGTCGCACTGTCGTTCGTGCTCTTCGCCGCGTTCGGGACCAAACTCGCGGGACTCGTGATCGGCGTGATCCTGCTCGACGCGGGCATGCAGGTGGTGGGCGTGTCCAACCAGACGCGCATCTACCGACTGCCCGCCGAGGCGCACAATCGGCTCAACACCGTCTACATGGTGACGTACTTCGCCGGCGGATCGATCGGATCCGCCCTGGGCGTGTGGGGCTGGGGCGCGTGGCGCTGGACCGGCGTGTGCGCGGTCGCGCTCATCGCCGTCGCGCTAGCACTCCTCGTCTACCGGATCGGCGCACGACAGGTCGCCGCCGAGGCTTAGCGCTTCGGCCCACGCGCGCGCGGCGCGCGCATCCTCGGCGCGCGTGAGATTGGTCGACGACTGCTTGGCGCTCTTCGCCGCGTCGCGCGGCTGCGTGGGGCGGACGGCGGCGACCTCTTTGAGCAATGGCATGAATCGGCTCGGCTGGTGTGACGGTCGGTCGGCCGAAACGTGCCATGACCGGTCACGCGCGACAGTCAGGCGAATCCTCAATTCCCGTCCTGCGGACGGACCGACGCCGTCGTCGTGTCCGCGCCGAACGACGACGTGTCGTGCGGCATCGTGTCGCGTCGCACCGTCGTGTCGCGCCGCGGGAGCGCACTGTCGCGCCTCGCGAGCGAGTCGCGATTCGGAATGCCGAGACGCAGCGGGATGATGGAGTCGTGACGCGTCGTGTCGATCAGCGGCGGGGCCGGCGCCGCGGGCGACGCGAATGCGTTCGTCGACGTGGTCGTGCCGGCGGCCGGCGGCGCGGCCGCGCGCGGGCCGAGCGGCCGAGCCGGTGCGCGATTCGGCATCGGCGTGGGCGAATTGTCCGGCGCCGAGCTCGACGCCGGCGCGGCCGTCTGCGAAGCCGCGCTCGGCGACACGTCGCCGGCGGAGATCTGCGCGCCCGACTGCGCGGCCCCCGCCGACGAATCGACGCGTGCCGCGTAGGGCACCGCGGGGCCGTGCGCCGCGAGACTGCCTCCCGCCGATTGCGTCAGGAAGCCGCCGCGGGGCATCGACGCGGTGTCCAACACCGGTGTCGACGGGCTGATGCGCCGCCCGCCCAACGCGATCGAATCGACGGGTGTATGAGAATTCTCATGCCGCGCGATCGCGATCGCGCCGCCGAGCAGCACGGCGGCGCCGACGATCGCGGCCGGCTTGGTCCAGCTCGGGCGCCACGCGAGCCAGGGCCACCGGCGGCCGCCCTGCTCCTCGGCGGCCGCGCCATCCACCGGCGTCTCGCCGAATTTGATCGCCGGGGGCGCCTTCTCCCACTTGGCGCCGGCCGGTATCACGGGCGCGAGCGGGACCGGGCGCGTCTCCGCGCGCGTCTCGATCGGCACGACCGTCTCGTGGCGCTTCGACGTGACAGACTTCTTCTGCGATGCGCGATCCTTCTCGATCGCGCTCTTGAGCGCGGCCTCGGTGAGCACGGGAACGGCGACGGCTTCCGCCGCGGTACGCTCGCGTTCGGCGTTCGCGGCGGAACTCGTGGCTGTGGCGGTTGCCGCGGCCTCCGCCGCGGCAGCGGCCGCCGTTGCCGCACGCTCGCGTTCCGCCGCGAGCGCCTGCTCGGCGGCGGCGAGCCGCGACTCGAGCGACTCACGCTCCTCAATCCACGCGTCGCGCTCACGCTCGAACGCGGAGCGCTCCTCGTCGAATGTCGCGCGCTGCTGCGCGAGCTCCTCGCACGCGCGATCGAACTCGATCCGCTCCTGGTCGTACTGCGCGCGCTCGGCGGCGAGCTGCGTTTCGTTCTCCTGGATGCGGCGGCGCGCCTCCTCTCGCTCGGCGGCGAACGCCGCGGCCTGCTCCGCGGCATCCTGCCGGCACGCGTTCATCTCCGCGTCGAACCGCTCGCGATCGGCCTGCTTCTCGGCCGCGAACTCGGCCTTGAGGTGATCGACCGTGTCCTCGCCTTCCTTGAGCGCATCCGCCATCGCGACCACGCCGATGAACGCCGAGACGTCGGGCGCTTCGGCGGCGTTGGCGCAGGCGACCATGCGATCCGTTTCCTCGGCCACACGCGCCGACAGATCGGGACGGAGTTCGGCGATTGGACGCGCGAGGTCGTCGCGCTCCAGCGGCTCGCCCGTGATCATCGTGCGCGCGAGACGGCCGATCGTGCGGGCGTCGTCGCACGCGCCGGGCACCGCGTCGATGCCGATCGCGGTCGGGAGGAGCGACACGAGCACCTGAGCGCTGTCGCGCTCGAAGACGAGCGAGTCGACCGTGACGCCGCGGTGGACGACCCCGTTGTCGCGCGCCCAGTCGAGCACGCCCTTCACGTCCTGCAAGACCGAGGCGATGCGCGGGAAGCTCATGCGCTCGTCGCGCGACAGCAGCTCGCCGAGCGTTTCGCCTCGCGGCCGCTCGGTGACGAGCGCGAAGGCGTCGTTGCCGAGCCAGCGCCCCTCGAACACGCGCGGCATGTTCGGGTGCGACAGTCCACTGAGGAGCTTGGTGTCGGCGGCGTAATGGTTGAGGGCATTGCTCCCCTCCCCGCGCGGCGCGCGCACGACGGTGATGAGCACTTCCTCACCGTTCGCGGTTCGCCTCGCGATGAAGGCGCGCGCGTCGTCGGTGCCGCGCACCTCGCCGGTGATTCTGTATGTGTTCTCGAGCGGCCGGAGATCCGGCGCGGCGGTTTGGTCGGCCATGGTCGCAACTCCTTCGCGGCGTCGTCGATACAACCGTAAGAGTGCGTGATCCATGCCGGCGCTCGGGCAAACGTTCCCCGGAGTATGGGCGTGCGCCCCCACGCGACCGTCGGCGAAGCGCAGCGATCTCGTCAGCGATTGCCCTCACAGGCGCGTCGCCGGCCGGCTGACTCGGCCACACGCGGATGGCAAGGCGTTTGCACTGTTCTCGATCGCCGGAGCGACAGCGGTACCTGGGTCGCGCGGCCGAGGCTCACGGGCGGGACGCCGCCGCGCGGGTCGCCACTCAGGGTTCGACCCCGGAGTGGCCGGTCGTGGAGTCGCTGGTCACGACTGGAGCTGTCTGGAATTCCGCAGCACTCGGATGCCGGGACCGCCGGTGACCGGGATGAAGGGAGGATGACCGCGGTCAGTGTCGCTTCGGGACTCGCAGAGGATCGTGAACCACCCGCGAGCGGCCGGCAATGTCGACGCGACGTCCGCCTGCCAGCGCGAACGCCCCCGCACTTCGGTGTGGGGGCGTTCTGTTTTTTATATGAGAATATTATTAACCGCGGAGGTCGCAGAGGGCGTGGAGGAACGGCGGGGGCAGCAAGGCCACTCGGCGTAACGAGCCGGGAATCTCTTGGGGACGGCGCACGGGACGCCACGAGTGGCGTCCCGAGGTCGTTCCCCAGTTCTTGATTCGGCTCGTTGCACGCCCTCGCGTCAATGCTTCGCCGTTCCCTCTGCATCCTCCGCGATCTCTGCGGTCAACAACAGGCGGCTACTCCGCCCTGGGCCGCCGGCGTCCGCGGGCTGGCGAGACGTCGATCATCAGCGCGACCACCAGCCCGACGATCGGCCAGAGGCCCCAC
>DASZUN010000136.1:0-3183 GCA_035547615.1 Gemmatimonadaceae bacterium | reverse complement strand
GCGACCTGCTCCCAGCCGAGGAGCAGGAAGATCGGCCAGAAGAGATCCGCGAGCTGCGCCGCGATGAAGGTCGTGGCGAGCGACGTGCGCGGCGCCGAGCGCTTGGCGGCGAACGAGAGCGCGAAGTGTCCGATGAACATGCGGCTATTTTACGTCAGGGAGGCCGCGCGTCCACAGCGCTTCGGCCGCCGCTGCCGCCGACTCACAGCCTCCTGAGCGCGCCGGGCGTCATCAGCCAGCGGAGGGCGCCAGTCCCGCGCCGCGGCGCGCCGTCGAATTCGATCATGCACGCGCCGCCTTTCTTGAGCACGAGCGACGCGCTGCCGTCCTTGCTCACGAGCCACGCGACGAGCGCCGACAGGTGTGGCTCGTGGCCCACGATCGCGAGCTGCGAGGCGTCGATCGACTTTGCCCATCTGGCGAATTGCGCGAAGCTCGCGTCCGGGACCAGCTCGTTCGCATCGACGGGATCGATGCCGTAGGCTTCCCCCAGGATCTCCGCCGTTTGCCGAGCCCGCGTGAGGGGACTGGTTGCCAGCACGTCGATGCGCGGCACGATGCGGCGCAGCCCGCGGGCGATGCGGTGGATCTTTCGGGCGCCGCTCTCCGTAAGGGGGCGCAGGTCGTCGGGCTGGCCGGTCCTGGCGAATTCCTCGCGGCTGCCGGCCTGGCCGTGACGCACGATCAGCACGTACACAGGGGCTCCTGGTTCAAACCGTTCGACGCCGCACGCTGTCTCATCGACCATCCTCCACCGGCCTCGAGCAATGCTGCAAGACCTCCGCTACGCCTTCCGCACCCTGATCAAGAATCCGGCCTTCACCATCGCCGCGGTGCTCTGTCTCGCGCTCGGCATCGGGGTGAACGCCACGATCTTCAGTTGTGTGCGGGCGCTGCTCCTGCGGCCGTTCCCATACCACAATCCCGACGCGCTGGTCGCGATCGGCGAGGCGAATCCCAAGCGCGGCTTCCACATGAACAGCCTGTCCTATCCGAATTTCCGGAGCTGGCAGGCGCAGAACCGCACGCTGTCGAACATCGGCCTCTACACGGGCACGTCGTTCAATCTCGCCGCCGGCGACGGCGCGGAGTACGTGCAGGGCGGCAACGTGTCGTGGACGATGTTCCGCACGCTCGGCGTCGCGCCGGCGATCGGCCGCGACTTTCGTGAGGAGGAGGATCGCGTCGGCGGCCCGGACGTGATCCTCATCTCGGACCGGCTCTGGCACGACAAGTTCAAGGGGCGGCGGGATGTCGTCGGCCAATCACTGATGGTCGACGGGGTTCGGCACACCGTGATCGGCGTGATGCCGCCGGATTTCGAGTTCCCGAATACGGCGGAAGCGTGGACGCTGATGCAGTTGGATCCCGACAAGGGGCGCGGCAATCATTCGTGGAACGCGATCGGGCGGTTGAAGCCGGGGGTCACGATCGATCAGGTGCGCGCGGATCTGCGCAGCATCGCCGCGCAGCTTTCGACACAGTTCCCAGCGTCCAACACGGGCTGGAGCGCCGACGTCGAGACGCTGCGCGACTACCAGGTGGGCAACTTCCGCCCGGTGCTGATGATCATGATGGCGTCGGTCGCGTTCGTGCTGCTGATCGCGTGCGCGAACGTGGCGAACCTGCTGCTGGCGCGCGCCACGGCGCGGGCGAAGGAGATGGCGGTGCGCGTGGCGCTCGGCGCGGACGGCTGGCGCGTGATTCGCCAGCTGCTCACGGAGAGCGTCGTCGTGGGGCTCGTCGGCGGCGCGCTCGGGGTCGCGTTCGCCTTCGGCCTGCTGCAGTGGATCAAGGGGAACATCCCCGGCATCCCGTTCTGGATGAAGTTCACGGTCGATGGCCAGGTGCTGCTGTTCACCGCGATGGTGTCGATCGGCACGGGCGTGATCTTCGGCCTCGTCCCGGCGGTGCAGGCCGCGCGACCGAACCTGAACGAGACGCTCCGCGACGCCGGCGCGCGCGGCACGAGCGCCGGCCGCGCGCGGCAGCGGCTCCGCAGCACGCTCGTCATTGGCGAGATGGCGCTCTCGGTCGTGCTGCTCGTGGGCGCGGCGCTGCTCATCCGGAGCTTCCTGTCGCTGCAGAGCGTGCAGCCCGGCTTCGACCCGAACAACGTGCTCACGCTCCGCGTCAACCTGAGCGGCCCGCAGTACGACTCGACCTACAAGCGGTTCGCGTTCTGGGACCGTCTGCTCGAGCAGCTCAACGCGCGTCCCGGCATCGTGTCGGCCGCGATCGCGAACAACATTCCGCTCGGCGGGAGCAACAATAACAGTTTCATCAACATCGAAGGGAAGCCGACCGCGCTCGGCGAGGAGCCGCTGCTCGAGAATCGCTGGGTGTCGCCGCGCTACCTGGAGACGATGCGCATTCCCGTCGTGCGCGGGCGCATGTTCACGCAGCAGGAGTGGGCCGACAGCGGCGTCGCGGGGCGCGTGGCCGTGATCAACGAGAACATGGCCAAGCACTTCTGGGGGAGCGACGACGCGGCGCTCGGCAAACGCTTCAACTTCGGCTCGGCGAACGACACGTCCGGGCGGTGGTTCACCGTGGTCGGCGTCGCGGCGGACATCAAGCACAAGCAGCTGACGTCACCGCCCGATTTCCAGGGCTACCTGCCGTACCGCCAGGGCGGCTGGAGCAGCTCGGCGGTCGTCGTCCGGACGCAGGGCGATCCCACGGCGGCGACCAGCAGCGTGCTCGGCGCGCTCAAGCAGCTCGATCCGCTCGTGCCGGCGTACCGCGTCATGAGCATGAACGCGAACATCGATCGGTCGTACTGGCAGCAGGCCTTGTACGGGAAGCTCTTCGCGCTCTTCGCCGGGATCGCGCTCGTGCTCGCGGCGGTGGGTGTGTACGGCGTGATCTCGTACGCTGTCTCGCAGCGCACGCAGGAGATTGGCGTGCGCGTGGCTCTCGGCGCGCAGCGCGGCGATGTGCTGCGGTTGATCGTGGGCCACGGCGCCCTGCTCGGCGGTGCAGGGGTGGTGATCGGGCTGGGCGGCGCGTTGATCGTGACGCGGTTCCTGCGGACGCTGCTCGTGGGGATCTCGCCATTCGATCCCGTGAGCTTCGTCGGCGTGTCGGCCGCGCTCACCGCGATCGCGCTCCTCGCGAGCTACCTGCCGGCGCGCCGCGCCGCCAAGGTCGATCCCGTCGAGGCCCTGCGATACGAGTAGC
>DASZUN010000135.1:0-3823 GCA_035547615.1 Gemmatimonadaceae bacterium | reverse complement strand
CCCTTGGAGAGAAAGTCCGTCGCCATCGCGAACGGCGACGAATCCATCGCCCGGGGCTGCCGCGGCGTCGGCGACGCGACGACCGGCGTGAGCTCGGTGAACAGCGTGTCGAGCGATTCCGGATCGAAGCTGAAGTCCGCGACGGCGGCGTCGGTGGCGCGCTCGCCGCCGCCGAGGTCCGGCTGGATCGAGAGATCCGGGTCCTCGTACTCCACGTCCATCGCGAGCTCGAACTTCTGCGCGACGTAGTACGGGTCGAGCTCCAGCGCGCGCTTGGTCTCGCGGAGCGCGCCCTCGAAGTCGCCGAGGTTGGAGAGCGTGAAGCTCATGTTGTAATGCGCTTCCGCGTATTCGGGTCGCGCCTGGATCGCGCGCGCGAACGCGTTGCGTGCGTCCTCGAACTTGCGGAGCTCCGTGAGCACGAGGCCGATGCCGTTCCACGCGACGGGATGCTCCGGATCGGCGGTGAGCACCTGGCGATACGCGTCGAGCGCCATCGGGAACCGCTTGCCCCGACTCAGCAGCAGCGCGAGGTTGAGGCGCGCCTTGGTGAAGTTGGGCTGCGTGTCGAGCGCCCCGCGGAACGCCGCCACGGCGTCGTCCACCACGCCGCGGTGGTAGAGCGCTACGCCGAGGTTGTTGTGCGCGATCGCGTACGTCGCTTCGGCCTCGAGCGCGCGGCGATAGCTCGCCTCCGCGTCGGCGAAGTGCCCGTCCTGGTGCAGCGACACGCCGCGCTCGTTCCACAGCTTGGGGCTCGACGGCTGCCGCGTGAGGAGCTCGTCGTAGAGCGCGAGCGCCTCGCGGGGCTGCTTGAGCAGCAGGTGCAGCTCGGCCATCGCCTGGAGCACGAGGTCGCGCTCCTCGCCGCGCTCGAGCGCCACGCGATACTCGCGCATCGCCTCGGCGTAGTAGCCCTTGCTGCGGAAGGCGAGGCCCAGGTTGTAGCGCGCGAGCTGCCCCTCGCCGGACACCTGCAGCTCGCGCCGCTGGGGCTCGGTGCTCTCGGGGCGCGCGGCCCGCTGCTGCTCGATGGCGAGATTCGCGTGCGCGCGCGACAGTGTGGGATTGAGCTTGATCGCGCGCCGCGTGACGGCCTGCGCGTCCTCGTGGCGCCCGAGATCGCCGAGGACGAACCCCATGAGATAGAGCGCGTCGTGGTTCTCGGGGTTGAGCTCGACCGCCCGCTCGAGCGCGTGCAGCGCCTCCTCGTTGAGCCCGCGGTGGTAGAGCACCTCGCCCATCGTGACGTGGAGGAGCGAGCTGTCGGGATCGAGGGCGAGGGCGCGCTCGAGCGACTGCTGCGCGCGCTCCATGTCGCCGGCCTGCTTCTCGGCGAGGGCGAGCTGGAGGAGCGCGCCCACGTCGTGCGGCGCGTACTGCAGGAGCGTGCGGAACTCGTCGATCGCCTCGTCCTGCTGGCCGAGCAGGGCGAACGTGCGGCCCAGCTCCCAGTGCGCCTCGCGGTCGTCCGGCCGCGCGCGGACACGCTCTTTCAGTTCTGGTATTCTAGAATCGTAATATCCGGTGTTGAAATACGCGATCTCGAGATTGCGCTGCGCGACCTGCATCTTCTGGTCGAGCTCCAGCGCCTTCATGAACGCGGCGACGGCCTCCTCGTACAGTCCCTTGTTGTAGTACAGGACGCCGAGGTTGTTGTGCGCCCCCGCGTCCGACGGATCGATCCGGCGGGCGAAGGAGCGGAGAACGTCGCGGTCGCGCTCCGAGGTGAGCATGGCTCAGGCGACGCGGACCGCCTTCAGGATGGCCTGCAGCGACGCCGGATCGGGCAGCAGCAGGAAATAGCCGCGCAGCCGCTCGTCGATGTCGTTCATCACGAACTCGCTCTCGACGCAGAACACGTAGTCCTTGTCGCTGCCGAACTGCAGGTACGCCGTCGTCAGCACCGCGTTCGACATGTCCACCGCCAGACTCGGCGGCGACGGCAGCAGCATCATCCCCATGAAGTCGCTGAGCGCGTTCATGTACGCGGAGCTGAGGATGTTCCCCGCCTCCTTGATCGCCGACTGCTCCATCTCGGCGAACTCCTCGGAGCCCGCGCGGCGCAGCAGCAGCCCGGCGAGGCGGAGCGCCGTCCGGCGCGGGAACACGAGCAGCGTGCGCCCCGTGAGATCGCCGAGCATGTGCATGAGCACCGCGGCGACCGGCTCGTCGGGCTCGGCCACCTGGGGCGGCACCTCCTCGAGCGGCGAGACGTTGATGCGCGGCACCGTGATCATGATCGTTTCGCCGATCATCTGCGAGAGCGCCGTCGCGGCGTGCCCGGCGCCGATGTTCGCGACCTCGCGGAGCGCGTCCAGCTGGATGGCCTTCAGGGTGCGGAGATCTTCCATGCCGTCCTCAGAGAAGACTGCTGACGTCGAGAATGAGCGACGGCGTGCCGTCGCCGAGGAGCGTCGCTCCGCCGAAGAACGGCAGACCGTCGCGGACCGCGTCGTACTGCTTCACCACGATTTCGTCCTGCCCCGTCAACTCGTCGATCACGAGCCCCGCGCGCCGGTCGCCCAGATCGATCACCACCACCTGCTCGAGATCGATCTCGCTCGGCGCGGTGTACGCCGGCAGCCCGACCAGCGAGCGCAGACGCAGGAGCGGCAGCACCTCGTCGCGCGCCAGCAACACGTCGCGCCCCTTCACCGACGCGACCACGTCCGGCGCCAGCTCCACCGTCTCGCTCACGTGCGCGAGCGGGATCGCGTACGTCTCGTCGGCCACGCGCGCGAGCAGCGCGCGAACGATCGCGAGCGTGAGCGGCAGCCGGAGAATCATCGTCGTGCCCTGCCCTGGCACCGAGCGAATGTCCATCGCGCCGCCGAGCGAGCGCACGCGCGTGTACACCGCGTCCACGCCCACGCCGCGCCCCGAGAGATCCGTCACCTTCTCCGCCGTCGAGAAGCCGGGCCGCGCGATGAGCCGCAGCAGCTCGTCTTCCGTGAGCTCCGTCTTCTGCTCGTCGACGAGGCCGTTCGCCTTCGCCTTCGCGAGCACGCGCGCGCGATCGATGCCCTTGCCGTCGTCTGCCACCTTGATGACGACCGCCGACCGATCACGCGCCGCGCTCAGCACGAGGCGGCCCATCGCCGGCTTGCCCGCCGCGACGCGCTGCTCCGGCGACTCGATCCCGTGATCGACCGCGTTGCGCAGCAGGTGCACGAGCGAGTCCGCGATCTCGTCGAGCATCGAGCGATCGAGCTCGATGTCCTTGCCCTCGACGATGAACTCGACCTGCTTGCCCACCGCACGCGACGCGTCGCGCACCACGCGCGGGAAGCGGTCGAACACGTGCGACACGGGCACCATGCGGCTCGCCGTGATCTCGTCGCGCAGCTCGGTGATGAGTCGCGAGGACTGCGCGACCGTCTCCTCGAGCGCCGTGTCGCCGAGGTCCTCGGCGAGCTGGGAGAGCCGGCCGCGCGCGATCACCAGCTCGCCGATCAGGTTCATGAGATTGTCGAGCCGCCGCACGTCGATGCGCACGTGCCGCGCACGCCCGCCGTCGGCGCGCATCGCGTCGCGCGGCTCGGCGGGCGTGAGTGCGGCGGCGGGCGTGTCGAGCGCCGCTTCGTCGCGCGCCGGCGTCGCCGCCGCGCGCGGCTCTGGCGCGGCGACCGGCACCTCGTCGTCGCCGATCTGCACGTCGACCACGTCGCCCGCGCCGCGCGCCACGCGCTCGAGATCCGCCGGCTCGAGCGTCGTGCGCAGGCGGATCGCGAAGTCGGATTCGAACGCGTCGACCTGCAGGTCGTCGACCGAAGGACTCGTGGCGAGGATCTGGCCGACTTTGCCCAGCGTCTGGAGGATC
>DASZUN010000134.1:0-63979 GCA_035547615.1 Gemmatimonadaceae bacterium | reverse complement strand
TCGTCGCCCACTTCTGCGTTGGCCATGGCGGCGCGCATGCCGGCCGTGGGCTTGGTGACCGTATCACTGCGGAGATCGATGGGCATGGGTGGGGAATATGGAGACACGCCGGGGGCGCGTGTAGGGTCGGTGCGCCGAGGTACGTCGTAGGGTCGCTGCGCCGGGTAAGTCGTAGGGTCGCTGCGCCGAAGTAAGTCGTAGGGTCGCTGCGCTGTAGGGTCGCTGCGCTGTACGGTCGCTGCGCTGTAGGGTGGTCGCGCGTGCGCTCCGGCAGGCTGTAACGGCGCACGTGAGCCGCGCGATGCACTCCCGCCGTCACACCCTACCGCGAGGCGGCGCAGCCGCCGATGCGAAACCCTACCGCGAGGCGGCGCAGCCGCCGATGCGAAACCCTACCGCGAGCACCGCGAGCGACCCTACCGCGAGCACCGCGCGTCAGTCCGTGAACACTTCCCGCTGCAGCTTCCGCACGTGCCGCAGCACGAACACCTGCCCCACTTCCCCGCCGACGATGAAGATCACCGCCGCGTAATAGAACCACACGACCATGATCACGATCGTCGTGATCGTGCCCGAGTACATCGACGCCGGGTTGAACGTCGAGCTGTAGTAGAAGAACGCGATCCGCGCGAGCTCGAACAGCACGCTCGTGAACGCGGACGCCACCCAGGCCGCCTTGGAGCGCACGCGACGCACCGGGAGATACTTGTACAACGCGAAGAACATCAGCATCAGGAAGCCGAAGCCGAGCAGGCGCCCGAACCAGTACTCCACGCCGCCCATCACGTCGTTCCGCAAGCCGAGCGTCACGAGCGCGTGCGCTCCGCGCGAAGCGGCGAGCGTGACGTACGTCGTCACCGCGACGCTCGCCACGAACAGCAGCGTCGAGACGACGGTGATCTTCACGTCGAAGATCTTCCCGGCGATGATGCCCCGCTCGCTCTCGATGTCGAACACGCTCGCCAGCACCGTGCGCAGCGAGCCGAAGAGCCGCGTCGAGAACCAGACGAAGCCGACCGCCGAGTAGATGGTGATCGAGCTGCGCTTGGTGAGGAGGTCGCCGACCAGCTTGTGCAGCGACGAATCCGCGCTGTGCGCCGGCAGCAGGCGGTCGATGAAGTCGAAGACCGTCTGCGTGGAGTTGATCTCACCCGGGTAGATCAGCGGGTACAGCCAGGTGAGCCCGGCGGCGAGCAGCAGCACGAACGGCAGCGCGGCGAGGATGATGTTGAACGCGATCCCGCCGGCGAGGAACAGCACGTTGTCCTCGCCGCTGTTGTCCCATACACGCTTGGCGTAGTCGCGCAACAACCAGCCAACGCTCACGAGCCATGAGCGTTGGCTGGACGATCGCATCGACGGGCCGTCGGCCCGTTCAGCCTTCGTCGCTGCGGTCAGCGGTGGCGGGCTGTCTGCTGCGTGGGCCATGCGCTCCGGCGGCGTGCGCCGCCTTGCGTTCGGCGATGCGCGCCTCGAGCTCCGCCCGCGCCTCGTCGGCGGCGACCCGGCCGGCATGAACCGCCCGGTTCACCTGCTGCCGCTTGAGGTCGACCGACTGCCGGACGGCGTCGATCCGATCCTCGACGCGGCGGCGCGCATCCTGGAACGTGTCGGCCACCCTGCCGGCCACCGTGTCGGCCACGTCGCCAGCCGCGTCCTCGGCGGCCCGGCGCACGCGCGACGCGCGGCGCTTGATGTCCTGCCGCGTCTCCGCGCCGGAGCGCGGGGCGAAGAGCAGCGCGGCGCCCGCGCCGATCGCCAATCCGATCAGCAGCGGCGCGATCCCCGCTTCGTGCTTCTCGATCACGATATACGGCTGCTCATGATCGAAGTCATATCGCGACATACTCGGCTCCTCTGTCAACGCTTCTTCGCGGGCGCCTTCTTGGCGGCGGCCGCGGGGCGGGCGGCGGGCGCGTCGACCGGCCGAACCGGCGCCGGATGCCCGTTGCTCTCCTCCTCGCTCGCCGCGCTCGAGATCATCGCCATCAGGTCGCGACGGACCTCGTCCGCGCCCACCCCGAGTAATTTCGCCGTCCGACCGGCGTCTCCACCAGTGGAAGCGAACGTACGCAGGACCAGCTGTCTCCTGGCATCGGACATCGACGCGCCGACAGGGATCGTCACGGAGGTCGGGACTTCCCCCGCGTTGCGTAGGTGTCTCGGCATGATGTCGTTCACGCCGATCTTGTCGCCGCGCGCCATGATCACGGACCGCTCCACCGCGTTCTTGAGCTCGCGCACGTTCCCCGGCCAGTGGTACGACAGGATCCAGTCCCACGCCGCCGTGTCGAAGTCCGAGATCTGCTTGCCGTTCTGCGACGAGTACCGATGCAAGAACTCTGTTGCCAGAAGTTGAATGTCCTGCGACCGCTCGCGCAGCGGCGGGAGGTCGATCTGCACCACCGCCAGGCGATAGTACAGGTCCTCGCGCAGCTCGCCCTCGGCGATCGCCTTCTGCAGGTCCTTGTTGGTCGCCGCCACGATGCGGATGTCGACCTGGATCTCCTTCTTGCCGCCCAGCCGCCGCACCATCCGCGTCTCCAGCGCGCGCAGCAGCTTCACCTGGATGTCGGGCGACATCTCGGCGACCTCGTCGAGGAAGATCGTGCCGCCGCTCGCCATCTCGAACGCGCCCGGCTTCTCGTTCGTCGAGCCCGTGAACGCGCCCTTCTCGTGGCCGAACAGCTCGTTCTCCAGGATCTCCTTCGGCAGCGCCGCGCAGTTGAGCGCGAAGAACGGTCCCTTCGCCCGCTCGCTCTTCGCGTGCACCGCGCGCGCGACCAGCTCCTTGCCCGTCCCCGATTCGCCGAGGATCAGCACGCTCGCCGTGGACGGCGCCACCGCGTCGATGATCTGATACACCTCGCGCATCACGTCCGACTGGCCCGTGAGCTCGCCGTAGTGCGTCAGCCCCTCGAGCCGCGACGTGAGCTCGCGATTCTTCTGCTGCACGTTGAACTTCTCGATCGCCTTCGGGATCAGCGCCTTCAGGCGATTGAGCTTCTCGGCGTTGAGCGGCTTCTCGATGTAGTCGTACGCACCCTGCTGCATCGCCTGCACGGCCGAGTCCACCGTCGCCTGCCCGGTGATGATGATGCACTCCGTCGGGATCTGCTTGCCCTGCAGCTCGCGCAACAGACTGAGCCCGTCGAGCTTCGGCATCTTCAGATCGGCCAGCACCACGCCGTACCGGTCCTCCGACAGCCGCTCGAGCGCCTTCTGCCCGTCCGGCACGACGTCGATGCTGTACCCCTCGTCCGAGAGGATCGCGCTCAGGCCGGCGGTGATCGCCTGCTCGTCGTCGGCGATGAGGAGCTTGGGATTGGCTTGCTTCATGTGGTCCTGTCTACCCTCGGTTATCGAGGGAAGCTGATGACTATGCCGCCGGCGTCCGACGAGATTCGCACACCGGCTTCCGCCGCGGCGTCCACGACCTCGGAAGCCACCGCCGCGAACTCTCCAGCACACTCGATGCGCAGCGCCGGATTCGCGCCCCCCGTCGAGCCGCACGCGACCCGCGCCGCGCGCGCACACGCCGAGAGCAGCCCAGCGCCGACCGCCAACCGCACCGCATCCGGCATCGCCGGCGTCACGCCCAGATCGTCCAGCGCGCCGAGCTCGAACGAGCGGCCGTCAGACCGCACGGCCGGCCCGAGGAGCGCCGCCATCTGGCGCACGAGTGATGCCAGCTCGACCGGAGCTCGCGCTCCGCGGCCGAGCGCCAGCAGCGCCTCCGTCATCGCGATCACGGCCTCGAGCTGCGTCGACGTCGCGTTGGCGTACTTCGCGAGCGCCGACGCCGCCGTCTCCGGCCGCTCGGCGCGCGACCGCACCACTTCCACGTTGAGCGCGACGCCGTTGAGCGCGCCCTTCACTTCATGCGCCGACCGATCGACGATCCGGCGCAGCGTCTCCAACCACAGCGAATCGAGCGCTGCGGCGCCCCTCGACTCCGGATCCGGCGCCGCGCGCGTTGCCATCCGCCTCCCCGTCAGTCGCTCAGGTCCGCGTCGTCCGGCGCCGCCGCGACCGCCGCGGCCACCGTCGGGTCGGCGCGATGGATCTCCGGCGCCTGCACGAATGTCGCGACCACGCTCGCCGTCCCGCCGATCGCGAGCTGGTTGAACAGGAACGTGAACTTCTCGTCGTATGCCTTGGCGAGCGTCGCCTTCGCGCTCTCCGGCAGATCCCAGAGCTGCTTCTTGAACGGACCCAGCGCCTTCTTCCGGGTCTTGTAGAAGAACTGCTCGTCCGTGTCGCTCGGCTTCCGCTCGTCCTTCGCGTTCTCGGCCAGCCACGCGTAGATCTGCTGCCGCAGCTCCGCCGGCATGTGATCGTACAGCATGTTCTGGAAGTTCGTCGCGAGGTGAATCTCCGCCGTCTCGCGCTTGGGGAAGTTGTGGAACGCGCTGTCCGGCAGCGTCGACGCGCCGTGCTGCACGGCGCCCGACAGCCCGTACTCGTCGCGCGCCACCTTCGACAGCCGCTCGAGCGTGTCGAGATCGAGCTTGACGTCGGCGATCGAGCCGTCGGCCAGCACCACGCCGCCGTGCGACGTGCCCGACTGCACGCTGATCTTCGACAGCCCCGGCACGCCCTTCGGCACGCTCCGAATCAGGCCGTCCATGTACGTGCGGAGCTCCTCGACCGTGCTGTTCTGCGTCCCGACCTCGCCGATCTCACCACCGATGGAGATCGTCACACCCTTGGGCTCGAGCGCGCGGATCGTCTTCAGGATGTCCGCGCCGACTTCGTAGTTGAGGCGCTGCTGCTCGTCGAGCGTCGGCTTCGAGATGTCGACGAGCGTCGACGTATCGACGTCGATGTTGTAGAACCCGGCGGCGATCGCCTCGCGCGCGAGCGCCTTCACCGCCTCCACTTCCGTGGTCGGGTCGACCGCGTACTTCTTCGCGCTCACCTGGAAGTGGTCGCCCTGAATGAACACCGGCCCGCGGAATCCTTCGCGGAGCGCCGCCGCCAGCATCACGGATACATATTCCGCCGGCCGTTGGTCTGTATAGGCGATCTCCGACCGCGCGATCTCCAGGATGAATGCACCCGCCTCGAGCTTGATCGCCGTGTGGAAGATCGCCCGCGCCGTGTCGTACGCCATGCCGCGCACGTTGATCGCCGGCACCGTGTAGCCGTGCGTCTCGCCGCGACCGCGCGCCATGTACAGATCCTGGATCGACGAGGGCCGCACGCCCACCGCCTGCCCCAGCTCCCAGATGAGCCAGCGCGCGTGCTCGCGCTCGTCGTTTTCCCCGAACACCGCGGCGCGCGCCAGACGGTCCATCGCCGGCGAGGCCAGCGACGCGTCGCGCTTCACCGTGACGCGCCCGTCCTGGACACTCACGTCAGCGCCGAATAAGCCGTTGAGAGTCTCGATCGTATCCATAGTGAAAAACTGAGGTTGCGGGACACTGCACCTGGGTCGGCTGCCTCAATTACGCGGCACACCAGCCGGCCCGGCAAGTCCGCTAGACGCTGTATCTCGCGTCTGGCTTTGGTAGCAGGTTCCATTCCTGCCGAGCCTGCTCCGCATCCGCTCGTCCCAATTGAGCATACGTGAACTGCTTCCCGAGCTCCACGCCCGGCTGGTCGAGCGGATTCACGCCATAGAGCTCCCCGGCGTGGATCGTCGCGATTTCGAGGAGCATGAACAGCGCGCCGAGGTGCCAGGCGTCCACGCGATCGACGTGGATCGTCATGTTCGGGCGCCCGCGCTGCGCCAGCGCCCCCGCCGTCGCCCGCTGCTCGATCGACAGCAGCTCGCCGAGCTGGTGGCCGCCGAGATACCCGAGCTCCTTCACGTCGGCATGGAGCTTCGGGATCGGAAGGTCCACCCCACCCTGGTCGACCGCGATGAACGTCACGGTCTTGTCCGGCGGCCCTTCCATGAACAGCTGCACCTTGCTGTGCTGATCCGTCGCGCCGAGCGCGCCCATGGGCGTGGGCCCCACGCCACGATCGCCTTTCTCCCGGTGCTTGCCCAGGCTCTCCGCCCAGAGCTGCACGAACCAGTCGGCTACGTCGCGGAGCGGATCCGAGTACGGCATGAGCACGTGGATGTGGCGCCCCTGCTTCGTGTCCGCGAGATACTGGAGTGTGGCGAACACGCCGGCGGGGTTGCTCGCCAGATCGTCGCCGCCGCAGCGCGCGGCAAGATCGCGCGCGCCGGCGAGCAGTTGCGCCGTGTCGATCCCGACGAGCGCCGCCGGCAGGATGCCCACCGGCGTGAGCACGCTGTACCGGCCGCCGACCGCCGGCGGAATGTCGAGCGCGGGAATGCCTTCCGTCTTCGCCAGATCGCGAAGCGCGCCCTTCGCCGGATCCGTCACGAGCACCAGATGCTGCCTGGGATCGGCGACGCCGGTGTTGAGGCGTTCGCGAATGACCAGATACTGCGCCATCGTCTCCGCGGTGCCGCCGGACTTGGAGATCACCACGAACAGCGTGCGGTCCAACGCCAGCCGGCCGAGCAGCGCCGAGATCGTGTGCGGATCGACGTTGTCGAGCACGTGAAGCCGCGGCTGTCCGCCCCGCTCCTCTTTCGAGAGCGAGTTCCACTGCGGCTTGAGCAGCGCGGTGCGCAGCGCGATGGGCCCGAGCGCCGATCCGCCGATGCCGAGAATCACGACGTCGTCGTACGTGCCGCGCGTGCGAGTCGCGAAGTCCGAGGACTGCCGGTGCAGCGCTTCGTCGGTGGGCAGCGCGAGGAATCCGAGCTCGCCGGCATCGCGCCGGCGATTGAATCCGGCGTGCGCGCGCCGGAACGACTCGGCCGCGGCGTTCCAGTCGGCCGCGGCGATGCCGCCGTCGACGACGTCGCCCATCATGTTGGTGAAGTCGATGCGAAGCGTCATGGATCAGTCGATGCGGATGGTGAGACCGTCGAATGCGGGAGCGATTCCACGCGGCAGCTCGGCCTCGAGATCGGCGTGGAAGTTGTCGTGCGTCAGGTGCGTCAGATACGTCCGCTCGGCGCCGATCGCGCGCGCGGCGTCGATCGCTTCCGGAATGCTGAGGTGCGTCGGGTGCTCGGTGCGGAACAGCGCGTTGATGACGAGGACACGCGCGCCCGATAGCAAAGCAATCGCGTCCGGCGACAGCGATTTGGCGTCGGTGACGTAGGCCAGCGGGCCGATTCGATATGCAAAGACCGTGACAGTGCCGTGCGGCACCGCGACCGGCGTGATGTCGAGATCTCCGACGCGAAACGGCTGGCCCGGCTCGACCGGATGCGCGTGTCCCTCCGGTTTGGACGTGCCGGGCAGCGGCCGCACGCGGTCGTCGAAGATGTACCGGAACTTCACCGCCAGCTCGCGCAGCGTCTCCGCCGGCCCGTACATGGGCAGCGGCCCCTCGCGGCTCACCGTGATCGCGCGCAAGTCGTCGATCCCGTGCGTGTGATCGGCGTGCTGGTGCGTGAACGCCACCGCGTCGATCCGGTCGATGCCCGCGGCGATGAGCTGGAGCCGGAGCTCCGGCGGCGTGTCGATCAGGAGCCGCGTTCCCCGTGCGCTCTCGACCACCGCGCCCACCCGCGTGCGCTTGTCGCGCGGATCCGGCGAGCGGCACACGGCGCAGTGGCACCCCAGCTTCGGCACGCCGAAGCTGGTGCCGGTGCCCAGGAACGTGAGCTTCACACGGTCTCGACCTTCAACAGGTTCGTCGTGCCCGGCGTGTCGAACGGCACGCCCGCGGTGACGACGACCCGATCGCCCGGCCGCGCGAGCTCGCGCCGCTGCACCGCCTCGAGCCCGAGCCGGACCATCTCGTCGTACGTGCTGCAATGCGGCACGAGCTCCGGGATCACGCCCCAGATCAGCGCCAGCTGCCGGTACGTTCGCGGGCTGTCGGTCAGCACGAGGATCGGCACACTCGGCCGGTGCGACGCCACCACGCGTGCGCTGAAGCCGCTCTTCGTGAAGACGATGAGCGCCGGCGCGCCAAGCATGTTCACCGCGGCGCTGCTCGCCGCCGCGATCGCGAACTCGGTCGAGACCGCGGTCTCGGTCCGGCGCCGGTCGTCGCGGCGGAACGACTGCGGCTTGCTCTCGATCTCGGCGATGATGCGGCTCATCGCTTCCACCGCGAGCCGCGGGTACTGGCCGGCCGCCGTCTCCGCGGAGAGCATCACCGCATCCGTGCCGTCGAGAATCGCGTTCGCGACGTCGCTCGCCTCGGCGCGCGTCGGCCGCGGATGCGTGATCATCGACTCGAGCATCTGCGTGGCCGTGATCACCGGCCGCCCCAGGCGGTTGCAGAGGGCGATGATCTGCTTCTGGGCGTACGGCACCTCCTCGAACGGCAGCTCCACGCCCAGGTCGCCGCGCGCCACCATGATGCCGTCGGACGCGCGGATGATCGTTTCAATGTTCTCTAATGCCGAATCCTTCTCGATCTTGGCGACGACGAGCATGGACTTGGGAATCAGCGTGCGCAGCTCGGCGATGTCCTGCGCGCGCCGCACGAAGCTCAGGGCGATGTAATCGAGCTCCTGCTCCGCCGCGAATCGCACGTCCTCGCGGTCCTTCTCCGTGATCGAGGGCGCCGAGACCTGCACGCCCGGCAGGTTCATCCCCTTGTGGCTCGTGAGCCGGCCGCCGTGCAGCACGCGCGCGGTCACGCGCGGCTTGTGCACTTCGAGCACTACGAGCTCGAGCAGCCCGTCGTTGATCAGGATCCGATCGCCCACGTGCACGTCGTCGGCGAGCGCCGCGTACGTGACGGGGATCTCGTCGCCCTGCTCGTGCCCCTCAGCGACGAGCACGACGTCGCTCCCGTCCTCGAGGTCGCGCGGCGCCGGCAGCTCGCCAATGCGGATGCGCGGCCCCTGGAGGTCCCCGAGAATCGCGACCGGCCGCCCGATCTCGGCGGCGACCTCGCGCACGAGCGCAATCGTCGCCGCGTGCTGCTCGTGCGTGCTGTGTGAGAAGTTGATGCGGGCGACGCTGAGGCCCGCGTCCATCAAGCTCCGGAGCGCCTCACGGGTCGAGCTCGAGGGCCCGAGCGTACAGACGATCTTCGTTCGGCAGTAGCGCAACGTGGTCGGTTGTGAGAGGTCGGTGCGGCGCCTGGCGGCGGTCCGCTATCGGCTGCCGACGAGATCCTTGCCCAGGGCCTTGGTCTTCCGTTCCAGGCCGGCGAGCAGGGTGTCGAACGACTTCTGGAAGCTGGCGAGCCCGTCGACGAGCAGCTTGTCGGTGACGTCGTGCATGGAGATGCCCTGCGCCTCGATCGCGTCGATCGTCGCGCGCGCATCGTCGATCCCCGTGTCCACCGTCCGCGAGACGACCCCATGATCGCGAAACGCCTCGATCGTCTGCGGCGGCATCGTGTTCACGGTGTCGGGCCCGATCAGCTCCTCCACGTACATGACGTCGCGATACGCGGGGTTCTTTGTGCTCGTGCTGGCCCACAGCGGCCGCTGCACGTTGGCGCCCTTCGCCGCCAGCGCCTGCCAGCGCGGCGTCGCGATCTGCGACTGGAAGAGCGCGTACGCGAGCTTCGCGTTGGCGATCGCCGCCTTGCCCTTGAGCGACGCGCCACCGGCCTTCGCGTCGAGCCGCTTGTCCACCTCGGTGTCGACGCGGCTCACGAAGAAGCTCGCCACCGAGTGGATGTGCGAGATGTCCTTCCCCGCCCCCAGCCGGTCCTCGAGCCCCGCCATGTAGGCGTCGATCACGCGGCGATACGCCTCGATCGCGAACAGCAGCGTGATGTTCACGTTCACGCCCGCGGCCGTGAGCTCGCGAACCGCCGTCGCGCCTTCCACCGTGCCCGGCACCTTCACCATCACGTTCGGCCGGTCCACCGTGGCCCAGAGCCGCGACGCTTCCGACACGGTCGCCCGCGCGTCGTTCGCCGCGCCGGGCGAGACCTCGATCGAGACGAACCCGTCGGCGCCCTTGGCGCGCTGGTGCACGGACTTGAAGATGTCGCACGCGTCGCGCACGTCCGTCGTCGCGATGAGCTCGAACAGCTCCATGGCCGTGAACTCGCCCGTCGCGCCGCGAATCTGATCGTCGTAGGCGCTCCCTTCCGCCAGCGCCTTCTCGAAGATCGTCGGGTTCGACGTCATCCCGGTCAGCGCATCGTCGTTGATGCGGCGCTGCAGATCGCCGTTGCGCAGCATCGTGCGGTCGATGAAGTCCAGCCAGATCGACTGTCCGGCGTCGTGCAAGCGATGCAGAGGATTTTCGCTCATCGGGTCACCCACGCGTCCATGAGAGGCATTTTCCTAAAGTAGTCGCTTATTTCCCGGTGTATACGATCTTGTAGATGCGGCCGCCTGCATCGTCGGCGACGTACAGCGCGCCGTCCGGTCCCTGCGCGAGCCCCGCCGGGCGATGCACGCCCGTGGGTCGCCGCCCGCTGAGGTTCGGCGCGAATCCATTCGCGAACGTCTCGTACGCGCCCGCCGCCTTGCCGTTCTCCAGCGGCTGGAACACCACCCGGTACCCCGCCTGCGGCTCCGGCGCGCGATTCCACGAACCATGGAACGCGATGAACACCCCGTTCCGGTACTTCGCCGGAAACGCCGAGCCCGTGTAGAACATCAGCCCATCCGGCGCCCAGTGTGCCGGAAACACCGCGACCGGCTCCTTCTTCTGCGCGCACTGGCCGACGGCCTTGCCGTCGCCGCCGTACTCCGGCGCGAGCACGAGATGATGCTCGTCGACCGCGTAATAGCAGTAGGGCCAGCCGAAGTCGTCACCCTGATTCGGCTGGAGCAACTCTTCGGCCGGATTCTCCGCATTGTACCGGTCGCTGAACGGCCAGTTGCCGCCCGCGCTCCCGCCGAGCTGATCGCGGCCGTGCTGCGTGACCCACAGCTTGCCGTCGAATGGACTGATCGCCATCCCGACCGCGTTGCGGATGCCGCGCGCGAAATGCACGGCGCCCGCCTGGGTCTGGTCGCGCTTGCGCGCGTCGAACTTCCAGATCCCCGCGCGCGTCTCGAGCTCGTCGCACGGATTCTTCCCCTTCGACCGCGGCGCGCGATTCTTCTCCTGGCACGCGTTGTCCGCCGACCCGACGTTCACGTACAGCGAGCCGTCGCGGTCGATGATGAACGTCTTGTAGAAGTGGTCGCCGCCCTTGGGCAGCCCTTTCACGACCGTATCCATCGCCCCCGCCGGCTCGAGTGCGCCCGCCGTGTACGGGAACCGCAGCACGTCGGTCGTGTTCTCCGTGTACAGGTAGCCGTCGAACTCGCGCAGCTCGGACGAATTGAAGCCGGTCGCGATCGTCACGCGCTCGTCCGCGCGGCCGTCGCCGTTCGCGTCGCGGAGCGCCACGATGCCGTGATTCCCGCGGCCGGTGCTCACGAACACGTCGCCGTTGGGCGCGATCCACAGGTGCCGCGCGCCGGTCACCGAGTCGGCGTAGAGCGCGGCGCAGAAGCCATGCGGCAGCTCGAGCCCCGCGTTGTCGGGCGCGCACTGCGTCCCTGCCTGAGCCAGGCCCGGCGCCGCCAGGACCACGCTGCCCGCCAACGCCGCGACGATGTAAACTCTCATGTTAGATCCTATATTCCAGTTCGAGAATGCCGCGCCGGATCAGCGCGGGACGCGCTGGTCCAGGTCGGCCAGCGCATACGCCCACACCGCCATCGTCGCGATGCACCGGCGGAAATCGTCGCGGTCGATCATCGTCATCATGTCGCCCCACGAGTGGTGATACCAGAAGTAGCGCGTGTCGTCCACGTCGAGCGCGAGGCCCGGCACGCCGCGCTGGATGATCGGCGTCACGTCCGCCTCGGGGTCGCCCGCGAACGCCTTGCCGGCCCCGATCCGCTCGAGCAGCTGCGCGACCGGCTGGATGAAGGCGAGTCCCGCCGCCGACCCCTGGAAGCGCACGCCGTCCGGGCGGAACACGCCGTTGTCGCACTCCATCGCGACCTGATGATTCGCGAGCTCCGCCGCGTGCGCGTCGCGGTAGCCCCGCCCGCCCCGCCCGCCGTTCTCCTCGTTCGTCCACAGCACCACCCGCACGGTGCGCTTCGGCCGGAGACCGAGCTGCTGCATCAGGTGCACCGCCTCCCACGCCGCCACGCTGCACCCGCCGTCGTCCATCGCGCCTTCACCCACGTCCCACGAGTCGATGTGCCCGCCGAGCACCACGACCTCGTCCGGCTTCTCGCTCCCCTCGAGCTCCGCGACCACATTGCGCGACGGCGCATCGGGCAGCGTCTCAGCATCCATCTTGAGCGTGACGACGATCTTCTGCCCCCGATCCTGCATCCGGTGCAGCAGCTCGGCGTCCTCGATCGACAGCGCCGCGGCCGGGATCTTTGGCACCGACGGATCGTAGCGCGTGGAGCCCGTGTGCGGACTCTGGATCGAGAAGCTCTCGATCGAGCGAATGAGCGCGGCCACCGCGCCGACCTTTGCCGCCGCGACGGGCGCGCCCCCGCGATACGCGACCGCCTGATCGTAGCCCGCCATCGGCGCTACATCCGTCGGGAACGGGTGATCGAACAGCACGATCTTTCCCTTCGCCTCGGCGGCGCGCCGCTGCAGCTCCTCGAAGCTGCTCACCACGAGCACCGGCGCCGTGATCCCCTGCGGCGGCGTCCCGACGCTCATGCCCAGGCCGAGCATGTGCAGCGGCACCTCACGCGGCGACACCAGCGTTGCCGACTCTGTGCCGCGCACCCAGTGCGGCACCATCACCGGTTCGCCGCGCACGTGCGCGAGGCCGTCGTGCTTCATCTGGTCGAGCACCCAGTCGATCGCGTGCTCGAGCGACGCTGAGCCGCTCAGCCGATGTCCGAAGGTGTCCGTCAGCGCTCCCAGGCGCTGATAGCCCACCGTGTCCGCGAGCGCGGCATCGATCAGGCGGTTGGCCGCGGCACGCTCGGCGTCGCTCAACGCGACCTGCGCGTGCGAGGCGCGAACGCCGCCAACGAGCGCGACACAGGCGCACGCGAGTCGGCCGGTGGTACGGCGGAAGAAGGCGCGATTCATGTCTGGTCGGATTGGAGTGGCGCGGGCGGAATATACCCGCTCGCGAGGCTTCCAACCATCGAGTGCCGAG
This sequence comes from Gemmatimonadaceae bacterium, assembly GCA_035547615.1. GTDB lineage: Bacteria > Gemmatimonadota > Gemmatimonadetes > Gemmatimonadales > Gemmatimonadaceae > JAQBQB01. Next base: position 50,929 of record DASZUN010000134.1, on the reverse strand, counting down.
CGTTGTCCAATCCGGCGAATCGCTCACTCGGAGATCGACCCATGCATCGCCTGCCACGGGTATCGCAGCTTGCCCTGCTCACCGCCCTCGTGTGCTTCCCCCGCCTGGCCTCCGCGCAGCAGAGCCGCGCCGATCGCTGGCTCGATGACTGCCGGCACGATGGCGACCGCGACGACGCGCGCGTCTGCGAGACGCGCAACGTCACCCTCCCGGCCACCAGGAGCGTGGAGGTCGATGGTCGCCAGAACGGCGGGATCACCGTGCACGGCTGGGACAAGAGTCAGATCCAGGTGATCGCCATGGTCCAGGCGCAAGCCGAGAGCGATGCCGACGCGCGGGACATCGCGAAGCAGATCACCGTATCAACGGAGAATGGCCAGATTCGCGCCGACGGGCCGCGCGTGTATGGCCGACATTCCTCGTGGGCCGTGAGCTACGAGGTGTGGGTGCCGCGCGGCACCGATCTTCGCCTCGAGGCGCGCAACGGCGGCATCTCGGTGGACAGCGTCGACTCGCACATCGACATGCAAACCACCAACGGCGGGATCCACGTCGCGGGCGTTGCTGGCGACGTGCGCGGCACGACGACCAACGGCGGCGTCACCGCGGACCTGAGCGGCGACCGATGGAACGGCGCCGGTCTCGACCTGCGAACCACCAACGGCGGCGTGCGGCTCGCGCTCCCGGCGAGCTACAACGCTCGGCTCGAGACCGGGACCGTGAACGGAGGCTTGGACATCGAGTTTCCGATCACCGTGCAGGGCTCGATTCGGCGGGAGCTCACGACCCAGCTCGGGAGCGGCGGCGCCTCGATTCGCGCCATGACGACGAACGGCGGGGTGACGATTCGGCGGAAGGGCACATGATCCTTGCCCGCGCGGCGAGACGGCCGTATAGCTGAGGGGTCACCACCACCCCCTCATGCGCGCTCTCGGAACTTCGCGGCGAACGTGGCGGCGCGTGAGACGCGCCCTCGGGACCTCCGCGGTCCTCGCAACCGTCGTCGGCTGCCCGATGCGCCATGACACGAATGCGGCGGTCGACGACAACGTCGCCACGTTGAGCATCATCAACCATCATCCGCTCGACGTCGTGATCTACAACGTGCGACAGGGGCATCGCGAGCGGATCGGCGAGGTCACGGCCGCGACGGACCGGACGTTCACGCTGCACCTCCGTCAGTACCCCGGGAACGAGATCCAGCTCAGCGCCGATCCCGTAGGCTCGACCCAGCCGTTCACGACGCAGGTCCTGCACGTCCTGCCCGGCGAAACGGTCGAGTGGACGCTCGAGACGGAGCTCGCCCGCTCGTTCGTGCTCGTGCGATGACCCGCTGACGCTACTTCGCGCCGGGCGTGCCGGTCTGCGCGGTGCCGGGAGCGTTCGCGCCGCCCGAATGCAGAAACCCTCGCTCGATCGCCACCATCACGACCGACGTGAGTGCGGTGAACAGCACCGTGCGCGACGGCGAGAACTGCTTCACCGCGACCGCGTCGATCAGCGGACGCGGCACCTCGATGACCTCGTGCTTCCATGGTGTACCGTCGCCGTCCCGCTGCACGGTCTCGTCCATCGCGAGCGAGATCGCCCCCGGCTGGACGGAAAGCACGCGCCCCCGCACCTGCGCCACCTGCGGGCCGATCTTCGCCGTGAGCACCACGGCGCCCGAGTCGGTGAGCGTCGCTTCGATCGTCCGGCCCACGAGCGGCTGCGACGGCGGGTCCGGCGGCAGGTACGCATAGCACCCGGCGCACGCGAAGGAAACGGCGAGTCCCGCCGCGAGACAGCGAATCGAGGAATTCATCATCATTGACGCCAGCGGGTGATGACGCGTGAGGGGAGAGCGCGTGAACGCCCTCCCCCCGCGCGCAGCCATCGGCCATCACGCCCTCATGACGCGGGGCATGCGGCGGGATCGTTCCAGTTCCGAACGGTGAACAGGTTCTGTGCGTCCGAGCTCGGCGTATTCGGATTCGTCTGCTCTTCGGTCTGGCCGTAGAACAAGCGTCCGGGAATCGCCGCCTTGGCACGCGCCGGCTTCATCGCCGGGAGACAGGTGCGCTTGAAGTCGTTCCACGCCTCCACGTTCTGGAACGTCGTGATGTACTTCTCCGCCATGATGTCGTTCAGCGTCGGCGCCAGAATCGCGGGCTTGTTGTAGCGCGCGCGCACCGCGTTGAGCGCCGTGGTGGCCGTCGCCACGTCGCCATTCTTGAACGACGCCTCCGCGATGATCAGCTCGTTCTCGTCGTAGGTGATGATCGGCTGCGCGAACGTGGGATCGTTCGTGCGGCCGGAGCCCAGGATCGAGGAGATGTCGCCGGGCGGCGTGGTCTGCGTCGACACGTCGTAGCCGCCGTAGCCGCCGTTCGCGTTCTTCGCGTAATAGTCCGGCAGGCGCGGATCGCCCTGCGCGACCATGAGGCTGGCGAGCGTCGAACCGGCGACGAGATCCTGCCCGAAGGACGAGAGCTGGAACTGCGCCCACAGATTGCGCTCCGACGTCGCGCTCGAGTGGTGCGCGAGCCAGTCGTCGCTCGGCGAGCTGATGCCCTTCTTCGCTTCGGACAGCGCGCTCGCGTACTGCGCGGCGCCGAGCTTCTCCACCTGATGCAGGTAGATGCGCGCCTTGAGCGTGTGCGCCGCCTCCGTCCATTTGGCGACGTTGCCGCCGTACACCAGATCGTAGTCGCCCGGTCCGGTGCCGCCGCCCGCCATGTCGGCGATCGCCTTGTCGAGCAGCGCGAGCAGGCTGGTGTAGATCTGCTGCTGCGTATCGAACTTGGGTGTCGGATTGTCGCCGACCGCGTCGCTGTACGGCATGTCGCCCCAGATGTCCGTGCCCCAGAGCACGTCCATCACCTCCACGACCTCGGCGATGCCCTTGTACTTCTTGTCGCCCGAGGCATCGGCCCGCGCCTCCACGGCGCGGATCTGCTCCAGGCCGCCGCCCGTGTAGATCGACTGGAACGCGCCGTCGAAGCTGCCCGACGTGATGCTGTAGGTGCCCTGCGTGTCGACGAATCGGCCGCCGACGCCGGCGCACTGCTGCATCCATTCGCAGACGATCATCGCCACCGGCCCTTCCTGCTGGCCGAAGACGTTCGCCAGCGTGCCCACGAACAGCTGGTTCGTCGACGCGAGCGTCGGGTTGTTCGGATCGGAGACCGCCTTGTCCGAGTTCAGGAAGTTCGTGCATCCCGCCGCGGCGACCGACAGGCACGTCCCCGCGAGGGCCGCGTATCTGAGTATTCTCATTCGCATTTCCTCGCGCCTCAGCGGTTGAGCCCGATCGTGAGCACGACCGAGCGGGTGAGCGGCAGGTTGAAGTAGTCCGCCGCGCCGACCTGCTCGAACGGCCCGGCCACGTTCGCTTCCGGATCGAGACCGGTGTACTTCGTCCACGTCCGGAGATTGCGACCCGCGATGCGCACGTCCATGCTCGACAGCCCCATCAGACGCGCCACCCACGGCTGGTCGAACGTGTACGCGACCGCGATCTCGCGCAGCTTCACGAAGCCGCTGTTCTCGAGACACGGCTCGTCGACGCCCGTGAACGGGCACGCGGCGAGGCCGCTCGTGCGGTACCAGTTCTCGCCGATCGGGATCTTCAGCCCCGCCCCCGGACCGGCCACCGGCCCCGGATACCAGTTCGGATCGCCAAACGCGTGCAGGTTCCCGGTGCAGCTCGCGTTCGACGCGCCCGTGCACACCGCGCGGTTCTGCGTCTCGCCTGCCGTCCCGTAGCTGTCCAGCGCCCCGCGCGTGCCGTTCCACATCAACCCGCCGTGCCGCACGTCGACGAGCGCCGAGAGCTCGACCCGATGCCACCGGAAGCTCGTGTGCGCGTTGCCCGTCCATTTCGGATTCGGGTCGCCGAGCACACGGAGCGTGTTGTCCGCGCACGGCATCCCCGGATCGGGGCTGCAGTTGCTGCCGTCGTCGATGTACAGCGCGCCCTTCGGTTTCCCGGCGCACGCCGACGCGATGTCGAAGCCCGCGTCCGCGTTCGTCGTGATGCCGCAGTGCATGAAGCCCTGGCTGCGAATCACGCCGAGCGGGTAGCCCTTCTCGGCCACCGTCCCGACGAACGCCGAACCGGTGTACAGGAAGTCCGCGCCCGCGATGTTCTCCACGAACGACTGGTTGCGCGCCCAGCCGAGACCGATGTCCCACGACGAAGTCGCGGTGGTCAGCGGCCGCAGATTGAGCGACAGCTCGGTGCCGCCGTTGCGCAGCGTGCCGGCATTCTTCGCCTCGCTGCCGAACCCCGTCGACGGCGCGATCGGCGTCACGAGAATGACGTCCGTCGTCCGCGACTGGTACCACGTCGCGCTCAGGTCCGCCTTCTCGCCCCAGAAGCCGATGTCGAAGCCGCCTTCCTTCTCCGTCGTGCGTTCCGGGTGCAGCGTCGTCGCCGGCTTGGTGGTCGTGTAGAACAGGCCACCCAGCCCGCTCTGCGTCGGCGTCAGTCCCGTGCCCTGCGCGATGCCGCCTGTCAACGCCGTGCCGCTGAACGTCGCGGACGTGAGATAGGGCTGCGGCTCGTTGCCCGCCTCGCCGTACGAGTACCGCAGCTTGCCGAACGTGAGTCCCGGCACCGCGTGCCAGTTCGTGAACGTCCACGCCGCGCTCGCCTTCGGGAAGTTCGCCGTCTTGTTGTTGCGGCCGAACGTCGTCGAGCCGTCGTTGCGCAGCGCGCCGGTCAGGTAGAGCTGATTGTACAGGTCGAACGTCGCCTGGCCGAAGTAGGACTCGTTGTGGATCTCCGTCTGGTAGTCCGACGGCGGGTCGCGCGAGAGCGTGTTGAGAATGCTGAACGGCTGCGGCGCGATCAGCGTGCGCCCCACCACCGAGAACGTGCGGTAGTTGCGCGAGTTCAGGTTCTGACCGACGGTCGCCGAGCCGCCGATGTTGTCCGTCAGGTGCCAGGTGGCCGTGGCGGTGAGGTTATGATCGATCTGATAGTCGACGATCTTGCCTTCCGTGATGCGGCCGCCGGCCGCCACGTCCGAGCACTCGGCCGGGCAGCCTTCCAGACGCTCGTCGTTGGAGTAGTCCGCGCCCAGCGTGTAGTTGAACTTGAGCCAGCTGTTCGCGATGTAGTCCGCGTTGATGTTGCCGAACGAGCGGCCCGCCTTCTGGTCGTTGAGCAGCGCGTTCAGCGTGTAGAATGGATTGTTGAAGCCGCGCGACTGTCCGGCCGTCGACGCATCGGGATGCTGCAGGCGGTACGACCGGTGCAGCCCGCTCGTCGGGTCGAGGTACGGCAGGTTGTTGAACTCGGGCGGCGTGCGGAACAGATCGAGCAGCAGCCCGTTCACGTTGTTGCCGCGCTGCGTGAAGTGGCCGCGCGTGTCCGCGTACGAGAAGTTGCCGCCGAGCGTCAGGTTGTCGGTGAGGTGATGCGTCGCGTTCAGCCGCGTCGTCGCGCGGTTGAAGAAATTGTTCGGCCCGACGAACACGCCCTCGTTGTGGTTGTAGTTCCCCGAGAGATAGAACGTCGTCTTGTCGTTGCCGCCCGACGCGCTCAGCGTGTTGTCCAGAATGTGGCCGGTGTCGAAGACCTCGCTGGCGTGATCGTACGTCGTCGCCCCCGAGATCGCCGGCCCCCAGCTCCGGAGACAGCTCGAGATGCCGATGTTGTTGCACGGCGACGACGGCGACTTGTTCTGCAGCCCCTGGCCGTACATCCGCTGGAGCGGCTCGTGCCGCGTCACCTGGTCATTGGACCCGGAGCTGCGCAGCTCGTAGTGCGTCTGCCCCGCCTTGCCGTGCTTCGTCGTGATGATGATCACGCCGTTCGCCGCGCGGGAGCCGTAGATCGCCGCCGCCGCCGCGCCCTTCAGAATCTCCACGTTCTCGACGTCTTCCGGATTGAGGTCGATCATCCGGTTCGGCGCCGACGTCCCCTCGAATTCGCCGCCGTTGTCCTGGCCGCCCACACCGCCGCCACCCGCGTCGATCGGATTGAAGTTCGTCGTCGACTGCGTGCGGTTGCTCACCGGAATCCCGTCGACGATGAACAGCGGCTGCGTCTCGCCGTTCAGCGTCCGCAGGCCGCGGATCTGAATCTTCGACGCCGCACCCGGGTCACCCGCCTCCTGCGAGATCGTCACGTTCGGCGCCTTGGCGGCGAGCGCCTCGACGACGTTGCTCTCGTTCGATTTCTCGATGAGATCGGATGAGACCTGGTTGCGCACGTTGCCGAGCTTCTCGACCTCGGTCTCCGTGCCGGCGCCGGTGACGACGACCTCGCCAAGCTGCAGCGGGTTGGCCTCGAGCTGAAAATCCTGATGGAGGGTGCCGCCCGTGAGCGTGATCCGCGCGCTCTTCGGTTTGTACCCCACTCGCCGCGCCACCACGGTGACGGTCTGCCCGTTCACGCGCGCGCTGGGAATGGTGATCGTGTACGTGCCATCCTCATGCGAATTCGCGCCGACTCCGAGGTCGGAGATCGAGACGGCGACGTTCGCCAGTCCGACCCCACCGTCGCCGGTAACGCGGCCCGTAACGATCGCGGATTGTTGGGCCGCTGCTATCACGGGTAGCAGCGTCCACACGCCCAAGCAGGCGAGCGTACGGCGGAACGAGAGTGCCATGCCTCCTCCATCGAGCCAGTTGGCCTGGTTGATACGACGGCCGGTGTCGCGCGGGCGAACCCAGACCCGGGCAGTTCGTGCGGGTCGGCGATCCGGTAGGAACCCCACACCTGCTCTGCACCTGCACCCACCCTTCCCCTGCACCTCCACCTGCCGCTGCACCTGCCCCGCGCCGCCACGGCGCTTTCCGCCCCCGCCCAGGCTTGCCCGATGTGTTGGCTGTCCCTGGCGCGGAGCTGTCTCGGCGGACTCGAGGAACAGTTCGGCGGAGCTCGTTTCTACTGGTACGAACCGGCCTTATTATGTGACGAAATGCGGACAGATGTTAGGGACAAGAACCCCAGGACATCGGAATTCGTCACTGAGTTATCTGAATGCTCCAGCAATCGGATGTTTCTATCGTTCGTAACCATTTGTATTTACGAGTCCGACAATCGCCGACATACGAGCCAACCCTCGTCGGGGTCGAGCGGACGGACTGCGCAGAGCCGGAGAAGTCTGTTGTGACGATACGGCCTATGCGAGTGATAAACACTTGGCGCTGAAGGGCCATTGCCCAGGCCCAATCGGCGCGCGCGAGGCGGGAAGGCAGAGCGCGCAAAACGATCAGGGCTCGACCGCCTCGGCGGTCGAGCCCTGATCAACTCCCGATACGAGCCGCGCTGGCTAGCTAGCGCACCGCCCGGAGCGACCCGCTACTTCGCGGGGCCGAGCACCCGGTTCACCCGCGCCTCCAGCGCATCCAGCTCCTTCCGGAGCGTCGCGTACCGCGCGATCGCGTCGCGACCGATCCGCTGATCGGCGCGCGTCGTCATGCCCGCCAGATACGTGATCTGCGTCTGCAGCCCGGGCCGGCCGTAACGCACGCCTTCGTCCGGACCGAACAACGTCGTCGCCAGCGCCTGCACGTTCGCCAGCGAATCGGACGCGCCCGCGCTCTGAAGCCGCGTCCGGGCCTGCCGCACGCGGTTTGCCACGCGTGCCACCTCGGCGACCATCGCGCGCATGCGCACGTTGTGCTCGTACTGCTCGCGGAGATCGGCCGTCGTGACGTGATCCGCCGTGAGCCGCGGGTCGATGACGAGCGTGAGCGGCTTGGTGGACGTCCAGCTCCCCACCGTCATCTTCACGCGATACGTGCCGGGCGGCACCATCAGCCCCGCGGCGTCATTGAAGTCCCAGACGATCCGCTGCATCCCCCCCGCGGTGGGCACACGCACGGGCGCAGGCCCACGGCGGAACGCCGGCGGCCCTTCTTCTTCCCCGGCTCCGTTCGCCTCGGCGCCAGCCGCGCCGCCCGCGCTCGAGAACGCGCGAATCACCTTTCCGCCCGCGTCGAGAATCTCGATCGTGACGGGAGCCGTGGCCGCGTGCCCGAGGTAGTAGCTGATCGTCGCGCCGTTCGGCGGGAACTCGGGTTGCCCGGCGGCGGGTGCCCGGGGTGCCGGTGCGCCAAATCCGCCGCGTCCCGCCGGCCGTGCACGAATCGCCTCGGGCGGCGTGAACAACACCGCGTCGCTCGCCGCGGTCTGCGCACCGACCTGCTCGAGCGGGGTGACGTCGTCGAGAATCCACATCGAGCGGCCCTGCGTCGACACGATCAGATCGTTGTCGTGGATCTTGATGTCCGTGATCGGCACGTTCGGCAGGTTCGCCGGGAACGGCTGCCAGTGGCGGCCGTCGTCGTAGGACAGGAACATGCCGAACTCGGTGCCGGCGTACAGCAGCCCCTCGCGCACCGGATCCTCGCGCACGACGCGCGTGGGCCAGTCGGCCGGAATGCCGTTCTTGCCGTCGGTCAGGCGCGTCCACGTCGCGCCGTAATTATCAGTTTTGTAAATATAGGGCTCGAAATCGCCCAGCAGGTAGCGATACACCGCGTAGTACGCCGAGCCCTTGCGATGGGGCGACGTTTCGATGTACTGCACGCGGCCGCCCGGGGGCAGGTCCCGCGGCGTGATGTTCGTCCACGTCTTGCCGTTGTTGCGCGAGATGTAGAACGGGCCGTCGTTGGATCCGGTCCAGATCACGCCCGGCTCGAGCTTCGACTCGCTGATTGCGTACAGCGTGCTGTAGAACTCCTCGCCGGTGACGTCGCGCGTGATCGGCTCGCCGCTCCCGCCCTGCGCGTACGCCGGATGCGCGGTGAGATCCGGCGAGATCGTCTCCCACGTCACGCCGCCGTCGTGCGAGCGATGCACGTACTGCGAACCGTAATACACGACGCTCGAGTCGAACTTGGAGGTCTCCATCGGCGACACGCGCTGGAAGCGATAGATCAGGTCCTTCGCATCGTTGCCGTAGAGCGATTGCCCGCCGACCCAATAATTCTGCTCCTGCCGCGTGTTCATGAACATGCGCCCGAACTGTCCCTTGCACGCGCCGTAGACGATCTCGGGGTTCTTGGGATGCGGCATGATCGGGCCGGTCTCACACCCCGGACCTTCGACGAACGGCTCCGTCTCGCCGGGCACGGGGCGGCTCGGCACGATCACCGCGTTCGCGTCCTGCTGCGCGCCGTACAACCGATACGGATACTGGTCGTCGAGCCACACGCCGTAGATCTCGGCCGTCGGCTGGTTCATCTGCGTGGACCACGTGCGGCCGCCGTCGAACGAAACGTTCGCGCCGCCGTCGTTCGCCTGGATCATTGTCTTGCCGTCCTTCGGATTGATCCAGATGTCGTGATTGTCGCCGTGCGGCGTGCGGAGCGTGGTCCACGTGGCGCCGCCGTCCGTGGACTTATAGAAGTTCTCGGCGCCCGCATACACGACGTCGGCATTGGTGGGGTCGGCGCCGAGGGTGGTGTAGTAGAACGGACGCGTGATGAGCTGCGCGAAACTGCTGATCAGCTTCCAGCTCTGGCCCTGGTCCTCGGAGCGGTAGAGACCGCCGCCCGGCTTCGCCTCGACGAGCGCGTACACGCGGTTGGGATTCGCCGCCGTGACGGCAATGTTCCCCTTCCCCACGAGCCCGGTCGGCAGGCCGTTCGTGATCTTGGTGAAGTGCTCGCCGCCGTCGGTGCTCTTGTAGAATCCCACGCCCGCGCCGTTCTCGGCGCCGCTGATGATCGTCCACGGTTTGCGCTGGCCGCGCCACATCCAGGCGTAGACGACGTCCGGGTCGGCCGGGTTGAGCTCGAGATCCGCCGCGCCGACGCTGTCGGAGACGTAGAGCACCTTGCGCCACGTCTTGCCGCCATCAGAGGTCTTGAATACGCCGCGCTCGGTATTCGGCTTGAACGCGTTGCCGATCGCGGCCACGAACGCGATGTCGGGGTTGTGCGGGTTGATGCGCACCGCGCCGATCTGGCCCGCGTCGTACAGCCCCATGAAGCTCCACGTCCGGCCGCCGTCGCGCGATTTGTACACGCCGTGGCCGGTCGACACGTTGCTCCGGATGTCGTCCGATCCGGTGCCGAGGTAGATCACGTTCGGATCGGCGTCGGCGACGGCGATGGAGCCGGTCGAGCCGAGCGGGACCTTGCCGTCGGTGATCGGCACCCAGGAGGCGCCGCCGTCCGTGGTGCGGAACACGCCGCCGCTGGCCACGCCCATGTAGAACGTCCGCGGCTCGGACGGGACGCCGGTCACCGTCGTCACCCGCCCGCCGCGTGGCGGTCCGACGTTTCTGAAGTTGAGGCCGTGCAGCAGCGCGGTGTCCACGGCGGGGAGCATGGCGGCGCGCCCCGTCGCGGCCGAGCGGGATTGCGCGTGCAGCACTCCGCCGGGCACGAGCGACACGACGGCCAGCGCGGAGAGTAAACGAACTCGCATGAAAGAACCTCGTCTGGTGGAGACCACGAGCGTCTGCGGCCGACAGGACTCGGCCGCGCCTACAAGCTGAACGAGGCGGCGCCCGACTCGCTAGAGGCCGCCGGCATGCGCCGTGCGCTCTATGCAACGGACTCGAGATGCGGAGCGTTCAATCATGCTCGACAAATTCACGACGGCGCAACGCGCGCTCCTGGCTGTGGCCGCCTGCGCCGCGCTCGGCGCCTGCTCGCGTGGCGCGGCGAAGGCCGAGAAACAGCGGATCGCCTCCGGCGACGTGGACTCGGCGGCCGTGTACACCACCAACGCCACACCCGCTGCCGGGCCGGGCGTGCAGGTGACGCGCACGGATGCGAAGAGCGTCACCAAGGCGACGGAGTACGAGCTCACCGATTCGAACTTCACCAGGTTCATGGCTGCGGCGGACAGCGTGTCGGCGCTCGAAGTCCGCGACTCGACGGTGCGGAGCTATCTGAGCGCGAACATCACCGATGCCGGCTCGACCGATGCCGATGCCGGCCTCAAGTACCTCGAAGCGAACGCGCGCGTGAACAACGCGATCGCGAGCGCGGGTATGTCGACGAAGGACTACTTCGTGGCCTCGATCGCCATCGCGGCGGCGCAGCGGTTCATGCAGAACCCGAAGGACGCGCCCCCCACGCCGACACTCTCGAAGAATGCGGCATTCCTGCGGACGCACCAGCTGGATCTCGACAAGCTGCAGGCGGAGCGCGACGGCAAACCGGTCGTGACGGCGACGCCATAGCGCACGCTGGTACGACGGTGCGTCGCGCCGGGTCGGTCGTGGCATGGCGCGGCAGGCCACCAAGAGATTGGAACGGCGACTCGAACGGATCGAACTGAAGCGCGAACGGAAACGGCAACTCCATCTCCTGGGAACGGCCGCAGGACGACTTCGACATCGACGCGTCCCGCGGCCGTTCCCATTGCACTCGCTGTTGTTGTTGCCGTCTCCGTATTCCGCTCAGTTCACTCCGTTCCACTCGTTGCCGTTCCCCCTTCGTCGTTGTGGCCCGCCCGAGCGGTCCTCCGTGACCTGCCCGGCGCGAGCCCCGCCCGCTCGGCGATTCGATCAACGAGTCTTCCCCGCCCGCCCGCGCGCCGGTAATGTCTCCGCGACGTTTCCCTCCTTCGCGATTCCTCATACGGTTCCCATGAGACTCCGTCCGATTCTCGCAGCCGCGGCGCTCCTGGCGTCGGCCGTTTCGACGGTGCCGGCGCAGCAGAAGATCCCCACCCCTGAATCGATCCTCGGCTTCGCGCCCGGGGCCGACCGGCATCTGCCGAGTTGGAAGCAGATCGTCGATTACTTCACGGCGCTCGACAAGGCCAGCCCGCGCGTGTCGGTGCGCACACTCGGCAAGACGACGCTCGGCCGGCCGTTCATCGTCGCCTTCATCTCGGACTCGAGCACGCTCGCCCACCTCGACCTGTATCGCGAGATCCAGCGCAAGCTCATGGATCCGCGGCTGCAACAGCCGGGCGAGCGCGAGACGCTGCTCGACCAGGGCAAGAACATCGTTCTCGTCACGTCGTCCATTCACTCGAACGAATCCGGCGGCTTCACCACGCCCGTCGTGCTCGCCGACCGGCTGGCGCGCGCGGCCGATCCGGAGGCGCGGACGATTCTCGCGAACACGATCATCATGCTCGTGCCGTCGCAGAATCCGGACGGCGTCGACATCGTCGGCGATTACTACCGCTCGACACTGGGCACGCCGATGGAAGGACGCGATCCGCCGGATCTCTACGCGAAGTACGTCGGTCACGACGACAACCGCGACTGGTACGCGTTCACACAGCCCGAGACGCGCTATACGGTGGACTCGCTGTACACGCCCTGGGACCCGGAGATCGTCAACGACATCCATCAGCAGGGCTCTTACGCCGGGCGCCTGTTCATCCCGCCGTACATGGATCCGGTCGATCCGAACATCGATCCGATTCTCACTGCGGCGACGAATGGGCTCGGGATGTCGATGGTGCGGCGCATGACGAACGAGGGCTTCACCGGCATCGCGAGCAATGCGTCGTACGATCAGTGGTCGCCGGCGCGCCAGTACTCGCTCTATCATCGCGGCGCGCGGCTGCTCACCGAGACCGCGAGCGCACGCCTCGCGTCTCCGATCGACATTCCGTTCGATCGCCTCGGGCCAGGACGCGGCTATGACGCGAAGGTCGAGTCATGGAACTTCCCCTCCGTCTGGCCGGGCGGCCACTGGACGTACGGCGACATCGTGCGCTACCAGACGGCGGCGAGCTGGGCGCTGTTCCTCGACGCGGCGCTCGAGCGGCGCTCCTGGCTCGAGGGATACGCCGCCGTCGCCGATCGCGCACTCGGAGCGCAGCCGGCGTGGGGGCGTGACGCGTGGCCCTCGGCGTTCGTGATCCCCACGACGCAGCCCGATCCGCAGGCGCTCAACCGCATGCTCTGGACGCTGCAGCACGGACAGGTCGAGATCCGCCGGGCCACGGCGGCCGTGACGGTGAACGGGAAATCATATCCGGCGGGAAGCTACGTCGTGCTCACGCGGCAGCCGTTCGGCGGCTACGCCAAGACGATGCTCGAGCGGCAGCAGTACCCGAACCTCTTCGAGTATCCCGGCGGCCCGCCCAAGCGCCCGTACGACGTGACCGCGCAGACGCTGCCGCTGTTGTTCGGTGTCGACGCGGCGGAGGTCATGGGCGAGGCGCCGAAGACGGGCGCAATCATCTCGCCTGTGGCCGAACCGACGTTCCACGCGCCGGCAGCGGTCACGAGCAAGCGCATCGCCGTGCTCCGGCCCAAGGCCTTCGAACCGATCGACGAAGGATGGACGCGCTGGCTGCTCGATCTGTACCACGTTCCGTTCACGACGATCACGGACGCGGACCTCGTGCATCTCAACGATCGGTTCGACGTGGTGATCGTGTCCGACGGCGTCGTCGGCGGCCGTGGCGGTCGCGGTGGCGCGGCCGGCGCTGCCGGCAATGCGGAGGCGACGATGTCGGCGCTCGACGCGTTCGCGAAGGACGGCGGCACGGTGCTGGCCTTCAACAACGCGTCGAGCGCCCTGATCTCGGGGCTGTCGCTCCCCGTGCGCAACGTGCTCGCCGGCGTCCCGAACACGGCGTTCTACGCGCCGGGCTCGCTGCTCGCCGTCGACCTCGACCGCGGCAGCCCGATCGCGCGCGGCGTCACGGCCCCGGTGCCGTCGGTCTGGTTCGAGGGCAGCCAGGCATTCCAGATCACTGATTCGAGTTCTGCAACGGCCGTGGCGCGGTATCCGGCGCACGGCGATCCGCTCCTCTCCGGCTGGCTGCTCGGCGGCGCAAAGCTCAACGGGGCGGCGGCGCTCGTGGATGTCCGACACGGACGCGGGCACGTCGTGCTCTATGGATTCCGGCCGCAGTACCGGGGGCAGTCGATGGCCACGTATCCGCTGATCTGGGGCGCGATCGCCCGGTGAACGGCGGCGGTCGCGCGGCTCAGGACGCTTCGCCGCGCGACCGCCGATTGTGATCTTTGCACCATCGCGTTGCTCGCGATTCGCGCCGTCGTCTGAACATTGGATCAGACCGCGGGTATGATCCGCACGGTGCGCCGGCGCTTTCCATCCTCTGCCGCGCTGCGCCGATCGCAGTTCCCGCGTTTCCCTCCTCCGCTGGCAGTCCCCCCATGCAGTTTCGCAGTCCTCTGTCGCTGGGACGCGTGCTCACGTTCGCGGTCGCGTTCGCCGCGACCGCCGGCATCGTCGACTGTACCGCCTACTCGTCGGCCGTCGGCGACGGCACCCTCGGCAACGCATTCGCGGCCGGCGCGATCCGCGTCCCCGAGCTCAACGAGATCATGCTCGGCGCCCGCGGCACCTACATCGACCGCTGCCTCGCCGACCGCGACTCGACGATCGAGCGCTGGCCCGACCGCACCGCCCAGCCCCTCCGCGTCTGGATCGATTCATCCGGCATCGTGTCCGGCCCGCGCGCGGCGTTCCCGGCCGCGGTCCGCGCTGCCTTCAGTGATTGGGCGGCCACCGGCATCCCCGTGCGCTTCGCCTTCGTGAGCTCCCCGCGGAACGCCGACGTCAGGGTGCACTGGACCGAACGCCTCGATCACAAGACCGGATCGACCACGTGGCGCACCGATCGCACCGGCTGGCTCACCGACGGCGACATCACGCTCGCCATGCACATGAGCACCGGCATGGAGCTGAACCCGCGCGAGATGCACGCGATTGCCCTACACGAAGTCGGGCACGCGCTGGGGCTGAGCCACAGCGAGGACCCGCGCGACATCATGGCCGCGCTGGTGCGCGTGGACCAGTTGAGCCCCGCCGATCGCGCCACGATCGAACTGTTGTATTCTTTACCTGCTGGCCACGTTCAATAGTTCGTCGCAACACCTCCTTCCCCCCACCCCTTATGCGCGCCCTTCGCGTCCTCCTGCCCTGTGTCGTGCTGCTCGCCGCGTGCGACACGCAGGCCAAGCAGCAGTTGCGCACGCTCGCTCACGCCGACTCGCTGCGGACCGACTCGCTCGTGTCGATCAAGAACGAGCTGCTGTCCGAAGTCATGACCGGTACGCAGTTCATGAACGACATCAATACCGAGATGGCGAAGCTCAAGTCGCACGCACCCGCCAAGCTCAACACGAGCCTGTCGAGTGAGTCGGACATCGCCGCCATCAAGGAAGAGCGCACCGCCATCGTGAGTCGCATCGCGGAGCTGGTGGCGCGACTCGACTCGAGCGAGGCGCGCGTGGCGTCGCTTCGCGCGCGCGCGGCGCGCCTGTCGAAGCACGATGCGACGCTCGTCGCCCAGGTCGCCGAGTACGAGAAGACGATCGCCGATCTGCGCCAGACGGTCGAACAGCAGAAAGCCGACTACGAGGCGACGATCGCGAAGCAGAATCAGCAGATCGCCGCGCTCAACATGAAGATCGACACGGTGACGCGCGCCAACGTGCAGCTCGCCGGCGAGAAGTCGGCGCTGACGGACACCGTCAACGAGCTCACGACCGAAAAGAACACCGCGTACTACGTGATCGGCACGAAGGACGAGCTCGTGAAGGCGGGGATTCTCGTCGAGGAAGGCCATCGCCGGTTCCTCCTCGTCGGCGGGCGCCCAACGGCGCCGGCACGCAACCTCGACCCGTCGAAGTTCATTCGCATCGACCGTACGCGCGATCGCGTCATCAACTTCCCCGCCGGCGAGTACACGATCTTCTCCCGGCAGGACCCCTCCTTCGCCTCACCGATCGGCTCGAAGGACGGCAAGCTGACCGGTGGCATCCGCATCGAGCAGCCCGAGCGTTTCTGGGAGGCCTCGCGGTTCCTGATCATCGTGAAGTCCTGATCCGGCGAACGGCCGGTGTCACGTGCAACGGGGCCGGCGACCGATCGCCGGCCCCGTTGTGCGTGTGCGAGCATCAGCTGACGCGGCGGAGCGCGCTCGCGATCGTCGCCGCCAGATCGCCCGGCTCGGGCGGAACGAGCAGCGTCTGAATGTCGTGTGCCCGGGCAACCTCCTGCACCCGGTCGAGCGCCTCGCGCGTCCCGAAGATCACGACGGAGATGCGGCGCATTGCGGCGCGGCCGAGTGTGGCGGCGTTGCACGAGGCGGGGTCCTCACAATCGATCAGGCACACGCTCGGCCGAACGCGTCGTATCGAGCCTTCGGCCGACTCCGGCGGCCGGGCGAAGCGAACCGGATAACCCAGTGTCTCGATCAGAGCCCCAAGCAGCGCCGCCGCTACTACGTCAGAGGAGAGGATCAAAATCATCGGTCCCGATGGAATCAAGCTTCGAGGTCAGAGCACATTGAAGTTTTTTCGCCGCAATCGCTGCACCACTCGCCTTGACTCGACCCAAATGCAAACCGAGATTCTCCCGGCGCCACCTATCGGACTGCACAATACCAGCATGACTCCCCGCGGAGCCTCCCTCGCATGATGGCATTCGACCGCACGCCTTCCCGCCCGACTCTGGCCCCGGAGACGCTTGCGGCTCTCACGAACGCGCTCGCCACATCCATGGAACAGGGCAACCACGCGGACGGTCTGCGTGAGCTGCTGTACACGGCGGCGCGCGAGGCGCGAGACAAAGGGATTCAGGCTGAACGACTGCTCCTGATCCTGAAGGAAATCTGGTATTCCCTCCCGGCCGTGTCGAACGCTCCCTCGTCCATGGCGGAACAGGCGCTGCTGCAGGAATTGATCAGCCACTGCATCCAGCAGTACTACGCCGAGTAGCCTTCCGATCGATCCCGCGCTCCCGCCGCTGCGGGAAGCGCTCACGTCGCATTCATCCGCCGTGCTCCAGGCGCCTCCCGGTGCCGGAAAGACGACGCGCGTTCCGCTCGCGCTCGTCGAGGAGCCGTGGTTGCAGGGCTCACGCGTCGTCATGCTCGAGCCGCGGCGCCTCGCGACGCGCGCCGCCGCGCACCGGCTCGCCGAGCAACTGGGCGAGCGCGTCGGCGCGCACGTCGGGTACCGCATGCGCGGCGAGTCGCGCGCCGGGCCGAACACGCGCATCGAGGTCGTCACCGAAGGCCTGTTGACGAGGCGGCTCCAACGCGACCCCATCCTCGACGGCATCGGACTCGTCATCTTCGACGAATTTCACGAGCGCAGTCTCGACGCCGACGTGGGGCTCGCGCTGGCGCTCCGGACGCAGCAGTTGTTGCGGCCGGAGCTGCGGATCCTGGTCATGTCCGCCACGCTCGACGGCGAAGCGGTCGCCGGGCTCCTCGGCGGCGCGCCGATCGTGACGAGCGAGGGCCGCGGCTACCCCGTCGAGACGATCTATCGTCCGCCGCGCGCACAGGCGCCGCTCGAGTCGTCCGTCGTCGCGACGATTCTCGAATCGCTCGGCGCGACCGACGGTGACGTGCTGGTGTTCCTTCCGGGCGCTGGCGAGATCCGCCGCGTCGAAGCGCAGCTCCACGACCGCAACCTGGGCGGAGCGATCGTGACGCCGCTGTTCGGCGCGCTGGCGCCGGACGCGCAGGATCGCGCCATCGTCCCGGACCCCGCCGGTCGCCGCAAGATCGTGCTCGCCACGTCGATCGCCGAAACGAGCCTGACGATCGAAGGCATCACCGTTGTGATCGACGCCGGCCTGTCACGCGTGCCGCGCTTCTCGCCGCGTTCCGGCATGACGCGGCTCGCAACCGTGCGCGTGTCGCGCGCCTCGGCCGATCAGCGGCGCGGGCGCGCCGGACGCATTGCGCCGGGCGTCTGCTATCGCCTGTGGTCCGAGCACGAGACCGCCGGCTTCCTCGCCAGCACGCCGCCGGAGATCACGAGCGCGGATCTCGCGCCGCTCGCGCTCGATCTCGCCGCCGCCGGTGTGGCAAGCCCCGACGAGCTGGCGTGGCTCGATCCGCCGCCGCCGGCCGCGTTCGCGCACGCGCGCGAGCTGCTCCGGGAGCTCGAGGCGCTCGATATGGACGGAGCGGTGACTGAAACGGGACGCGCGATGGCCGCGCTCCCCGTACATCCCCGGCTTTCGCACATGCTCATTCGCGCCCGCATGCGAGGCATGGCGCGCCTGGCCTGCGACGTCGCCGCGCTGCTCGGCGAGCGCGATCTCTTTCGCGGCGGCCCTGCACCGCTCGATGCCGACGTCGTGCTGCGGCTCGAGGCCATTCGCGGCGCGCGCACGCGATTGATGGACGCCGAGGTGGACCGGGACGCGCTGCGCCGGGTGCGCGCGGAAGCCGATCGGCTCGCGCGTCAGCTGCACGTCGACACGCGCGATGCGCACGATGCGCCGCCGCTCGACGCGGCGGGTGCGCTGCTCGCGCTCGCGTACCCCGACCGCGTGGCGCGGCGGCGCCCCGGCGAACGTGCACGGTACGTGTTGCGCAACGGCCGCGGCGCGGAGCTCACCGGCGCACAAGGGCTCGCGCGCGCCCCGTATATCGTTGCCGCCGAGCTCGACGACGCACGGCCGGAGAGCCGAGTGTTCCTCGCCGCCGCACTCTCCGAGGCCGACGTGCTCGAGACGTTCGCGTCGCAGATCGTCGAGACGGACGTGATCGCGTTCGATCCGCGGAGCGACAGCATCCGCGCCCATCGCGAGGAGCGACTCGGCGCGATCGTCCTGCGCGAAGCGCCGTTGCGCGAGCCCGACGAAGGCGTGATCCGGCGTGCACTGCTCGACACGATCCGCGCGCGCGGGCTCGATGCGCTCCCCTGGTCCGACGGCGCGCGCCGCCTGCGGGCGCGGATGGCGTTCGTGGCGCACCACGACCCGTCGTGGCCGCGCGTGTCCGACGAGGCGCTCCTCGAATCGCTCGCGTCCTGGCTCGGGCCGCGGCTCGACGGCGTGCGCCGGTGGAGCGACCTCGCCCGCATCGACCTCGCCGACGCGCTCGCCGGGCTGCTCACGTGGCAGCAGCGCCGCGCGCTCGAGTCGCTCGCGCCGACGCACATCGAGGTGCCGAGCGGGTCGCGCATTCCCGTCGACTATGCGGACCCGGACGCCCCGGCACTGGCGGTGCGCCTGCAGGAAGTGTTCGGCCTCGTCGAATCCCCGCGCGTGCTGGACGGCCGCGTCCCGATCACGATGCAGCTGCTCTCGCCGGCGTCGCGCCCCGTGCAGGTGACGCGGGACCTCGCGGGGTTCTGGCGCACGAGCTACTTCGACGTGCGGAAGGACCTGCGCGGCCGCTACCCGAAGCACGAGTGGCCCGAGGATCCGCTGCACGCCGCGCCCACTCGGCGCGCCAAGCCGAGGCCGAAATAGTTATATTTTAATGTGACTTCGTGAATTCCAGATCACGCACACGATTGATCGTGAGCGTGAAGCCGGTGACGTCGGCGCGATCGTCGCGAAGCACGCGGAGCAGCATCTTGTCGCTGCTCGTGAACAGGTCGTCGCCGAGCGGAACGAACCGGATCTCCGACGCGTGCGGACGCCGCAGGACGAGCACACCGTCGCGCCCGGCGAGCGTCACGTGCAGATCGAGCTCCTCGCTGTAGTACGCCCCCCCGAGGTCCGCCAGCCGGTCGGCGCGCTGGCGCGGGGTCGGCGATTCAGCCGTCTGCGCCGTGCCGGCGAGCCACGAGCCCGCGGCGAGCTCGGGCAGCGCCACCGCCGGCGCGGCCTCCGCCGTCCCGAGAAAGACGTCGGCCACCTGCTCGGCGAGCGTGGCCGGCGCGGACGCCGTGTTGCAGAGCGTGATGACCGAGAGACCGGCTTCCGGAATGCGGAGCATCGCGCTGCGGTAGCCCGCGTACGCGCCGGCGTGCGAGTACGTCGTGAGGCCGGCGTGCCGCCCGACGGAGAGCGCCAGGGCGTACGGGATCGTCTGCCCGTCGTTCAGCCGGCCCCGCGTCTGCATGGCCGCGACCGCCGCGGCCCCGCCCACCACGCCCGTCCGAAAATTGTCATTCCACTTCGCTAAATCCTCGACCGTCGAGTACGCGCCGCCGTCGCCCACGACGTCGAACTCCGGCTGGCTCACCCGGAACGCGCCGCCGGCGGGCTGGTATCCCACCGCGGCGCCGGGGATCACCTCGCGATGGTCGTCGCGGAATTCCGTGTGTGTCATCCCCAGCGGCGCGAAGATGTGCCGCGCCGCGAACGCGCGCAGCGATTCGCCGGACGCCCGTTCGACGACGATCGCGAGCAGCACGTAGCCCGAGTTGCTGTACAGGAATTCGTCGCCCGGCTGGAAGTTGAGACTCTTCTGACGGTGCATCAGATCGAGGAACTGCCGCTCGGTGAGCGGCCCGTCCGCGGGCCAGCCGGAGACGGCGAGGAGCGTGAAATAGTCGCGCAGCCCGCTCGTGTGATGCAGCAGCTCCCGCAGCGTGATCGTCGCCCCGAACGACGGCACCTCCGGCACCCAGCGGCGCAGCGAGTCGTCGAGCGAGAGCTTCCCCTCCTGGGCCAGCAGCACGATGCTCATCGCCGTGAACTGCTTCGAGAGCGAGGCGATGTAGAACGGCGTCGACGGCGTGATCGGGGCGCCGGTCCCGAGGTCGGCGACGCCGTACCCTTTCGCGAGCTCGAGCGCACCGTTGCGCGTGACGCCGACGGCACAGCCCGGCACGCGCGCCGACGCGTACGGCGCGAAGATCGAATCGACCCAGCGCGAGGCGGAGTCGACCGGCGCGAGCTGGGCACCGGCCGTCGCGGCTCCCGCGAGGAGCACGAGCAGCACTCGTCGAATCATGACGGGCATTCCTCTCTGAATACTCCAGTGCTCGCGCCCTGCTGTAAAGCGCCTGCCGTCGGCGCCGCTGGCGTTCGGCTTGCAGACTGATCACGGATACCCGCCGTCACCCGGCCGGGTCCCAACGCTCCGGAGACACTGGATGGCTGAAATTCGCGTCGAGCCGCGCCGCCGCAGCCTGGCCTGGCTCTGGATCCTGATCGCGCTCGTCATCATCGCGGCGCTCGCCTGGTACTTCCTGTATTATCGCGGCGGCACGCTGTGAAGCTGTTCGCCGGCCGCCGAAGGAGAGGAGGCATGGAACACAACGACCGGAACGGACGCGACGCCGCCGGCGTCGGCCCGTATGCACGTGAACGCGAACAACTCGTCCCGCTGAGCACGCTCGACTCCTGGTCCGTGTCCGAGGGCGACCCCGACATTCGCGGTTGGGAGATCCGCACCGTCAGCGGCCGGCAGTTGGGCTCGGTGCACGATCTGCTCATCGACGCCAAAGCAGGCGAAGTCGTCATGCTCGACGTCGACCTGCCGGGCACCGACAAGCACACCTTCGTACCGATTCGCGTCGCCCAGATCGATCGCGAGCGGCGCATCGTGCTGATGGATTCCGCGGACCTCCCGCAGACCAACGTCGCCCGGACCGCGGCTGCGGCGTCGCCCGTCGTGGAGCCGGGCGCCGGCACGATTCGCTACCCGGATCGCGAGGTCGTCCGCGATCGTGCGCTCGCCGACAGCGCCCGGGCCGACGATCTCCCGCCGGAAGACGTCGACTCCGCCCCGCTGGTCGACCGGCGCCGCGGCGATCGGCGCAAGATCGATCGCCTGAGCACCGACCTCTAGGCGCGCAGCAGATCCGCCGTCGCCGACCGGCCTCGCACCACGAGGTCGGCGACGGCGCGGCCGCAGAGCGCGCCGACCACGTTGCCCGTGCCCGAGTAGCCGCCGATCGCCCAGACGTGCGGCCGCACCTGCTCGATCACCGGCAGGCCGCTCGCCGTGTAGCCGACGGATGCGGCCCAGCGATGCGTCACCGGCTCGCGGATCCCCAACCGCTCGCGCAGCAGAGCATCCAGCGCCGACTGCACCGGCTCCGTGATCTCGGTGCTGACGCTCCACTCCGATACGCCGCCCAGATCGCGTGCGCCGCCGAGCACGACGCGCAGGTCGTCACGCTGCTGCCAGTAGTCCAGTCCCCAGCGCGCATAGACGGGCCGTGCGAACATGCGCGCGGAAAGCGGCGCAGTCGCCAGCATCTGTAACCGCGCCGTGCGCACACGCGGCGCGAGCTCGGGAACGAGCGCCTCGAGCCGGCCGTCGACAGCGACGACGATGTCCCGTGCGCGCACCGCCCCCCGTTCGCTCACGACCCGCCCGTCGGTGATCTCGACCGCCGGCGTCTTCTCGTACAGACGTGCGCCGCGCGCACGCGCCTGGTCGGCGAGCGCGCGGCACCGCTGGCCCGGATCGAACGCCGCATCGGCCGGAAAGAGCAGCCCGTCTCCCTCGGGACCTTCATACCGGTCCACCGGAAGCTCGTCGGCGCGCATCGCCTCGTACTGCCGCGCGCAGTCATCGCGCTCCGCGTCCGACGTCGCAATGCGCAACGTGCCGGTCCGGTGTACCGCCCGCGGAGTTTCCGCGATGATGCGGTCGAGCTGCGCCAGCGTGCTGGCGTACAGTCGGCGCGCCGTCTGGCGGCCGAACCGCTCGACGGCATCGTGATGGAACATCGCCAGGCCGCCGAGCAGGAATCCGCCATTCGAGCCCGCGGCGCCCGCGGCCACCTCGGCCGCATCGATTCCAATCACGCTCTTGCCCGCGTCGAGCAGTGCATGGATGCACGTGAGCCCCGATCCGCCGAGGCCGATCACGCAAACATCCGCTTCGACCTCGCCCGACAACGCGTCGAGGTGGAGCGAGTGGCCGTGCGTCCAGATGGAGTGCGGCACCACAGTCATGTTGGAAACCTATTCGCTCGGGGCGGCGTAGTGGCCGACGACGCCCGACCAAGGAACGACCAATGCAGGGTCTCATCCGCGACGTCCGCTACGGCACTCGCACGCTGCGCGCGAATCCCGGCCTCACCATCATCGCGACGCTCGCACTCACCCTGGGCATTGGCCTGACCACGACGATGTACAGCATCGTCTACGGCGCGCTGCTCAAGGGACTCCCGTACCCCGGCGGCGACCGGATCGTCGCGATCATGCGGAGCAATCCGTCGCGCGACATCCGGCAGCAGTCGCTTCCCATCCAGGACTACGTCGACTATCGCGCGCAGCAGCGCAGCTTCACGGACATCGGCGCGTTCACCTCGGGCACGATCTACGTGAGCGGCGCGGAGAAGGCCGAGCGCTTCGACGGCACGTGGATCACGGCGAACGCGTTCGACATTCTCGGCGTGCGGCCGGCGCTCGGTCGCCGCTTTCATCCCGGCGAAGACTCGCCCTCCGGCGAGAAGGTCGCGATCCTCGCCTGGTCCATGTGGAAGCAGCGGTACAACGGCGACCGCGGAATTCTCGGCAAGACCATTCGCGTGAACGGCGTGCCGTACTCCGTGATCGGCGTGATGCCCGACGGGTTCGCGTTCCCGAACAACGACAAGATCTGGATCCCGTTGCAGACCGATCCGCTCGCGGGCAAGCGCGGCGAGGGCCAGTTCCTCCAGGTGTTCGGCAAGCTCAAGCCCGGCGTGAGCATCGAGCAGGCGACCCTGGACCTGAGCACCATTGCGAAGCGTCTCGGGAGCGCATATCCGGAGAGCAATGCCGGGTTCACCGCCGTCGTGCAGGGTTTCGTCGACAACTACATCGGCGACCAGCCGCGGCAGCTGCTGATGACGATGCTCGGCGCCGTGTTCTTCGTCCTGCTCATCGCCTGCGCGAACGTCGCCAATCTGCTGCTCGACCGCGCGGCGCATCGCACGAAGGAGGTCGGGATCCGCACCGCGCTCGGCGCGTCGCGCGCGGCGG
This sequence comes from Gemmatimonadaceae bacterium, assembly GCA_035547615.1. Classification (GTDB taxonomy): domain Bacteria; phylum Gemmatimonadota; class Gemmatimonadetes; order Gemmatimonadales; family Gemmatimonadaceae; genus JAQBQB01. Next base: position 27,397 of record DASZUN010000134.1, on the reverse strand, counting down.
TCGTCCGCCAGTTCCTCGCCGAAGCGCTGATCCTCTCGGCGCTGGCCACGGTGCTCGGGATCATCGCGGCGCATTTCGGCGTTGCCGCGTTCAATCGCGCGATCGCGACGACGAGCGTTCCGTTCTTCATCGACATTCGCCTGCACCCGCAGGTGCTGCTGTTCACGATCGGCGTCGCGGTGCTCACGACGCTCGTCTCGGGCGCGATCCCCGCGATCCAGTCCGCTCGCGCGGACATCAATGAAATTCTGAAGGACGAGACGCGCGGCGCCTCGAGCTTCCGGATCGGCAAGATCAGCAAGGCGCTCGTGATGTTCGAGGTGGCGCTGTCGTGCGCGCTGCTCGTCGCCGCGGGGCTGATGATCAAGAGCGTCGTGAAGGCGCGGAACATCGATCCGGGCTACACCACCGCGGACGTGTTCACGGCGCGCGTCGGCTTTCCCGCCGCGTACACCGACACCGTGGCGCAGGCCGCGTTCTTCGATCAGGTGCTGCAGCGCGTTTCCGCACTGCCCGGCGTGCGCAGCGCCGCCCTCAGCTCCGGCCTGCCCGCCACGCGCCAGGGCTACAGCTTCAACAGCTTCGGTCTCGAAGGCCAGACCTACCTGAAGGACAAGGATTACCCGGTCGCTCACTGGCTCGCGGTGACGCCCACCTTCTTCGCGACGTTGAACACCCCAGTCGTGGCGGGACGCGCGTTCAACGCCTCGGACCGCGAGGGAAGCCTGCCCGTTGCCATCGTGAACCGCGCGTTCGCCGCGAAGTACTTCAAGAACGGCGATCCGATCGGGCATCGCATCCGCATGGGGCGGTCGGCGAGCACGGCGCCGTGGCTGACGATCGTCGGCGTGGTGGGCGACATGTTCTCGGGCGATCAGGAGAACCCGATGCCGCCCGCGTTCTTCCAACCGATGGCGCAGGCGCGGCAGAGCTTCGTGTACATCGCCGCGCGCACCGCCGGCCCACCGCTCGCCATCACCGGCGCCGTGCGCGACGCCGTGGCGGCGGTGAATCCGGACATTCCGCTCTACTGGATCGACTCGCTCGACAACGCGATCCAGCAGGCGCTGTGGTTCGTGCGCGTGTTCGGCACGATGTTCATGATCTTCGGCTTCATCGCGCTCTTCCTCGCGTCCGTGGGGCTCTACGCCGTGATGTCGTTCTCGGTGAGCCGGCGCGCGCGCGAAGTCGGCATCCGCATGGCGCTCGGCGCGCAGGGGCGTGACGTGATCCGCCTGATCTTCGGCCAGGGATTCCTGCAGCTCGCGATCGGCATGACGCTCGGCCTCGCGATGGCGTTCGGCATCTCGCAGCTGCTGAAGGTGATCCTGTTCCAGGTCGAGCCCCGCGATCCGGTGATCTTCGGCGGCGTGGCCGCCGTGCTCGGGCTGGTGGGGCTGGTGGCGTGTCTCGTGCCGGCGCGCCGCGCCACGCTCGTCGATCCGCTCGTCGCGCTGCGGAGCGACTGATCGATACTGTATGACCGGATGACTATTTAGTCATTCGGTCATACAGTGAACGCCGCCACGAGCTCGGTGCGCCGGGCGGCGGCAGAGTCACCCGGTCTTCACCGTGTCGTGCGCCGCCGCGTATCCGCTGCCGGCGGGCACCGACACCGGGACGCCGTTCATGCGCCGGGCGAGCCACGCGATGACGTATCCCGCGATGAAGAACGCGATCGTCGCGTCGGCGACGTTCACCAGCGCCCACGGGATTCCGAATCCATACCAGTTCCAGTTTCCCAATTCGCCCATCACCGACGCCGCGAGACCGCCGAAGGCCGCGACCGCCGCCACCGCGATCGGCTGCTGCTCGCGGACGCGGGCCGCCAGCAGGCAGAGGATCGCGGCGACGAACAGGTCGATCGCCGCCTGGCGGCCGAGCATCTTGCCCATCAACGTCGTCTGATCGACGTAGTCCGGCGTCGCGCTCATCATCACGACCATGCCGTGCGGGTTCGTGTACACGCCGTTCGTGGGCGCCTGCACCCGGAACGCACGCACCACCGCCGCCGTCGTGTCCACGGCGAACGGATGGTAGGTCGCCGCGTGCCATGGAATCACCGTGTTCGACAGCACCTGCCACACGAACAGCACCAGCGTCCCCACGATCGTGCACACGACGAGGGAGCGACCGTTCATAGCGCCTCCGATGGTCGAGGATGCGACTGCCGACACTAGGGACGGGTCCCGTGTGCCGTACGTCACATTGTCGGGCGTTTGATCGCTTGACGATGCACGCCCCCGTTCCTAGGTTGGCAATCATGATGACGCGCACGGCGAATCCCAATCGCACGAATAATCGGAACTCCGCGAGGAGATCTGGCTAGCACGCGCGCACCATCCTGACCCGCGGCCCGCCAGAATCCACGGCGGGCCTTTTTTGTTTCGTGCGCTGAAGTTCCCGCGTCGTCGTGCCGATACTTCGGAAGACCGGTGGGGCGTAGGTCAACTGGCAGACCGCCTGACTGTTAATCAGGAAGTTGATGGTTCGAGTCCATCCGCCCCAGCTGCACCAGCCGAAGGGCCGAGCGAAATCGCTCGGCCCTTCGTCGCGTCGGACGGCCGGTCAGACGGCCTTGAGTCGTCCCTCGAGATAGCCGAGGATCGTCATGCCGACGAGAATGGCGACCAGCGCGGCGGCCGCGCTGCCGATCACCCATCGGTTCGCGATGCGCAGGTGCGGGACGAATGCCGCGACGATTGCGGCGACGCCGACGAGCATCGCGTCGACGAACAATCCGAGGATCGCGCCCGACAGCGTACTCCACACGAGCACCGCCGCGCGCATCGGGACGCTCAGGGCTCGATCAGGATTGGCGCGCCGTCGGGGAGCGCGCGCCAGATCTCGTCCATCTCCTGATCCGTGACGGCGATGCAGCCCTCGGTCCAATCCCACTCGCGGTGTTGCGCGCCGAGGCTCGCGAAACGCGGCGGCAGCCCGTGGATCATGATGTCGCCGCCAGGCGACACCCCAAGGCGCTCGGCGCGCGCGAGGTGCGCCGCGTCGGGATAGGAGATGTGCAGCGACTTGTAGTACTTGCTGTTCGGGTTGTGCGCGTCGATGTGAAACAACCCTTCGGGCGTGCGGCCGTCGCCCGCGCGCACCTTGTCGCCCACCGGCTGCGTCCCCAGCGCCACCTGGTACGTGCGGACGCGCATGCCATCGAGATAGAGCGTCAGTCGATGCTTGGCCTTCTCGAGCACCGCGCTGTCCGCGATGGCGAAGCTCTTGAGCCCGACGACGGGCGTGTGGGTGATCGTCGGCGTTTCGATCGCCGCGTCGAGGGTCGTCGTGTCGTGCGGCGCGATCGCGAGGACGAGAGCGGCGAGAATGGAAAGCAGCATGATGGGTGCGGCGGACTACGCCGGGCGGCCGGCTGAGGAAGGACGTTCGTGGTGGCCGATCGATGGCACGGTGCGCAATATACCGTTCGGTTCGCGCATCGTTCCAGAGCACGGTTTGGGCCAAGCGAGCCCATCGCACTCGAACGTCGGGCCCTTCCCGCCCTCCGATATTCCGACATGCGACTGCTCTATCAGTATCTCCGCCCGTACTGGCGCCTGGTCGTGCTCGCGCTCGTGCTGGCGACGATCAACCAGGTCTTCTCGTTACTCGATCCGGCCATCTTCCGGCACGTGATCGACGACTATGCGACGAAGTACGACCGCTATTCCAACGCACAGTTCTTCCGCGGCGTCGCCCTACTGCTGAGCATGGCGGTAGGCGTAGCCTTTATCAGTCGCGTCGCGAAGAACTTCCAGGACTACTACGTCAACGTCGTCACCCAGCGGCTGGGCGCCAAGCTGTACTCGGACGGGATCCGGCACTCGTTGTCCCTGCCCTTCCAGGACTTCGAGGATCAGCGGAGCGGCGAGACCCTCGGCAAGCTCCAGAAGGTGCGCAACGACACCGAGAAGTTCATCGCCGCCTTCGTCAACGTGCTCTTCACCACGTTCGTCGGCGTCATCTTCGTGGTCGTGTACGCGTCGCGCGTGCACTGGGCGATCGCGCCCGCGTTCCTGCTCACCATCCCCATCCTTGGCGGCCTCAGCTCGCTGCTCAGCCGCCGCATCAAGGCGCTGCAGAAGGTCATCGTCGCCGAGACGACGGCGCTCGCCGGCGCGACGACGGAGTCGCTGCGCAACATCGAGCTCGTGAAGAGCCTCGGACTCGCCGAGCAGGAGATCGATCGCCTCAACGGCACCACCGAGAAGATCCTCAAGCTCGAGCTCAAGAAGGTCCGCTACATCCGGAGCCTCAGCTTCATTCAGGGCACGTGCGTGAACTTCGTTCGTACGTCGATCCTGTTCCTCATGCTCTACCTGATCTTCGACAAGCAGATCACCGTCGGGCAATTCTTCTCGCTCCTCATCTACTCGTTCTTCATCTTCGGCCCGCTGCAGGAGCTCGGGAACGTGATCAACACGTTCCGCGAGACCGAGGCGTCGCTGGAGCAGTTCGACGCCATTCTGCAGATGCCGGTCGACCCGAAGCCGGCGCACCCCGAGGCGGTGCCGGATCTGCGCGTGCTCGAGTTCCGGGACGTCACGTTCACGCACCAGACGGCGAGCGGCCCCGCCCTGCAGGACGTGTCGTTCGCCGTCGAGCGCGGCGAGACGGTGGCGTTCGTCGGCCCGTCCGGCGCAGGCAAGACGACGCTCGTCAAGCTGCTCGTCGGGCTGTATCAGCCGAAGCACGGGCGCGTGCTCTACAACGGGATCGACAGCGGCCGCGTCGATCTCGACCGGTTCCGCGAACGCATCGGTCTCGTGACACAGGACGCGCAGCTCTTCTCCGGCTCGATTCGCGAGAACCTGCTCTTCGTCCGCCCCGACGCCACCGACGCCGACTGCCTTGCCGTGCTGCGGAAGGCCGCCGCCGACACCCTGCTCCGCCGCGCCGACCGCGGGCTCGACACGGTGATCGGCGAAGGCGGCATGAAGATCTCCGGCGGCGAGAAGCAGCGCCTCTCGATCGCGCGCGCGCTGCTCCGCGATCCGCACCTCCTCGTCTTCGACGAGGCCACGTCGGCGCTCGATTCGCTGACCGAAGAAGAGATCACGCGCACGATGCGCGACATTTCCGAGACGACGAACGTGATCAGCGTGCTGATCGCGCACCGCCTCTCGACGGTGATGCACGCCGACCGCATTCACGTGCTGGAGCGCGGCCGCATCGTGGAAGTCGGCCGGCACGACGAGCTGCTCGACCTCAAGGGGCTGTACTACGCGATGTGGCGCCAGCAGGTCGGCGAGCGGCGGCTCGTGCGTGCGGACCAGGCGACCCTCAAGCTGCCGCTGGCGACCGCGGTGTGAGACGCGCGATGCGTCGGGCCGAACCTACGCCTTCAATCGGTCGAGGAACGCCTTTCTGAGCTTGGCGACCTTCGGCGCGATCACGATCTGACAGTACGGCTGGTCGGTGTTGTTCTCGTAATAATCCTGATGATACCGCTCGGCCGGATAGAACCTCGTGAACGCCTTCACTTCGGTCACGATCGGTGCGTCCCAGACGTGATTGCGATTCAGCTCGTCGATCACCTGCTCCGCGGTCTCGCGCTGCTCGGGCGAGTGATAGAAGATCGCCGAGCGATACTGCGTCCCGACGTCGGCGCCCTGGCGGTTGAGCGTCGTGGGATCGTGAATCGTGAAGAAGACGCCGAGCAGGTCGCGGTACGTGATGACCGACGGATCGAACTCGACCTGCACGACTTCCGCGTGGCCCGTCATTCCCGAGCACACGTCGCGATAGCTCGGGTCGTCCATCAGACCGCCCGAGTATCCCGACTCGACCTTCACCACGCCCTCGAGCTGCCGGAACACCGCGTCCAGGCACCAGAAGCACCCGCCCGCGAGCGTGGCGATTTCATGCGCGGCCACGAGTCGCTCGCCGGCTACGCGGCCATGCCGTCGCGGAGCACGTCGGCCGTGTCGCTCTCGCGAAGCCGCTTGAGCGCACGATCGCGAAGCTGACGCACGCGCTCCCGCGTCACGCCGAGCTCGCGCGCGATCTCCTGCAGCGTCATCGGCCGGTTGCCCTCGAGCCCGAAGTACAGCACGAGCACGCGCGCATCGCGGGGCGGCAGCACCTCGAGCGCGCGGGCGATCGCCTCGCGGCGCGAATCGCTCTCCACGCCGCCGGGCAGCACGTCCTCGTCCTCACCGCGATCGAGCACCAGGGTCTCGCCGAGGGTGCGGCCGCCGTCCGCCGCCGACGCGGGCTCGTCGAGCGAGCGCGTGGGCTGCAGCAGCGCGACCAGACCGCGCGTCACGTCGAGCGAGAGGTTCGCGACGCTCGCGATCTCGTCCTCGTACGGCTCGCGCGAGAGCTTCTGCCGCAGCACTTCCTGCGCGCGCGAGACGCGGGCCAGATCCGCCGCGCGGTTGAGCGGCACCTGCACGGTCCGGCCCTGCCGCTGCACGGCCGAGTGCAGCGCCTGGCGGATCCACCACACGGCGTAGCTGATGAAATTCACGCCCACGTCCGGATCGTACTTGTCAGCCGCGCGCACGAGCCCGGCGTTGGCCTCGCTCACGAGGTCGCCGAGCGGCACGCCGCGGTTCTGATACTGCTTGGCCACCGAGAACGCGAAGCGCAGGTTGGCGCGGATCAGCTCCGAGCGCGCGCGCTCGCGCGTCTCGTCGTTGGTCGCGCGCCGCATCTCGCGGGCGAGCTCCTTCTGCTGCTGGGCCGAGAGCACCGGCTCGCCGCGGAGCTCATCGATGTAAAGGTCCAGCAGGTCACGATCATCACCCGTCGCGAACATCAATCACCTCCGGCGCCGGTCGGGGCGCCAGACCCGATAGTCATGCAGTTATACAACCATCTATACATCACGCAGGCGAGGCTCCTGCATCGGTGCCTCACGCGCGCTTTGCCGCCGTCGGCTTCTTCCGGACGGGGCGTTTGGCGCGGCCGTTGGCCGTCGCGAAATCCACGCCCATGCGCCGCCGCAACTCCGCCATGTAGGCCTCGAACACGTCCGGCCGCGTGCGGTAATACACGAACTGTCCGTCGCGCCGCGATTCGACCAGCCCGGCGCTCGCCAGCTCCTTCAAGTGGTGCGAGATCGTGGCTTGCCGCACGGGAAAGCAATCGCACAGGCGGCTGCAGCCGACCTCCGACTGCCGCACGATGTGCTCGAGAATCTCGAAGCGGCGCGGATCCGCGAGGGCTTTTGCGATCCGTTGGAACTGCGCTGCATCCACGGGCTCGTCCACTCCATCTGCAGTATGATAGATAGATAATCGTCTAAGAGTTCCATGCAAGCCCCGACATGGCTCGCGCCGGTCACCTCCTCGTAGAATCCCCGATGGCGCCGCCCGAGCGCGGCGTCCGGATTGCTATCCTTCTACCACGGGTCGCGACGTCGCCGACACGCGCGCCGCGTCCTCCTGGCCAGTTCGCCCCGAACCCGAGCACTTTCATCCCGACGAGATGCCGACCTCGACCCGGACCTCCGAGAGCAGAACCGACGCGACGCCCCGTTTAGTTCCCACGCGCCGGCTCACCGACCTGCCGACCTACGTCTTCGCATGGCTCGACGAGCTCAAAGCCGAAGCGCGCGCCGCCGGCGCGGAGCTCGTCGACCTCGGCATGGGGAACCCCGACCAGCCCACACCGGCGCCGATCGTCGATGCCATCGCCGCGGCCTACGCCGACCCGCGCACGCACGGCTACCCGCCGTTCCGCGGCACCGAACCGTTCCGCCGGTCGGCGGCCGCGTTCATGCGCCGCCGGTTCGGCGTCGACGTCGACCCCGAGCACGAGGTGCTCTGCGTGAGCGGCGCGAAGGAGGGCATCGCGCACGCGACGATCGCGTTCGCCGACGAACGCACCATCTCGCTCGTGCCGGACATCTACTATCCCGTGCACGCGCGGGCGACCGGTCTCGTCGGCGGGCGCACGCATCTCATGCCGCTGCGCGCGGAGCGCGGATTCCTGCCCGATTTCCGCGAGATCCCGAGCGACGTGCTACGCGACGCGCGCCTCATGATCCTCAACTATCCGCACAACCCGACGGGCGCCGTCGCGCCGCTCGAGCTCTTCCGCGACGCCGTGGCGCTCTGCCGCGAGCACGGCATCCTGCTCGTGTCGGACCTCGCGTACAGCGAGCTCACGTTCGACGGCATCACCGCGCCGAGCGCGCTCCAGGTACCCGGCGCGAAGGACGTGGTGCTCGAGTTCCACTCGTTCTCCAAGACGTTCAACATGGCGGGATCGCGCATCGGATTCGCCGTCGGCGGGCGAGAGCTGATCGACGCGCTGCACGCGGTGCGCACCAACATGGGCTACGGCACGCCGGCGCCGATCCAGGCGGGCGCGGCCTATGCGCTGGATCATATTGAAGAACTCGAACGACCCGTCGTCGCCCGGTACGCGGAACGGCGCGACGCGGTCATCGACGGCTTCCGGTCGCTCGGCTGGCGCGCCGAGCCGCCGCACGCGACGATGTTCGTCTGGCTGCCGATCCCCGAGGGCTTCGGCGCGCAGGCGTGGACGCGGCATCTCATCGATCGGGCGGGCGTCGTCGTCACGCCGGGCAACGCGTTCGGGCCCGGCGGCGAACGCTTCTTCCGCGTGTCGCTGATCGCCGATCCGCCCGCGCTCGCTTCGGCCATCGACCGCCTTCGCGCGGCGGGAATCCGCTGGCTCGCCCCCTGCTCTTAGTGCATGGCAACCACGACGGGGGGAGCGGGCGATGGCGAACGATCGATACGTGAACCGGGATGACGATTTTCTCGATCCCGAGGACGTGAACAGCGAGCCGGCGGGCGCGTCGGCGAACGACCCGGCGGCCGAGGTGCCGGTGCCGCTGGCGATGACGCCGGCCGAGGTGGAGGAACGCGCGCGTGCGGTCGAGGCGGTGCGCAGCCGCGGACGTGCGCGGCCGGACCGCGACGATTCCGGGATGATCGCGTAGTGTGGGCGGGGCGGCAATGCGGCAGAGGCTGCTAGCCGCCCTTGCCACTTCGGCAGAGACTGCCGAACTTGTGCCGAGCGAAGCTCCCGGACGCGACGATGCCACGGAGTGCGATGGAGAGGCTCGACATGGTCAGTGCGCAGCGCGCCACCGCAGAGGTCCCGTATTCGCTGGTGCCCGCGGAGATCGCGGAAGCCGCCAGCCGGTATCAGCGGTTGAAAGAAGTCGAATCAGTGCACCTGGCGGAGATGGCGCGGCATAATCTCCTGCTCGAGTGGACGGACGACGTGCGCGAAGTCGTGCTCGAGGCGCGGACGCAGATTCGCGACGCGGCCGAGGCGCGCGAGCGGTTTCGCGGTCAGGTGCGGGAGTTCGTCCGCGCGCTGCGCGACGCGCGCGAGCCCTTGTCCGCCGTGCTGCGCCACACGCGCGTGATGGTGCACCTGCTCGAGCAGTCGGGCGCGATTCGCGGCGACGACGGCTGGCTCGAGGCCGAGGTGCTGGAGTGGGCGATCCAGGAGTACGAGAACGCCGCCTGACGCTGCGCGGCGACAGGCTCGTGGTGCAGCGTCAGACGCGCGCGCGCCACTCCGCGGTCGCTTCGGGGACGAGGCGTGCGCCCCACTGCCCCACTTCGAGGATGTAGTAGTCGCGCCGACCCGGATTGCGCGGATCGATGACTTCGTAATAGGTCGGTTGCGGCTCGACCTTCACGGTGAGGCCGTTGCATTCGCCGCCGACGCATTTCACCTGAATCATGCTCCACTCCTCCGGCGAGTCTCAGCTCGCCTGTTGCACGGCGGATCGTGATCCGCCGGTCAGGAAGCGCGGCCCGCTCGCACAGGCACGCTCCACCGTTTCCGCGATGCTCTCCGGGAGGCGAACCGCGCCCCGCGCATGCGCTTCCCAGACCAGGCGCAGCGCGCGCCGCTGGCGGTCGAACGCCGAGAGCAGTTGCACACCGCCGTCGGGCGACGCGAGCAGCGCGCGCACGAGGCGCTGCAGCGAGGCGGATTCGCCGGCATCCTCCGCCTGCGCCATGCACGCTTCCAGATTCCACCGCGCACGGTGGTCCTCACACAGCCCGGCACGCACGGGCCGCGGCGCGGATGTGGTGCACGCGTCGCACAAGGCGATGTCGCGCAGCAAGTCCGCACTCGGAACGAAGGACATCGGGTCTTCCTCAAGTACCTGTCGCAGGTCGTTCAACAGTTCGGGATCACGGGTCGTGGCGTACACCAGCCGCAGGCGGCGGCGCGCGTTGGGCTCGAGGCTCATCGTTCCCTCCCGCATCGCGGCGTTCGCACGCAGACCTCGTGATCGCGACGCGCGGGACGCGCTCGCCGCGGGGCGGCCGGGCTCCGGGTGCCCGGGGGCGCCGCCGCGGCGGCACGCGTCGCCGTGCGCCGAGATAGTCGCATAGTGTTACCCAATCGACACATGCCCGTCAGACTCGTATGCAATGGTGAGGCGCCAGGCGCTTCGCCGTCTTTCGCGTTCCCCACATGACCACGCCGACCGCACTCGACACGCTCGACCGCCATTGGGCCGTCAAAGTCGTCACGCCGGAGGACCGCGCGACGGCCATGCAGTACGGCATGAGCGTGCTCACGCGGATCTGCGCCGCCGAACCGGGCGGCGCGCTGCCGCCCGTGCCCGAGTTCGTCGTGCCGCTCGCCGGGGCGTACGTGATCGCGGCGAGCGAGTGGCTCGACTTCGAGGGCGCGGCGTCTCCGTCGGCGATCCTGTCGACCGAGCAGGAGGCACAGCGCGCGGCGCACATCGAGATCGGCGCGGACCGCGCGTTCATCCTGACCGCCGCGCTGCCCGTGGAGCCCGACGAGCGCGTCGCGGCGCTCTATCGCACGATGCTGCTCGCGGGCCTGGCGCAGGTCGGCCACAAGCAGACGGAGTTCCGCCACTGGGTGCGCGCGCACGAGGCGGTCCTGTTCCCGACGCACGAAGACGAGCGCCGCTGGGACCTCGTGCTGCTCCGGCGCGTCGTGGAGCTGTGGACGCACGTGCTGCGCGGTGCCGGCCCGTCGGGCCTGTCGCACGCGATGGAGCTCGTGGCGTCCATCCGCGAGGAGCGCCCCGCGCGCGAGGCCGAGTTCCTGGGCCGCGTCGATCCCGCTGATGAAACGCGAATGAGATTTTACTTGTTCACGCTGTTTCATCTGACCGAGGCGGCCACCGAGCTGCTGCTCTTCCGCCTGCACGGCGAGCCGGCGCGCGTCGACGCGCGGCTCTACAGCCACTTCACCCTGGCGCGTGACGCCGCGGGCGGCGACCCGCGGCTCGACGCCAGCTTCGACTGGCTGTACGAGGGCGCCCGGCGCGTGGTCGCGCAACGCACGGCGCAACTCGAGCTGCTGCCCGACGGCAGCGCGATCTGAGCCCGCGCGCATCTATCGCGACGAGCGGCGTGCCGTGCCGACGAGCATGCGTCGGCCGCTCGGCGATTGAGCGATGACGAACTGCGAGCGCGTCTTGACGCGCAGCGTGAGCACGCGCGGCTCCGCGCGCTTCGGGCTCGCCTCGTCGTCCGCGAGCTGGTACCACTCGGTCGCCCCGCCGGCCAGCGTGCGCCGTACATAGTAGGCATCCGACTGCGCCGACCAGAAGCCGTCCCACCGCTCGCCCTCCGCGGAGTCCGCCAGGAGCGCCGTGCGCGGGGCGTCTTCGAGCGGTTCATGTGGAGTGGCGCAACTCACGAGATGCATGGCGAAATCGGATCAGTTGTCGCAGTCCAGGGAGCGATCGCCGGTGGGCGGGACGGCAACCTAGAAAAGCCAGGTACAATGCGCAATAGCAAAGTTTTCCATAAGTCGTTGTCATTACTGTGGATAGCGCATGTGGAGAATTGTCGATAACGCGCTAAACGCCGCTCGCATCGTGCTTAAGCTCAGGCGTGCCGCTGTGGAAAACGGCTGTGGACAGATGTGCAGGAAAACAATTGCCCACCCGCGCATCGCCCGCGGCGCACACCGCGATGCGCGGCTCCAAAACCGACGAAAAACCGGGCCCCGCGGGCGGTAAAAATCGCACGCGCGAGTAACCGATTTTTCGCGCGCGCCGGTGTCGAGCGAATGTAGAGAACTCTCAATTATCCACAGCCGATTGTGGAGAGACTGTTGATAGCACCGCAGTTGCACACCGTCCTCACGCCGGGTGACGCCGGGCCGCTGCCGATTGCGGGGGCGACCGGGACGCCCGCATCGTGGAAGGGGCGCCGCACCGCGCGGGCGCGGGTCGAACGCGCCGCGCTTGACCATACTCTCATTACGATATCATCATGCGTCCACTCTGGACCGGCGCGCTGACTTTCGGGCTCGTGAACATTCCGGTGCGCCTGCACTCGGCGATCCAGGCCAAGGAGCGCGTGAGCTTTCGCCTGCTGCACAAGAAGGACCTGTCGCCGATCCGCTACGAGCGCGTGTGCCAGAAGGAAGGCGAGGCCGTGGCCTGGCAGGACATCGTCAAGGGCTACGAGTACGCGAAGGGCAAGTTCGTCGTGCTCACCGACGAGGACTTCAAGGCGGCGGCGATCGAGTCGACCAAGACGATCGAGATCCTCGATTTCGTGACCGCCGACGAGATCGACCCGCGCTACTTCGAGACGCCGTACTACGTCGTCCCGAACAAGGGCGGCGAGAAAGCGTACGCCCTGCTCCGCGAAGCCATTCGCAACACGGGTACGGTCGGCATCGGCAAGGTCACGATGCGCACGAACGCCGAGCACCTGGCGGGCGTGAAGGTCGTGGGCGACGCGATCGTGCTCGAGATCATGCGCTTCGCCGACGAGCTGGTCGACACGTCCGCGTTCAGCTTCCCCAGCGACAGCGGCGTGCGCCCGCAGGAGCTCCAGATGGCCGAACAGCTCGTGACGAACCTGTCGCAGCCGTTCGACCCGTCCAAGTACACCGACGACTATCGCGCGAATCTGATGAAGATCATCCGCGCGAAGATGAAGGGAAAGAAGATCGAGGTGGCCGAGCCGGAGGAGCGCGAGAGCACGCAGGTCGTGGATCTGATGGCGCGGCTGCAGGAGAGCCTCGAGCTGGGCAAGAAGCGCGGGGGGCGCGGGAGCGCGCGCGCCTCGCACGCACATCGGCCGGCGCACCGCGCGAAGCGGGCGTCGCGCCGTAAGACGGCATGAAGTCGATCGCCCCCATGCTCGCCACGATCGGGAAGGAGCTCCCGCGCGGCGACGGGTGGGTGTTCGAGCCGAAGTACGACGGAATTCGCATTCTTGCATACGTCAACGGGCGCGACGTGGCGCTGGTGACGCGCAATGGACTGGACAAGACCCGGCAGTTCCCGGAGATCGCCGACGCGCTGCGCGAGCTCGCCCGGCGCGCCAAGCGCAGCCTCGTGCTCGACGGCGAGATCGTCGCCATGCACGGCGACACGCCGGCACGCTTCCAGGAGCTACAGGGTCGGATGCACGTGACCGATCGCACGGCGATCGCGCAGCACCGCGAGGCCTCACCCGCGTCGCTCGTCGCGTTCGATCTGCTGCTCGACGGCAAGAAGACACTCGTCACTGAGCCGTGGCGCGTGCGGCGAAAACATCTCGCCGCGCTCCTCCAACCCCCGGGTCGTACGAACGCGCTGCGGCTCAGTGACGTGGCCGAGAACGGCGAGGCGATGCTGCGCACGGCGCGCCGCAACGACTGGGAAGGCGTCATGGCCAAGCGCGCCGACGCCCCGTACGAGCCGGGGCGGCGTTCGCGCGACTGGCTCAAGCTCAAGATCGAGCGGCGGCAGGAGTTCGTCGTGGGCGGATGGACGGAGCCGCGCAACACGCGCGAGCACATCGGCGCGATCCTGCTCGGCTACTATGATACGAACGGCGAGCTGATCTACGCCGGACACACCGGTACCGGCTTCACGCGCCAGTCGCTGCTGGCGATGTACCGCCGTCTCGAGAAGCTCGCGCGCAAGACGTCGCCGTTCACGACGACGCCGAAGACGAACGAGCACCCGCACTGGACGCGCCCGTCGGTCGTGGTCGAGATCAAGTTCAACGAGTGGACGGCTGACGGGCGGCTCCGCCAGCCGGTGTTCCTCGGCGTGCGCGACGACAAGTCCCCGCGCGAGGTGACGCACGAGCCCGAGTCGATCGCGCAGCACGAGGGCCAGCCCAAGAAGCCGAAGGGCCGAACGACAGCGATGCGCAAGGGCGCGGCGCGCACGCGCACGGCGAAGCGCGGCGCCAGCGCGAAGGCGGTGAGCCGGCGGACGCGTTCCCCCGCACGAAAGGCGCGCGCCGCCGCACCGGCACGTGCGTCGAGCGGACCGCTCGAAGCGCTCGTCGACGCGCTGAACGAGATCGAGCGCAACGGCGGCGCCGGCGCGCTCGAATTTCCGCAGGGTCGGCTGGAAGTCTCGAACCTCGACAAGATCTTCTTTCCGGAAACGCGGCAGACCAAGGGCGATCTGATGCGGTACTACGTCCGCGTCGCGCCGTGCATTCTTCCCGCGATCGCCGATCGGCCGCTCGTGATGAAGCGCTTTCCGAACGGCGTGGGCGCGAAAGGATTCTTCCAGCAGCGCGCGCCAACGGAATCACCTGACCTCGTGCGCGTCGAACCCGTGTCCGACGTGGGGCTGCGCACGCAGGATCGCTTGATCGGCGGCGATCTGCCCACGCTGCTCTACGTCGTGCAGCTCGGCGCGATCTCGATCGATCCGTGGCACTCGCGCGTGCAGTCGGTCACGCACGCCGACTACTCGATTATCGACCTTGATCCGGGTCCGCGCGCGCCGTTCGCGCGAGTGGTCGACGTTGCGCACGCGGTGAAGGACGTGCTCGACGAGCTCGGCCTGCACGCCGTTCCCAAGACGTCGGGCGCGACGGGACTGCACATCGTGCTGCCGCTCGGCCCCGATGTGCCCAACGACGGCGCGCGCATGCTGGCCGAGCTCGTCGCGACTCTCGTCGCCGAGCGCAACCCGAAGATCGCGACGGTGGAGCGGTCGGTGAACGCTCGGCCGAAGGGCGCGGTGTATGTCGACTTTCTGCAGAACATCCGCGCGAAGACGGTGGCCGGCGTGTACTCGGTGCGCGCCCAGCCGCGCGCGACCGTCTCCACGCCGCTGCGCTGGAACGAGGTGAACGAGGCGCTCGATCCGGGGGCGTTCACGATGGACACGGTGCCGGCGCGCATCGATGCGCTCGGCGACCTGTGGGCGCGCGGGATGAAGGCGCCGAATTCCCTCTCCGGCGTGCTGACCCGTGGCTGAGCGCGCCCGGCGCGGCCGCTCGCGCACGCTCAGCGGGTTTCTCGAGTACCTCGGGGAGATCGAGCGTGCGGTCATGGCGCGGGACGGCATGCGCATCACGGCGCTGCTGCGCAAGCGCACGGCGACGCATCTGCCGCGGGCGATTCGCGAGGAACTGCTGCTGGTCTCGCGCGCGCCGCGCGAGAGCCTGCGCGCGCCGGTGCAGTTCCTGCGCTTCCAGCATCGCATGACGCAATTGTCGCTTGCGGGCGAGCCGCTGCCCACCGCGCAGACCGAGCTGCGGCTCGAGCCGTCGACCGCCGGGAGCATCCGGCGGAACGCCGACTACGACCGTCGAGTGGCGGCCTGCGAAACCGACGAGCCGAGCGACGGGAGCGACGGACCGGAGGCGCCGTGAGCCTGCCGATCGCGCCGGGCTACGCCCCGATGGAGGCACGCATCGTGGCCGCGCTGCCCACCGGCCCGCACTGGCAGTACGAGCCCAAGTGGGACGGCTTCCGCTGTTTAGCGTTTCGTGATGGCCCGTCCGTCGAGCTGCGCTCCAAGTCCGGGCAGTCGCTGACGCGGTACTTCCCCGAGATCGCGGCCGCCGTGAAGGAGCTGCCGGCCCGGCGATTCGTGCTCGACGGCGAGATCGTGGTGCCCACCGCGAGCGGCCTCTCGTTCGACGCGCTGCTGCTGCGCATCCACCCGGCGCAGAGCCGCGTACGCAAGCTCGCCGCGGAAACGCCGGCGGTGCTGCTCGCGTTCGACCTGCTCGTCGATGCGCGTGGACGCGACCTCACGAGCAAGCCGCTCGCGGAGCGGCGCGAGCGGCTCGAGGCGTTCGCCGCCGAGAACTTCGGCGAATCGACGCGCGTGCAACTGAGCCCGGCGACGCGCGCCCTCGCGCAGGCGAAGCAATGGCTCGCCGGGCGCGCGGGGACCGACGGCGTGATGGCCAAGCGGCTCGACGCGACGTATCGCAGCGGCGAGCGCACGGCGATGGACAAGATCAAGCGAAAGCGCACCGCCGACTGCGTGGTCGGCGGCTTTCGCTACGGGAGCAAATCGAAGATCGTGGGCTCGCTGCTCCTCGGGCTGTACGACGATGCGGGGCTGCTGCACCACGTGGGGTTCACGTCGAGCCTTTCGACCGAGGAGCGGAAGCGCATCACGCCGAAGCTGGAGAAGCTCGGCGGTGGCGCGGGTTTCACCGGCCGCGCGCCGGGCGGACCGAGCCGCTGGTCGACGAGCCGGTCAGGCGAATGGGTGGCGCTCGAGCCGACGCTGGTCGTGGAGGTGGAGTACGACCATTTCACGAACGGCCGCTTCCGCCATGGAACGAAGTTCCTGCGCTGGCGGCCGGAGAAGGCGCCAGCGCAGTGCACGTTCGATCAGGTCGCTGAAGCGCGCGGCCCCGCGAAGAAAAGCCCGCAGCCGCGCGCCAAGACCACCGTTACTCGGCGCGCGTCGCGTCGACGGACGTCTTCAGGTCCTGCGCGAGCGCCGCATCGCCGGTGACGATCGAACGCCAGGACATCTCGGGGCCATTCCGCCGCCCTTTCTCGGTGACTTTGATGCCCTCGGGTGAGATGGCGATCGTGTAGACCTTGCCGTCGAGCTCCAGCTCGCGCTTGATCGTCTTCTCGAGCTTCGCGGTCATGCATGCCTCCAGGTGGCGGTATGGAACTGCGGGATCAACGAGGGGTGGGTCGCGCGACGTGCGGTCACGGCTCGCCGCGCTCGCACTTCACGCAATTCAAAGTAGTGCCGAGAAAGCCACGGCGGCCATCCTCGGTGATGACCCACGGGCGGACCTGCCACGGCGGGTCGTGCCGGACGTGCTGCGTGTGTCCGCACTCCAGGTCCGCGACCCAGCGGCGTTCCTCGTCCTGATGAAAGCCGACGATGCGTCGCGCGGTCACGGCCCGGGGCGAAGCTCCATGTAGGTGGATTTAGGCATCTCGGTGCTGAAGCCGAATTTTGCGTAGAGCGCCGCCGCGTCGCGCGACCAGAGCGCGAATCGCCGCAGCCCACGGAGATCGGGGTGCGCGAGGATCGTCTCGACCAGCCACGAGCCAATGCCCTGACCACGCGCCTGCTCGGCGACGATCACATCCGTGAGATAACCGTACGTGGCGAGATCGGTGACGACGCGCGCGAACGCGAGCTGGTGCGTTCCGTCGTACACGCCGAGGCAGACGGAATTCTCGATCGCGCGGTCGAGGATCGGCCGGGTCATCGCGCCGCCCCAATGCGAGGCGAGCAGCAGCACGAGCACCGCGTCGCGGTCGATGCGCGCGCGGTCGGTCGAGAGCAGGAGATCTCCACGCTTCAGCTCGACGAGCCGGTCGTTCATGCGGTCACCATGGGGGCCTGATTCGTCACTCCGCGAGCGTGCAAGCAGGTCGCCAGTGTCTATCTATCCGGCTGAGTGGCCCATCGCAACGCGTGACGTACTCGAGGATGGCTCGGGCCGCGGCGCGCGCTCATACTTCAGATCGACAGCAAACCGCCACAGGACTCGAATGACTCGCACCGTTCTTCGGCGCGCCGGGCTCGTCGTCAGCGCGCTCGCATCCCTGGCGTCGCTCGCCTCCGCACAGCGCCGGCCGATCAACCGCACGACGCTCGCCGGGCCCAACCCGACTACTCCGTCGCTCATCGTGTTCATCACGGTCGACCAGATGCGGGCGGACTATTTTCCACGCTTCGCCTCGCAGCTCACGGGAGGGCTCGGACGGCTGTATCGGGGCGGCGCGGTGTTCACGAACGCGTATCAGGACCACGCGATCACCGAGACGGCGCCCGGCCATTCCGTGACGATGTCGGGCCGGTTCCCCGCGCATACGGGAATCGTGATGAACGCGCAGGGCGTACCCGACGCGCAGGCGCCGCTCGTCGGCGGCGGCGGACCGGGCGCATCGCCATATCGCTTCCGCGGCTCGACGCTGATCGACTGGCTGCGGATCAAGGACGCGCGGTCGCGCGCCCTGTCGGTGTCACGCAAGGATCGCGGCGCGATCCTTCCGCTCGGACGGGCGCACCAGGACGTGTTCTGGTACGCGAGCGACGGCCGGTTCACCACGAGCACCTACTACGCCGACACGCTGCCGAGCTGGGTGCAGACATTCAACGCTCGTCGCATCCCGCAGAGCTACGCGGGACGCCGGTGGGATCTGCTGCTGCCCGCGTCCGCGTATCCCGAACGCGACAGCGTTCCAAACGAGAACAACGGGCGCGATTACACGTTTCCTCATGCCTTCCCGGAGGATGCGGCCCAGACGGCGCGGACGTTCACCGAGTATCCGCAGATGGACTCGATCACCGCGCAGCTCGCGCTGGCGGGCGTCGACGCGATGCATCTGGGAACGGGTCCGCAGACCGACGTTCTCGCCGTGTCCTTCTCGACGACGGACGCGATCGGCCACCGGTATGGCCCGGAATCCCGCGAGCTGCACGATCAGATCCTGCGTCTGGACCGGTACGTGGGAGAGATGATCGATTCGCTCTACCGCATGCGCGACTCGGCGGGCATCGTGTTCGCGCTCACGGCGGACCACGGCGTCGCGCCCTACCCCGAGCTGCACGCCGAGGAGACGCACACGACCGCGCTGCGCCCGGATATCACGCCGGTGATACGGGCCGCGCAGGATCGCCTCGCGGCGGCCGGCGTGCCGCGCCAGGCGCTGCGATTCGAGGAGGGCATCATTCACGTCGCGCGCGACACGGTGGCGCAGGCGGGCCTCGAGCCCGATTCGATCGTGCGCGCGCTGGCCGCCGCGCTGCGCAAGGTCAAGGGAATCGCGCGCGTCGACCGGCCGGCCGATCTCGCGCGTGCGGACACGGTGCGCGATGCCGTCGCGCGGCGCTGGGTGCACATGATCCCGAGCGACTACCCCGCCGATCTCGTCGTCTCGATCGCGCCCTACGCCTACTACGCCAACGTGCGCACGGCGACGCACGGCAGCCCGAACGACTACGACGCGCACGTGCCGGAGATCTACTACGGGCCGTGGTTCAAGCCGGGTCACTACGCCCAGCACGCGCTCGTCGCCGACATGGCGCCGACGCTCGCCGCCGTGGCGAAGGTGAAGCCGACGGAGAAGCTCGACGGCCGCGCGCGCACCGAAGCGATCGCGCGGCCGTAGGCACCCGCGCGCTACTCGCCCGCCCGATCGCGGCGGGCGAGGACGCGCTTGCCGCGGATCGTCGTCCCGCGCAGCACGCGGATGATGTGATCGGCGGAGTCGCCCGGCACCTCGACGATCGAGAACCGGTCGGCGATGTCGATCGCGCCGATGTCGCGCGAGTCGACGCCAGCTTCGTTCGCGATCGCACCGACGAGATCGCCCGGTCGCACGCCGGCTTTCCTGCCCAGCCCGACGAACAACCGCACGACATCGCCGTGGCCGCCATCGTCACGCCCGCCGCGGTCGCGCCGCGCGCGCGGGGCTCGTTCGCTGCGCCCGTCGCGCGCGCCGCCGCGGCCCGATCGCAGCTCGCGGTGCTCGCGTCCTTCACGGCGCGGCAACGCCTCGTTCGGAATCTCCTCATCCTCGCTCGCGCCGCCGTCGCTGGACTGGTCGGCCATCTTCACCGCGGCCGCGGCCACGTCGAGCACGTCGTATTCGTCGGCGAGCGATTCCACCACGCCGCGATAGGCGTCGAGATCCCCGCCGGTGAGAATCTCCTCGAGCGAGGCACGCGTCAGCTCGATGCGCCGCGCGCGGAGATCGAACACCGTGGGCACGGCTTCGATCGAGATCTTGCGCTTGGTCAGGTGCTCGACGTTGCGCAGCAGGCGATGCTCGCGCGCCTCGGCAAGCGTGATCGCCACGCCCTCGCGCCCGGCGCGACCGGTGCGTCCGATGCGGTGCACGTACGCGTCGGGCGACGACGGCACGTCGAAGTTCACGACGTGCGACACGTGCTCGATGTCGAGCCCGCGCGCCGCCACGTCGGTCGCGACGAGCAGCTCGGACGCGCCGTCGCGAAAGCGGCGCATGACGCGGTCGCGCTGCTCCTGCGACAGGCCGCCGTGGAGCGCCTCCGCGCGGTAGCCGCGGCCGCCGAGCGTCTCGGTGAGCTCGTCCACTTCGGTGCGCGTGCGGCAGAACACGATCGTGGACGTGGGCGCCTCCATGTCGAGCACGCGCGCGAGCGCCGCGACCTTGTGGCGCCGCTGGACGATGTACGCCACCTCGCGGACGCGCGGCGCCTCGCCCGGCGCGACGCGCTCGCGCTCGATCGTGATGCGGATCGGATCGCGGAGGTGCCGCGACGCGATCGCGCGGATCGCGGGCGCCATGGTCGCCGAGAAGAGCGCCGTCTGCCGCGTCTCCGGCACCTCGGCGAGGATCGCCTCGAGGTCCTCGGCGAAGCCCATGTCCAGCATCTCATCCGCCTCGTCGAGCACGAGCGTCCGCACCTCGGCCAGATCGAGCGTGCGGCGCCGAATGTGATCGAGGGCGCGCCCCGGGGTGGCGACCACCACGTCCACGCCGCGCTTGAGCGCCCGGAGCTGCTGCTGCATCGCCTGGCCGCCGTAGATCGGCAGCACGCGGATGCCGTATTGCCGGCCGTAGCGATGCACCGCTTCCGCGACCTGCATCGCGAGCTCGCGCGTCGGGACGAGAATCATGCCGCGCACGATGCGCTCATCATCGTCACGCGATTCGCCGATGCGCTGGAGCAGCGGGAGCGCGAACGCCGCCGTCTTTCCCGTCCCGGTCGCTGCCTGGCCGAGGAGGTCCCGGCCGGCGAGCAGCGGCGGGATCGCCTCGCGCTGGATGTCGGTCGGCTCCTCATAGCCGAGAGCGGCGACCGCGGCGACGAGCTCCGGGACCAGCCCCAGCGCGGCGAAGCCCGGGGCGCCGTCGCCCTGGTCGGTGAGGTTCTGCGAAGTAGTCTCGGTCATGCCGCCCTTTGGAGTCAGAAGTGTGCCGTGCCCGTGAATCATACACCCGCAGGCGGACTCGAGGGGCTCGCGCGAATCAACCAGATGTGGGGATGGAGGTTGCGCCGTGTCGGGTAACTCGTCACTGTAGGCGTAGCCGCGCCGGAGAGAGGCTGTGCCCGATCAGCCAGAGACCACAATCGTATGCACGCACGAGCGTCGTCCCGGGACGACGGTGTGCCTGCATTGCCGCCACGAGGCGCGCCTCGCCGCACAGGCGAAGCGCAAGCGGCTGCTGTTGCGCGGCAGCGCCGTGTCGGCAGCGTTCCTCTCCGTGGTGGTGGTCGGTGCGCTCGGCGCGATGGCGCTCCGCGGACGCGGAAAAGGCGCGACGCACACCGCGCAGGCAGCTGAAGTCGTTGCGATGAAGAGCGCGACGGACACGACGGCGGCCCCGGTGAGCGTGAAGCAGGAGGGCGACGTTCAGCCGCGCCCCGCGGCGCCACTCGCACCGGTGATTGCTCCGGGCCAGACGTCGTTCGGCGACGGCATCACGGCGGAGCGCAGCGACAGCCTCGTTACGCTCTACTTCGACACGCCGCTCACGCGCACGCGCATTCCGGAAAAGTTCGAGCGCTTCGTGCGCGCGACGCTGCCGAAGATCTACGGCGCCGCCGCCGATTCGGCGCTCGCGCGATTGCCGGTCGGCGAGATCGCGGCGCAGGGGAATCTGCTTCAGGAGCTGCCGTCGCGCGGCGTGCACATTCCGCTCGAGCGCGGGTGGCAGATCGCCCTCTTCCCCGAGACGCGTCCGGGCGAGGACGGCCCGCTGGTCATCCGCTACCGCGTCAGCGTGCTCGCACAGCAGGACTGACCGCGTTCATCGCCCGGCGGCCGCCGCCGTGCGCTCGGCCTGCCCCGCGCTGAGGAGATTCACGAGCAGCCGAAGCGCCCCCGGCACCCCGCCGTCGATCTGCTGCTCGAGCGTGAGCGCGGTGTACACGAACGCCCCCTGGCCGAACTTCGTATACAAAATTGAATTATTATTCGGTGATACGCCCGGATCGGCGAGCCCGATGACGCGCGTGTAGTGCGGGTCGACGGTGGTCGGCACGAACAGCGCGCGCCCGCTCACCCATCCCTTCCAGTCCGCGGCGCCGATCGCGTTCGGCCACGACAGCAGGCGCGACCGGGGCGACAACACGCTCACCGCGGCATCGGGTTGGGTGACGTGCGTCGGCACGGGACGCGTCGTCGTCGCCGGATACGGCAGCACGCGCGATTGCACGGTCGCGTATTCACCGCGCATGACGACGACGGTGCCCCCGCCGCGGGCAAAGTCGAGAATGCGCCCGCTCTGGGCGAACAGCTGCGGGTGCATCTCGAACGCGCGCGGGCCGAAGAGCAGCGTGTTGACCTTGGAGAGATCGGCGTAGAGCAGATCGTCGGGCTTGATGATCGCGAGCGGCACGCCGATGTCCTCGAGCGCCGAGGCGACGTCGTCGTTGAGCCCGACGTAGCCGACCACCACCCCGGGCGGCACGCGCACGTCGACGGCTTGCAGCCAGAATCCGGAGCTGCCCTCGAGACGGATCGGCGACAGATACGGATACTGGATCGTTCGAATGCCGCTGATGTACGCCACACTGGGGCTGACGACGCCCGCCAGGCCGAAGTCGCGCCGCACGGTGGCATCCATCCGCGCGCGCATCCGCACCGCCATGTCCCGCGCTTCGTGTGGCGCGAGCGACACGAGCTTCGGCGCGGAATCGAGCGTCACGCCCTCGGGCACGAACGGCTTGGGGACGAACGAGCGCTCGTGATCCGACGCCGAGCTCACGAACAGCCGGAGATTGCGCTTGACCACCGCGTGCTCGGGGATCCATTGCAGACCGCGCTCGAACCGGAGCGACACGTCGGGAACGCCAGCGATGCCGCGGCGCTGCACGCCGACGACCGGGTCCGCATAGGGGAACACGATCGGGCCAAGGCTCGTCGACACCGTGGCACTATCGATGGTGAGCGTCACCGTCGCGTCGCTCGTACGGCGAATGTTCTCCGGCACGGCGATCGCCGGCACCCGGAGGTTCGACGGGATGATCATGTCGCGATCGAGCCCGTCGGCGGCGGAGGGGAAATCGGGAAAGCGGCCCTCGGAGCGATTCTGGATCCACCACGGATGCGGACTCGCGAGATCGCTCACCGCGCGGAACACGTGCGCGGTGCTATCGGGAGGAATGACCCGCGGGGCGGAGTCGCGCGCCATGCTCCCCCACACCGACACGTCGCGAACGCTGACGGGTCGGGTGCCGTGATTCGCGATCGTGACCATGACCACGCCGGTGTCGGAGCGCGCGACAAGCTCGCGATCCGCCGTCGCATCGATCGTGACACCGGCCGCCGCGAGCAGCGCAGTCGTCGCGCGCTGGCGAATACGATCGATCGCCGCGTCCAGATCGAGCGTGTTGAGGCTGCACGAGCGTCCGGGAACGACGAGCGGCTGCGCGCTGAGCGCGGCGTGCTTGCACCACGCCAACTCGCCGCGCACGCTCGTCGCGAGCTGCGCGAACCGCGCGAGCGGCGCGACGGTGGCGGACAGGTCTCGCGCGTCGAACGCCCGTCGGGCTGAATCGGCGTAGGCGGCCATGGCGGGGAGCGCGTTCACGACCGATAGCGGCGCGTACGCCCCGAGCCGCATGAACGTGGTGTCGACGCCGTCGAAGATCGAGCGCTCGGCGGGCGCGGTATCGGGTCGCGCGGGCTCGAGCAGCGCGAGATCAATCGCGGTGCGGAGCGGCGGCGAGATGTTCGCCAGCCCGCGCGTGCGATACTGCGCGCGCGCATCGACCGAGAGATCGGCGTACGATCCGCCGAGTGCGGGATCATACTGATCGGTCGCGATCCGGAGGCCGCTGCCATAGCGATAGAGCTTGGCGGGCCGCCACCCCGGGCCGAACTGCCCGAACGGAAAGCGACGCGCGTCGTTGGCCGCATCGAACGCCTCGCGCACGACTGAGGCGAGCGCCGCGAGCTCGGGGTCGAGCGCCGCGGTGCCTGGCGCATACTCGGCGACGATCACGTGAGGACGGAACGACCGGATCACGGTCACGACGTCGGCGACGAGCGAATCGCGATTCCACTGCTTGAACACGTCGACGGTGTCGCGCGCGTAGCCGAAGTCATAGTCGCGCGTGAAGAACTGTTCCGCGCCATCGACGCGCCGCGCGGCGAGCGCTTCCTGCACGTGGATCGCCCCGAGCGCGACGCCGGTCTCCATTCCAGCGTAGTTGGGGGAGGATTCACCGCGGGTGAGCGCGAGGACGCCGGTCTGCACGTGATGTCCGCGCGAGAGCCAGGTGATGAGCGGCAAGTTCTCATCGCCGGGCCGGAGCGTCACGAAGAGCACGCGCGGCGTGACGGTGAGCCCTTCGACCAGCGCCTTCAGTCGAAGCGCATCCGGCGATTGGCCG
This sequence comes from Gemmatimonadaceae bacterium, assembly GCA_035547615.1. GTDB lineage: Bacteria > Gemmatimonadota > Gemmatimonadetes > Gemmatimonadales > Gemmatimonadaceae > JAQBQB01. The sequence goes on along the minus strand of DASZUN010000134.1, from coordinate 2,871 downwards.
TGGAGCGGGGCGGCGGCGATGCCGAGGGCGAGACCGAGGCCGAGCCCGAGGGCGGCAGCGAGGCGGGCGGGTCGACCGGCGCGATCTGCTATGCTCATAGTTGACAGGGGCGCGAATGGCGCGTATTCTACTACCATCTTAGTAGAAAGGCCAGGGTCCATGGACGATTTTGTGCTGGGCGATCGGGAGCTCGACGTGATGGGCGTGCTCTGGGATCTGGGCAACGGGACGGTGGCCGAGGTGCGCGACCGGCTGCCCGCGGACCTCGCATACACCACCGTGCTCACGATCCTGCGCAACCTCGAGGCGAAGGAGCTCGTGTCGCACGTCGCCGAGGGCAAGGCGCATCGCTACTACCCGAAGGTGGCGCGGCGCGCCGCCCGGCGGAGCGCCCTCGCGCGCCTCGTCGAGAAGCTGTTCCACGGCTCGCCCGAGCAGTTGATCGCGCAGCTCGTGGAAGACGAGTCGCTCTCGGCGGACGACCTCCACCGCCTCCACAAGCTGCTCGCGGCGCCGCCGAAAGCGCCGCCCGCGCCATCGGGATCGCCGAAGAAAGGAGGACGTCGATGATCGCATCATGGATGTCGTACGCGGCGCTCGTCGGAGCACTGGTCACCGTCGCCGCGTTGGCGATCGACCGCGTCGCGGAAGCGCGCGGCTGGACGCGGCGCTTCGTCTGGTTCGGCGCGGTGGTCGCGATGATTGCCTGGCCGCTGCTCGACGTGGTGGGCCGGTTGCTGCCGCGGCCGACGACGCCGGCCGCGCTCCTGCCCTTCACCCTGACCGTGCAACCAATGCGCGTCGTCGCGGATCAATCGCTGCGCGCGACGGTAACCACGTTCGTGGACCGCGGGCTGCTCGTGGCGTGGGTCGCGCTCTCGTGCGTGCTCGTTGCGAGACTCGTCATGGGAATGATCGCGCTGCGGCGGTCGCGCCGTGCGTGGCCGACGCGCGACGTCGACGGCTCCCCCGTCAAGATCTCGAGCAACGTCGGGCCGGCGGTCATCGGGCTGCACGCGATGGACGTGGTGCTCCCCGAGTGGACGCTGGCGCTCGACGCGCCGCTCCGCGCGATGGTGCTGAGGCACGAGGAGGAGCACCGGAGCGCGCGCGATCCGCATCTGCTCTTCGTCGCGGCGCTGGCCGCGGCGCTCATGCCGTGGAACGTGGCCCTCTGGTACAGCGTGCGGCGGCTGCGGCTCGCGATCGAGCTCGATTGCGACGCCCGCGTGTTGCGCGCGCATCCGGCGCCGGAGCGCTACGGCCTGTTGATGCTCACGATCGCGCAGCGCCGCGGACTCGCGCCGACGCTGTTCGCGCCCATGCTCTCCGAACCCACGAGTCAACTCGAACGGAGGATCACGGCCATGCAACGTTCCACGCATCGACTCGTCCGCGCGACGATGATCGGCGGCATGTGCGTCGCGGCCGGCGCGCTGGCGCTCGCCTGCTCGCTGCAGACGGAGACGCCGACCGCGCCGGGACCCAAGGCGAAGGCCACGGCGATGGCGTCGAACCAGACGTACTTCGAGTTCCAGGTCGAGCAGACCGCGCGGCCGGTGCCCGGCAGCACGGCGCCGCGATATCCGGACCTCCTTCGCTCGGCCAACATCGAAGGCGAGGTGCTCGCGCAGTTCGTCGTCGATCCGGACAGCACGGTGGACATGCGGACCTTCAAGGTGCTCAAGTCGACGCACGACCTGTTCACCGCCGCGGTGCGCCAGTCGCTCGCGACCATGAAGTTCGAGCCCGCGCTGGTCGGCAACCGGCCGGTGAAGCAACTGGTGCAGATGCCGTTCGAGTTTTCGCTCGCGAAGACCGCGCTCGGCACGCCGCTCCGGCCTGACGCGCCGGCGGCGGCGGCGCAGCGCGCGCCCGCGGGCGTGCGGATGCAGCGTGCCGGGATCGCGCCCACGCACGTGGACGACAATCAGACCTTCTTCGAGTTTCAGGTCGAGCACCAGGTGCAGCCGTACTCGGGCAACGTCGCGCCGAAATACCCGCCTGATTTGCGGAACGCCCACGTCGAGGGCGAAGTGCTCGCGCAGTTCACCGTCGACACGACGGGGCACGCGGACATGCGCACGTTCAAGGTTCTCAAATCGACCGACGCCCGGTTCAGCGCCGCGGTCCAGTCGGCGCTGCCCAACATGCGCTTCTATCCCGCGCGCGTGGGAGGAAAGGCGGTCAAGCAATTGACGCAGATGCCATTCCAGTTCGCGTTCAGCAAGGAATAGCGCGCCCGGAGGTCCGACTACGCGAGCCGGTTCTTCAGTGCATCGAGGAGCCGGCTCGCGTCACTTTCGACGATGAGCCGCTGGCGCTGCTCGTCGCGGATGAAACCGTGATCGCGCGCGTGATCGAGGAACGCGATCAGCGGATCGAAGAACCCGTTGACCTCGAGCAGGCCATACGGCTTGTTGTGGATGCCGAGCATCCCCCAGGTCCAGATCTCGAACAGCTCCTCGAGTGTGCCCAGCCCTCCGGGCAGTGCGACGAACGCGTCGGCGAGCTCGGCCATGAGCGCCTTGCGCTGATGCATCGTCGTGACTTCGTGCAGCTCGGTGAGGCCACGGTGCGCGATCTCCCGTTTGATCAGCGCGTGCGGAATCACTCCGACGACCGATCCGCCGTCGGCGAGCACGCTGTCCGCGAGCGCGCCCATGATGCCGACGCTTGCGCCTCCATACACCAAGCGGATCTTCCGCCGCGCGAGCTCGCGTCCGAACGCCCGTGCCGCTTCCACGAACACGGGTGAATCGCCCGACGACGAGCCGCAGAAGACGCAAAGCGATGCGAGCATGGGCCGTGTAGCCTACGCCACCGGCCACGGGCATACAAGTCCAACCCTGCACGGGTGTCGAACGTAAC
>DASZUN010000133.1:0-45111 GCA_035547615.1 Gemmatimonadaceae bacterium | reverse complement strand
GACCAGCTAGCTCTCGTGCGTCGCCGCCCAGTGACGTCGGGTCGCGCCGCCCAGCGCTTCGGCGAGGCCCATGGCCGCGAGGCCCACGAGCAGGTGCGCCACTCGGATCGCCCAGTGCGCACTCCCGACGAGCAGCGTCGTTTGCGCCATGCCGAACCAGAGCACGAGTCCGCCCCAGAGCAGCGTGAAGAGCGCCAGCCCGCGGCGCGGCAGCGCGAAGAGCGCGATCACGCCGATGATCCACAGCGCCAGCACGAACAGGGACCCGGCCGCGGCGTGGAACGCGACGACGCCCTGGCTCGCGCCCCGGATCCAGATCGCCACGCCGACCACGATCTGGACCACTCCCAGAAGGCGGGCAATCATCTGTAGAATCCGCATAGTCTTTCGCATGACCGGAACATAGTGGGAACGTTCCCTGCCACGACATCCACGATCTCATCCGGAGACACAGCGGAATGCAGGCACGACCTCTCCTCGACTGGGCGGATCCGCCGCGCGAGCTGCTCGGATTTCTCGCGCTGTTCCTCACGGCCGGCGCCGTGGGCTTTCGGTTCTTCGCGCTCAAGGGACGCGAAATCGAAACTGACCGCCCGTTCTACGACGATGCCGCGCGACGTGCGGCGATCATCGGCTTGATCGGTGCGATCATCGCCCTCGCGCTCGCCGCCTGGGAGCTGCCCAACCTCGCCGCGCGCCGCCACACGTCGATCGACGCGCTCATCACCACCGATCCGGCGACGATCATGCAGGTCGGCTTCCTCATCATCGCCCTGTTCGGGTTCGCGCTCGGCATCGCGCAGGTCGGCGGCGGGTGGGTGCTCGCCGCGATCGGCGTCGTGGTGGGTGCGCTCCGCGTCGCGCTGCTCGGCCGGTGGGCGCAGCTCGTGAACCCGATCCACTCGCTCGCCGCGGGATTGTGGATCGGCACGCTCTTCGTGCTCGTCACGGCGGGGCTGTCGGCGCTGCTGAAGAATGAGCAAACGCGCGAACGCCGCGGCGCGATCGCGGCGGAAATGGTGAACGGATTCTCGCCGCTCGCGCTGACGATGGGCGCCGTCGTGGTCTTGTTCGGACTGATCACGGCCTGGCGCCACCTGCACCATCTGTCGGCGCTGTGGACGACGCCGTACGGCTACACGCTGATCGTGAAGCTCGTGTTCGTCGCGTTCGTGTTCGGGCTCGGCGCATGGAATTGGCGCCGGCAGCGGCCGATCCTCGGCACCGAGCCGGCGGCGGTCGCGATACGCCGCTCCGCGACCGCGGAGCTCACGTTCGCGGTGATCGTGCTGCTCGACACGGCGGTGCTCGTCAGCCTTCCCTCGCCGCGCGGATGACGCGCCCGGCCGCGCGCGTCAGGTGCGCGCGCGGCCGAGGTGAGCGATCATCGCTTTGCGCGCGGCATCGAGTGCCGCGTGCGGCGTGGCGCCGTGAGCCTGACAAATGCGGTGCATGCCCGTGCGATAGGTCGACGGCGGCTGGCTCGGTCGGAGTTTCGTGCTGAACTCGCACGCCACCATCCGACAGGTTTCATCGACCCTCACGACCCATGCGCCGCGGAGAAACTCGATGCTGTCGTCCACGGCGCGCTCCACCACCGTCGGCCCCAGCCCGAGCTGCCACGCGCCGGCATCCTCGGCGAGCGGCTTTCCGTACAAGCTGAGATTGCGGCCGAGCGCGTAGCGTTCCACGAGCTGATCGCGATAGCGCGCGGCACCTGCCTCGCTGGTGAAGACCCCGAGAACGGAATCGAGCGGCTGCCCGTCGGTCGTGAGCCAGATCTTCTTCATGTCTGCTACCCGAATAAACACCGAAGAAGAGATAGCAATATCCGGTGCGATCCGGAAGTCGGGATAACCGGTGGCAGGCCGTCGGTCGGATTCGTACGTTTGCCGCCCGATGCCGACACTCTCGAAGAAAACCGTCCTCGCCGGACTCCAGTGCCACAAGCGCCTGTGGTGGCAGGTGCACGATCGCGCCGCGGAGGAGCTCCGCGAGTCGCTCATCATGCAGTACCGCATGCGCGAGGGCGCCGAGGTGGGGCAGCTCGCGCGGAGCTACGTGCCGGGCGGACATCTGGTCGAGCGGGGAAATCGGTCGCTCGCCGCGCTGATCGCGGAAACGCGCGGCGCGCTCGCCACACCGAACATTCCCGCCATCTACGAGGGCGCGTTCTCGGCGGCGGACACGACGGTCTACACGGACATCCTCGAGCGCGTGGACGATGGGTGGGTGCTGATCGAGGTGAAGGCCACCACGTCGGTGAGCGAGGCGGAGCACGTACCGGACATCGCGGTGCAGGCGTGCGTGCTGCGGAAGTGCGGTGTGCCCGTGGTGCGGTACGAGATCATGCACCTGAACCGCGCGTGCGAGTTTCCAGATCTCTCAAACCTGTTCGTGCGCGAGGACGCCACCGAGGCGGTCCGCGCGCGACTGGACGATCTCGATCGCGAGATCGGCGAGCAGCACCGCGTGCTCGAGCGCGACGAGCCGCCTGCCGTGGCCACCGGCGCGCACTGCGCCAAGCCGAGCGAGTGCCCGTTCAGGGCGCGCTGCTGGCCGCCGCGTCCGGAGCACCACGTCACGACACTCTACCGGATCGGACCGACCAAGGCCGAGTCGTACATCGCGTCCGGCTGGAACACGATCCACGACTTGCCGGAGTCGGTGAAGTTGAGCGCCGTCGCCGCGCGCCAGCGGCGGGCGGTGCGCCAGGGCGCGATGATCGTCGAGCGCGAATCGCTCGTGGACGCGCTCGCGCTGGTCGATCGTCCGGTCGCGCACATCGACTTCGAGACGGTGCAGCTCGCGGTCCCGCGCTGGAACGGCTGTCACCCGTACGATCAGATCCCGGTGCAGCTGAGCGCGCACGTCGTGCACGCCGACGGGTCGACGGCGCATCGCGCCTGGCTCTACGACGGCGACGGCGATCCGCGCGCGGAGGCGGCGCACGCGATCCTCGACGCCTGCCGCGGCGCGCGCACCGTGACGGCGTACTACTCGCCGTTCGAGAAGGAGTGCATCCGGCTCGTGGCGCGCGCGGTGCCCGAGCACGCGGCCGAGCTGAACGCGATCGCCGACGCGATCGTCGACCTGCTGCCGATCGTGCGCGAGCACGTGTATCATCCCGCGTTCGGCGGCTCGTTCAGCCTCAAGAAGGTGCTCCCCGTACTGGTGCCGGAGCTCAGCTACGAGGGCATGCCGATCGCGGAAGGACAGACCGCGCAGGTGCAGCTCACGCGCCTCATGTTCGAGCCGGGCATGAGCGCGGAAGAGCGCCGCGAGATTCGCGACGCTCTTCTGGAGTATTGCGAGCTCGATACGTACGCGATGGTCGCGCTCGAGAATCGCTTACGAGATCTTGCCCAGTAGGTTCTTCGCCGCGTCGCGGTGCGCCGCGAACGCGGGCGCGACCTGCGTGACGAGCGTCTTCACGTCCTGATTCTGCAGCGCGGGGAGCAGCGTGTTCGTCACCGCGTCGATCACCGCCTGGTGGTAGTCGATCTCGTGCTGCAGGAATGCCCTGTCGAACGCCGCGCCGCTGAGCGACTCGAGCTTCTTCATCGCGGCGGCGTGGTCCTTGGCCATCGCGAAATCCTTCGGCGGCGTCGGCGTGACGCCGAGCTTCTTGGCGAGATCGCGGCCCTTCTGGCGGACCGCCGTGTGATCGTGCGCGAGCATCGCGCCGAAGTCGCGCACCTCCTTGGTCGAGCCCTTCTTCATCGCGAGCCGCCCGGTCTGGATGTCCCACGTGTTCGCCGCGTCGAAGATCGCGACGATCGTCGGGTCATTGAGTTTCGCGGCGCCGCTCTGCTGCTGGGCGATCGCGGGAACAGCCACGATCGTGGTGGCGAATGCGGCGGCTGCGATGGTGCGGCTGAGACCTCTGGTCAACATGCTGCCTCCCTCGAAATGAGATGTGTGCGGTCGTGACTGAGTGCTGCACGGCGGGGACGGCCCCGCCCGCCGTGGGTACGACACTAGGAGGCTGCCTGGATTTTGTCAATAAAAAATTTGACTTATTCAAACCGAGCTATACTTTTCAGTCAGGCCTGGAGGGTACATGCGCTGGTGGGAATCGTCCGTTGGGGGACCGGTCCGAGGTCGGATCATCGCGCTGCTGCGGCGGCAGGAGCGGAGTGTCGAGGAGCTCGCGACCGAGCTCGGCGTCACCGACAACGCCGTCCGCGCTCAACTGCAGGCGCTCGAGCGCGAAGGCCTGGTGCATCAGTCGAGAATCCGGCACTCCGGGACCGTCGGGAAGCCGGCCACGATGTACGCGGTGCCCGAATCCGCCGAGCCGCTGCTCTCGGCCGCGTATGCGCCCGTGCTGCGCGCGCTGCTCGAGTCGCTCGGCGACCGGCTCTCCAAGCGCGAGCTCGACGGCGTGCTGCGCGACGTTGGGCGGCGGCTAGCCGATCAGCAGGCCGCCACCGAGGAGAGCGACAGCAAGCAGCTCGAGGCGCGCGTGCGCGCGGCGGCGGAGCTCCTGTCCTCGCTGGGCGCGGAGCTCGACGTCGAACGGATCGCCGGCGGCTGGAAGCTGCGCGGCTACGCCTGTCCGCTGTCGGATGCGGTGCGCGTCGAGCCGCGCACGTGCTCGGCGATCGAGGAGCTGGTCGCCGGCGTGACGGGCGCCGAGGTGCGCGAGTGCTGCGAGCACGCCGACGGCAACCGGTGCTGCTTCGAGGTGAAGCGCACCGCGTGAGCGGGCGGCGCTACTTCTTCTTGCAGAGGTACTCGACGGCGACGTACGCCATCGTGCCCTCGAGCGCCGGACCGTAGCCCGGAATCTTGTTCACGGTGCGCTCCACGACCTTCGATCCGCGCGCGTCCGCGTAGTACGTGTTCTCCTTGGCCGCGATCCGCGAGTTCGAGCAGTTCACCATCGCGATGGTTTGCGAGCTGACCCACGTGCCCTGCCGGGTCTTCACCGGCGGCTCGAACAGCACGCGCAAGCGTACGTGAACGATCCCGTCCACCGTCTTGAGGCTGCGGGGCGAGATGAACACGGGATTGCCGTTGGACGTTTTCCCGATCTGCTTCCACTGCGCGGACGCGCGGGCGGGAACGAGGGCGGCGGCGCCGAGCGCCAGCGCGAAGAGTGTGGTACGCATGCGCCCAACATTGTCGCGCCGCACGCGGTTTGACAATTGCCGACGCGCCGGTCTACACGGCGGTGGCGAGCGTCCGCTCGTAGACGAGGAGCACGTCGCGCCGGCTCAGGAGCCCCACGAACTGCGGCCCCGTGCCGTTCATCTCCACGATCGGGAGGGCATCCACGCCGCGCGCATTCATCACGGTGAGGGCGCGCCGCAGCGAGTCGTGTGGCGACACGGCGTCGATCGGCTCGGCCAGGTCCGCGGCGAGCACGACCTGCCCGAGCTCGTCGCGCACGATGATCGCGTCGCGCAGCGCGTGATGGCTCACGAGCCCGACCAGCGTGCCGTCCTCGTCGGTGACGGGGAGCACGTCCTGGTCGGTGCTCGCCGCGGCCGCGATGAGATCCTCGATCGAGGCGTTCGCCGGCACCGGCTTGACGTCGCGATCGATCGCGTCGGCCACGTGCGTGTGATCCATGATCGACTGATCCACGCCGTGCGAGAGGTGCTCGCCGCGCGAGGCGAGCCAACCGTCGTACAGTCCGTGGCGCGAGAACCAGCGCGACGTCACGTAGGCGATCACGCCGACGATCATCAGCGGCACGACGTACGTGTAGTCGTCGGTCATCTCGAAGCCGATGAAGATCGCCGTGAGCGGCGCGCGCGTGGCGCCGGCGACCATGCCGCCCATCCCCACGAACGCCCACGCGTGCGCGCGGACGAGCGTCGGCGTGAGCTCGTGCCCGAGCACGCCCAGCCCGCCGCCGAGTGCGGCGCCGATGAACAATGTCGGCGTGAACACGCCGCCCGAGCCGCCGAAGCCGAGCGTGATCACCGTCGCGATGATCTTGCCGAGCGTGATCGCCAGCAGCGCGTACCACGCCATGCCGCCGAAGATCGGCTCCGGGATGGCGAGGTGGCCGTTGCCGGCGAGCAGGCCGCGCGACATCAGCACGATCAATCCGACGCTGATGCCGCCGATCACCGGCGAGAGCCAGCGTGGGCCGGGCGTGCGCTTCCCGAGGTCGACCGCCTTGAGGTACCACCGTGAATAGAGGGCGGACACGAAGCCGCAGGCGAGCCCGAGAATCGGGTACATCAGGATCTCGACCGGGCGCGTGCTCGCGGTGATGCGCGAGGTGAAGATCGGATGTCCGCCGAAGAACGGCCGCACGGTGAGCGCGCCGACGACGCTCGCGATGACGACGGGACTGAACGCGCCGACGGAGAACGAGCCGAGCACCTCCTCGAGCGCGAAGAACGCGCCGGCGAACGGCGCGTTGAACGCCGCCGCGATGCCTGCCGCGGCGCCGCAGCCGACGAGGATTTTTGTATGACGAGCCTGGAATCGCAGTCGCCGCGCGCTGGATGAGCCGAGCCATGCGCCGAGCACCGCGACCGGTCCTTCGCTTCCGGCCGATCCGCCGGAGCCGAGGGTGAGCGCGGAGGCGATGGTGCGCAGCACGACCGGCCGCGAGCGAATCACGCCGTCGCGTTTGGCGACGGCGAGCTGGACGTCCGGCACGTTCTGGCCTTCAGGAATGCGGCTGCGATGGACGACGAACCAGGCCGCCCAGAGTCCGAACGCCGTGAGGAGCGGCAGGTAGAACGCCGCGCCAACGCGCGGGAGCTTCGATTCCGGAAATCGGATGAACGCGAGGTTCGAGAGGTCGATCAAGCCGTAGAAGCCGACGACCGCGAGCCCGCTGACGAATCCGATGAGTGCGCCGAACACCATGAGCGTGGCGCCTTCATCCCAGTCACGTTTTGCGAGCCACTCCTGGAATTGCTGCATCCACGTAAGTTAGCAGCAAAGCACGGCTGCCCATATGTTTGCGCTTCGATTCCGGTTTCGTTTTGCCGAAAATCGGGTGTTCTGGCGGCAGGCGCGAGCGTGGGCTAGACCCCGCCGTACCACTCGTAGCCGCGATCGCTCCAGTAGCCGCCGGTGCGCGCGGGGAGAAACATGATGCGCGTCAGATACTTGGTGTTCTTGTAGCCGAGCTTCACCGGCGAGTAGATGCGCGCCGGCGCGCCCCACGACGGGTTGAGGTAGTGCCCATCCTGTGCGTAGACCACGAGCGTCTGCGGGTGCGTCGCGCTCTCGATGTCCCAGCTCTCGTGGTAGCCGGCGTCGAACGACTCGAAATCCACGTAGTGCGCGCCCGGCTGCACGCCGGCCAGTCGGGCGATCTCGGAGAGCCGAACCCCCGTGCGGGTCGCGACGGCGGTCCATCCTTCGACACAGTAGTGATCGAGCTTGTAGCCGACGCGGGGGAGCGCGGCGAGGTCTGCGAGCGACAGTGAGAGCGGACGCTTGACCATTCCACCGACTTGCAGCCGCCACGCGCCGCGCACGGCCTCGTCCCAGACCGGGACGCTGTCGGACACGTAGTACGCCGGGAAGTGCTGGCCGGCGATCTTCGCGCCCGCGGGCGGTGCATCCATCGACGTGTGGCGGAGCAGCGCGCGCTCGAGCGTCTCGTTCCTGGCCTCGGCGAACTTCAGCAGCGATTGCGCGGCTTTCGGTCCCTCGGAGTCGCACGCGGCGAGGAGCAGTGCGCCGAGCACGCCGCCGCTCGCGGCGAGAAAGCGCCGCCGGTCCAGTCCCAGGCGCTCGGCGGCGTGGCCGCGCACGAGGCGCGGACGCTCAGCGTCGGACGGCGGTGTCATGATTCCTCGGGAGCGTGGGGGGAGCGACGACCGCGGCCGGCTCCGGCGCGTGCACCGACTTGCGGGACGGCGGCAGGAGATGGACGAGCGGCCGCGCGTTGCGCGCTTCCGGCGAGAGATCCTCGCGGTAGCGCCCCGTGATCATCGACGGGATCGAGTACGGATCGACCGTGAAGACCATGAAGATGTGGCCGAGCGTCAGCACGACGAGCAGCAGCATGGCGAGAAAGTGCCAGTAGCGCGCCCACACGTAGCCGCCGAGCAGGTTGGTGAGCGGGGCCAGCTCGACGGGCTTCCAGATCGCGACGCCGGTGACGACCGCCATGACGCCGACCAGCGGCATCGCGAAATACGCCATGCGCTGCAGCGCGTTGTGCTTGCCCTGGCGCGGATGGTCCTTGCGCGCCGCGACGTAGAAGCGAACCATCTCCCACGAATCGCGGAGCACGCCGCGGCGCGGCACGAGGTCGCGCCACTCGCCGTGCAGGTAGATGAAGCCGAGGTACACGAGCCCGTTCACGGCCAGCACCCACATCATGGCGAAGTGCCAGTTCCGCGCGCCGGCCAGCCAGCCGCCGAACGTGAGCTTGGCGGGGATCGCCCGGCCGGCGAACGGATAGCAGCAGAACGACTCGCCGCGCCGCGCGAACGCCGGATAGGCGTCGAAGATGCGCAGCCCGCTCCCGACCATGATCGTGAGCGCGACGGCATTCACCCAGTGGGTGACGCGGACGACGGCGTGGTGGCGTTTCATGCCTTTCCGTAGAGGATTCCGTAAAGCAATAGTACTAATACTATTGTCGTGACGACGACGTACGTTTTGTCGCGCAGGATCACGAACGCGCCGAGCGTGAGCGCCACCCGCGCGATCGGCGTCGCGATGAGCAGCAGGAGGCCGAACTGCACGATGGCCCGGCTGTTCAGCGCCAGCACGCCGCGCCAGACCCCCATCAGCGAGCTCAGGGTGTCCGGCTCTCCCCTGAACGTGGCAAAGCTCACGGAAGTTCCCCCGTGTTGCTTGAGCAGCAGCACGCCCCCGACGAGCACCACCACGGCCGCGAGCAGCACGCCGATCTGCAGCAGCCGCCCGATGACCTGATCGATCTCCTGGTCGCTCCAGCGCGGCTGCGGATTCCCTGATTCGCTCATATGCCCCCCGTTACGCCCTTGTACAACATCTCGAGCGCCATCACGACCACGACCGCCGTGAACAGCTGCCGCAGGAGCTTCGTGTCCGCCGTGCCGAGGATGCGTGCGCCGAGCAGCGCGCCGCCAAGGACGCCGAGCATGACGGGGAAGGCGATCGTCGGGTCGATCCAGCCGCTGTGCAGGTACACGCCGGCGCTCGCGGCCGCGGTCACGCCGATCATGAAGTTGCTCGTGGTCGTCGAGACCTTGAACGGCAGGCGCATCATCTGATCCATCGCCAGCACCTTCACGAGCCCGGAGCCGATGCCGAGCAGCGCGGAGAGAATGCCGGCGAACCACATGATGACGAAGCCCTGTGGCACGCGGTCGACCGAGTAATGCTGCAAGCCCTCGGGCGTGGGATACGTGGAGTCGAGTCGGAATCGCACCGACCATTTGTGCGGGGTCGTCAGGACGGCGTGCTCCGGCCTCGGCAGCATCTGTCGATAGGCGGTGAAGAGGAGCACGACTCCGAACAGGATCGCCAGGGCGCTCGTCGGCACGATCGCGGCGAGCACGGCACCGACGATCGCGCCGGTGGTCGTCGCCACCTCGAGCAGAATACCGACCCGGACGTTCGTGTACCCTTCGCGGACGTACGCCGCGGCCGCGCCGGATGAGGTCGCGATCACCGAGACGAGCGATGCACCAACCGCGTAGTGGATGTGTACATGAAAGAGGAGCGTCAGCATCGGTACGACGATGATGCCACCGCCGAGTCCGGTGAGCGCTCCCAGCAGGCCGGCGGCAAACGAGCCGACCGCGATCAGGAGAGCAAACGCGAGTGTTGTCATTGCGCCGGAATCTGGCAAAGCCACGGCCGCGGTGACACCCCGGGACCGAAACCGTTTCGGAATCTTCACGGGCGTCCCGGTCGCGGTCGGCTCCATAGCGCCCTCGGCCGAGTTGGCCCGCATTTCGCCTTTCTGTTTACCGGGGGGCATCACGAGAGGTAAGCCCAATGCTGAATTCACGGAGCCGGATGCGGCTCATGCTCGGAGGAACCATCGCCGCGACCATGGCGGTCGCGGCGTGCAAGTCGCGACACGAGGCCGGCGGCGACGTGAGCCGCAATTGGCAGCCGACGGCCTCGGATCAGGTGATGGGCGTGCCCGCGGCGGCTATCAAGAGCGCGCTCGACGCGCGGCTCGCGGCCAAACCGCCCGCACCGCTCACGGCGGACGAATGGAAGCACGTCAAGCACCTGTACTCGACGTTCAACGATCAACTGCTCTGGCTGGACGACAAGGGCGTCCACCAGCCGCGCGTGAGCGCGCTGCTCGTCGCGCTCGCCGGCGCGGACAGCGATGGAATCGCGCTCGGGAATTACCCGCTCGGGACGCTCGCCAGCGCATTGAGCGCGGTGGACGGCAAGCACCCGACGGCAGAGCAGCTCGCGGATGCGGACGTGCTGCTCTCGGCCTCGTTCGCCACGTACGGCGAGAACATGCTCACGGGAGAGCTCGACCCGGCGAAGTTCGGTCAGAGCTGGCACATCAATCCGCGTGAGGAGCACGTCGACAGCGCGCTCGTGCTGACGATGCGCGAGGATGACTTCAGCGACGGGCTGAAGCGCATGCGTCCGCAGGACCCCGGCTACGACTCACTGCGCGTGGCGTACGTGCAATTCCGGAACGTCGTCGCGCGGGGCGGCTGGGGCACCGTGCCAGAAGGCCGCGCGCTCAAGCGCGGCGACACGGATTCACCGGCGCGCATCCAGGCGCTTCGTGCGCGACTCTCCGCCGAGGGCTTCCTTGCCGACTCCGGCGCTCCCGCGGCCGCCGCAAACGCTCCGGCAGGTACGGCGACGGCGCGTGCGTCGCGCACCGGGCCGAACGTCTACGACCGCCAGCTCGCCGCGGCCGTGGCCGACTTCCAGGCGCATCACGGCATCGTCGTCGACAGCATGCTGGGGACGGAGACGGTGACGGCGATGAACGTGCCGGCGAACTATCGCCTGGCGGAGATCGCGGCGAATCTCGAGCGCTACCGCTGGATGCCGCGGACGCTGGGTTCGCGCTACATCCTCGTCAACGTGCCGCAGTTCCATCTCGACGCGTACGACAGCGGGCAGAAGGCGCTCTCGATGAAGGTCGTCGTGGGCCAGGACTACGAGGACAAGGCGACGCCGGTGTTCAGCGACTCGATGGAATTCGTCGTGTTCCGGCCGTACTGGAACGTGACGCCCGACATCGCCGCGAAGGAGGTGTTCCCGAAGATCGCCGAGGATCCGGGTTACCTGGCGCGCAACAACATGGAGGTCTACAGCGATCACGGGCAGCGCGCCGTGCGGCAGCTGCCGGGCCCCAAGAACTCGCTCGGGCTGGTGAAATTCATGTTCCCGAACGACTTCAACATCTACCTGCACGACACGCCCAACGACGAGCTGTTCAAGAAGGACGTGCGCGCGTTCAGCCACGGGTGCGTCCGATTGGAGAAGCCGGCGGAGCTCGCGACGTGGGTGCTCGGCTGGCCGATGGAGAAGGTGCAGCAGGCGATGAACGACGGCCCGAACAATCATCAGGTGAACCTGCCGAAGAAGATCCCCGTGTACATCGTCTACTTCACGACGTACGTGCAGGGCGGGCAGCTCTACTTCGGGAACGACCTGTACGAGCGGGATTCCACCATGGTGGACGCGCTGGAGAACGTGGCGCTGCCGTCGCAGGAAACGGCGCGGGCGCAGCAGGCGTTGCTGCAGTTGGCGAAGAGCTAACGCGTTGAACCGCAGAGGGCGCGGAGGGCGCTGAGGAACAGCGCGGGTCATTCCAAGCGCAGCGAGGAATCTTCTGTCGTGGTCGGGATCTCGACCGGGAGAGGAGATCCCTCGCTTCGCTCGGGATGACAGTTTCGTCGTTCCTCTGCGCCTTCTGCGCCTTCTGCGCCCTCCGCGGCGTCTGCGCCTTCTGCGCGCTCCGCGGTAAAAAAGGACGAGCGAAGGCTTACGATTCGCTGTCGGGCGGCGCAGTATTGCGGCGAACCCAACCCGCATTCGCCATGATCCGTCGGCTCACCGCGGCGACGCTCCTCGTCCTGCCCACCACGCTCGCCGCGCAAACGCGCTTTCGCGTCGAAGAGACCTCCATCTCCGCCGTACACGCGGCGATGAAGAGCGGCCGGCTCACCTGCCGCGCCCTCGTGCGGGCCTACCTCGATCGCATCGATCGGTACGACAAGCGGGGGCCGGCGATCAACGCGATCACGGTCGTGAACCCGGATGCGCTCGCGATCGCGGATTCGCTCGACAAGGCATACGCGAAAACGAAGCAGTTCGTCGGGCCGCTGCACTGCATTCCGATGATCGTGAAGGACAATTTCCAGACGGTCGGGCTCCAGACGTCGGCCGGCAACCTGGCGCTCGCGGGGTACACGCCGCTCGAGGACGCGTTCGAGGTCAAGCGGATCAAGGACGCGGGCGCGATCGTATTAGCAAAGTCTAATATGGCGGAGTTCGCGTTCAGCCCCTACGAGACGGTGAACTCGCTGCTGCCGGGCTACACGAAGAATCCGTACGCGCTGGATCGCGTGACCGCGGGCTCGTCGGGCGGCACGGCGGCGGCCGTGGCCTCGGACTTCGGGGAAGTGGGGCTGGGCACGGACACGGGCAATTCCATCCGCGGTCCAAGCTCGCACCAGGCGCTCGTCGGCATCCGGTCGACGATGGGGCTGACGAGCCGCGCCGGGATCGTGCCGCTGTCGCTGTTCGCCGACATCGCCGGGCCGATGGCGCGGAGCGTCGCCGATGCGGTCGCCGTCTTCCAGGTCGTGGCGGGCTATGATCCGAACGATACGGCGACCGATGCGGTGAAGGACAAGGTGCTCCCGAACTACCTCGCGTCGCTCGTACCGGGTGGGTTGAAGGGTGCGCGCATCGGCGTGCTGCGCCAGGCGTGGATGCGTTCGCCGCTCGACACCGGCGTTGCGGTGGTGTTCGACCGCGCGCTCGCCGATCTGCGCCGCGGCGGCGCGACGGTGCTCGATACCGTCATGGTCCCCGAGCTCGATTCGATCCAGCGCGCTGGCCGCGGCTTCTGCAATCCCTTCAAGTACGAGTTCGAGCAGTGGCTCGCCGAGCAGCACGGGCGCGCGCCGGTGAAATCGCTCGAGGAGATCATTCGCTCGGGCAAGTACCACCCGTCCATCCAGACACGGCTCGAAGCGGCGGAGCGCGTGACCACCGCGCCCGACTCCACGCCGGCCTGCCAGGCGCGCCAGCGCACGCGCGACGGCCTGCGCGCCGCGACCACGCGCATGATGGACAGCTTGCATCTCGACGTCGTGATCTACCCAACGTGGAGCAACCCGCCGCGGCTGATCGGCGATCTCAACAAGCAGGCGGGTGACAACAGCCAGGTCTTCTCGCCCACGACCGGCATGCCGGCGATGACGGTGCCGATGGGGTGGACGCGAAACAACACGCTGCCGGCTGGGCTCACGTTCCTGGCGCGCGCGTTCGACGAGCCGCGGATGTTCAGGATCGCGTACGGCTACGAGCAGGCGACGCACTGGCGCCGGGAGCCGCGGACGGTGACGGGGCGGTAAGCGTCCGGCGTGCCGAGGTGGTGGCGTAGGTGCGGACAGGTTCGTGTCGTGAGCCGCGGAATGCGCGGAGACTGCGGCGGGGTGACACGGTTTGTTCGTCGACGGAGAAAGGGCGCATCGCGCCCCACGGAAGTCCTGCGGCATTCCGAGCAGTTCCCCGCGCATTCCGCAGCCAATCACGAAGGGCCGCGGCGAAAAAACGAGAAAAAACTACGGGAAGCGGCTTGCGCCGCTCCCCGTAGTTTTCTCTCCCCCACCTGACGAGCCGCGCCCCACCTTCAGCCGCGCTAACGCGGCCCTCCCATTCGCGGTCTCGCCGGGAATTGTCTAGAGCAGCGTTCGTGCCACGACGGGCGCGGCACGGATGATGACGCGGCTGGCTCCGACCGCAGTCACTCCACAACCTCAGCCCGCCACGTACCATGGGTTTCGACCAGTACCACGAGCCGCCCGACGAGCTGCCCGCCGCCACGCGCACGTTCGCCCGCATGATCGCCTCGCTCACCGAAGAAGCCGAAGCGATCGGCTGGTACGAGCAGCGCCTCGCTGTCGAGCAAGACCGGGAGGCGATCGCCGTGATGCGCAACGCGCAGCACGAGGAGATGAAGCACTTCGGCATGGACCTCGAGTTCCTGCTGCGCAAAAAACCCAAGTGGCGCGAGACGCTGCGCGGCATCCTCTTCAAGGAAGGCGACATCGTGAAACACGGTGACGACGCGGAGGAACGCACGGAGGGATAATCGCGTATAACTTGAGAGTGATGCACCGACGGTCTCTCTCCCTCCTCGCGCTCGCGCTCGTCTTCGGTACGAGCACCGCGGCGCGCCACAGTGCGCTCGTTCCGCCGCCCGACGTGCCGCGCGAATTTCGCGCGGCGTGGGTCACGCCGATCGAAGATCGCGGCTTTCGCGACTGGCCGTCGGCGCCCGGGCTCTCGCCCGACTCGCAGCGCGCCGAGTTGCGCACCATGCTCGACTCGGCCGCGGCGATCGGGCTGAACGCGGTGATCCTGCACGTACGCCTCGCCGGCGACGCGATGTATCCGACCAAGTACGCGCCGTGGTCCGCCGCGCTGACGGGCACGTCCGGGAAGGCGCCGAGTCCCGCGTACGACCCGCTGGCGTACGCGGTGGAGCAGGCGCATGCGCGCGGCTTGCAGTTGCACGCGTGGTTCAATCCGTTCCGCGCCGAGCTGCCGTCGTTCAAGGGAAAGCTCGTACGCTCGCACGTGGTGCACGCGCATCCCTCGTGGATTCGGAAGTACGGCACGCAGACGTGGATCGATCCTGGCGATC
This sequence comes from Gemmatimonadaceae bacterium, assembly GCA_035547615.1. Classification (GTDB taxonomy): domain Bacteria; phylum Gemmatimonadota; class Gemmatimonadetes; order Gemmatimonadales; family Gemmatimonadaceae; genus JAQBQB01. The sequence continues at coordinate 30,311 of DASZUN010000133.1, read as the reverse complement.
CGGCGGCGCGGAAGTACGTCCTCGAGACGATTCTCGACGTCGTGAAGCGCTACGACATCGATGGCGTGCATCTCGACGACTACTTCTATCCATATCGCGAGTCGCACGTCGTCGTCCGGCGCGTGCATCGGCGCCGGATCCGCGAGCGGCGCGACATCGAGTTTCCGGACGATCGTACGTGGAAGAAGTACGGCAAGCCCGCGGGCTTCACGAGCCGGGCGGCCTGGCGCCGCGCCAATATCGACGACTTCATCCAGACTCTGTATAGAGACGTGAAGGCGCTCAAGCCGTCGGTGCTCGTGGGCATCAGCCCGTTCGGGATCTGGCGCCCCGGCTCGCCGCCGGGCATCACGGGGCTCGACGCGTTCGGCGAGATCTACGCCGATTCGAAGCGGTGGCTGGGGGAAGGGTGGGTCGACTACCTCGCGCCGCAGCTCTACTGGCCGCTCGACGGCGCCGAGAACCGCTTCCGCGCGCTCGACGCGTGGTGGCGCTCGGAGAATCCGCAGAATCGCTACGTGTGGCCTGCACTCTATACGTCGCACGTGTTCGGCGGCCGCGACGACTGGCCCAAGCAGGAGATCGCCGAGCAGATCGCCGAGATCCGGCAGTCGCGCGTGGGCACGACCGACGTGCCGGGACACATCCACTTCCGGCTGAGCGCACTGTTCGCGCACGACGGCTCGCTCGCGGCGGAGCTCGACTCGACCGAGTACCGGCGCGCCGCCCTCGTGCCGGCGTTCCCGTGGCTCGGGAGCACGAAGCCGGCGCCGCCGCTGGTTTCCGTGGTGCCGGGGGCCGGCCCGGCGGCGGTCGCGATCCACGCCGGCGACAGCACGCGAGTGCGCTGGTGGCTGGTGCAGGTCCGCGATCGGACGGGCGCGTGGACGTCCGCCCTCCGGCCCGTGGGCGATGCGCGCCTGCCGATCGACGCGTCGCCGCAGGAGATTGCCGTGCGCGCGATCAGCAACACGGGTATTGCGAGCGAGCCGACGCTGGTCGCACCGTAAGGCGTTCTCGACAGCGCCACTTTCGGCGCGCGTCGCGCTTCCTCCAATCCCCACGTCACGCATGCGCCCACGTTCTTCCGTCGCGCTCGCTCTCGTCGTCGCGCTTCCCACCGTTCTTCCGGCGCAGCGCGAGTCACGCGAGTCACGCGCGACACGCGCGACACGCGCGACACGCGCGACGAGCGCGACGCTCGATTCCGCGCGCTACGCCACGGCGCCCCGCGAGTTGCGCGGGCTGCGCTGGCGACTCGTCGGCCCGTTCCGCGGCGGGCGTGCGGTCGCCGTGGTCGGCGATCCCGTGCAGAAGAACGTCTTCTACTTCGGATCGGTGAACGGCGGCGTGTGGAAGACGACGAACGCCGGCGTCAGCTGGACGAACATCACCGACCGCGTGTCGAACATCTCGTCGGTCGGTGCGATCGCGGTGGCATCGTCCGATCCGAACGTGATCTACGTCGGCGGGGGAGAGTCCGATCTGCGCGAGGATTGGACGTACGGCGACGGCATGTATCGCTCGACCGATGCCGGTCACACCTGGCAGCACCTCGGCCTCGACGATGCTCGGCACATCGCGCGGATCGCGATCGACCCGCGTGATCCGGACCGCGTGTTCGTCGCGGCGATGGGACATGCGAGCGGCCCGAACGCGATGCGCGGCGTGTATCGCTCCACCGACGGCGGCACGAGCTGGCAGCGCGTGCTCTTCGTGAACGACTCCACGGGCGCGATCGACGTCGCGATGGATCCGGGCAATTCGCGCATTCTCTACGCGGCGATGTGGCGCATGGAGCGGACGCCGTGGGGCTTCATCGCCGGCGGCGCGCGCAGCGGCTTGTGGAAGAGCACCGACGGCGGCGACACGTGGCGCGAGCTGACGTTCAATCCGGGGATGCCGAAGAATCCCGTGGGGAGAATCGGCATCTCGGTCTCGCGGTCGAGCCCGCGTCGCGTGTACGCCAACATCGAGTGTCCGCCGGAGGACTCGACCGGCGGCATCTATCGCTCGGACGACGCGGGCGCGACCTGGCACCGGACCAACGGCGATCAGATGTGGATGGTGCGGCCGTGGTACTACAATGTCGTCACGGCCGATCCGCAGGACAGCAACACCGTGTATGCGATGAACCTGTCGACGTGGAAGTCGAGCGACGGCGGGCGCACGTTCACGCGGGTGCGCGTGCCGCACGGCGACACGCACGAGCTGTGGATCGACCCGAACGACGATCGCCGGATGATCAGCGGCAACGACGGCGGCGCGACGATCAGCATGGATGGCGGCGCGACCTGGTCCTCGATCATGAATCAGCCCACCGCGCAGTTCTACCACGCGGTCACGGACGATCAGTGGCCGTATCGCATCTACGGCGCGCAGCAGGACAACACGACCGTGTCGATCCGCAGCCGGTCGGACGACGGCGTGATCACGACCGACGATTGGTACGCGGTCGGCGGCGGCGAGTCGGGGTACATCGCGCCCAAGCCCGGCGATCCGAACATCGTGCTCGCCGGCACGTACACCGGCACGATGACGCGCTACGACGTGCGCACGAAGCAGTCGAAGGACGTGTCGGTCTGGCTCAACAACTACGATGGGTTCGCCGCGGCCGACGTGCCGAACCGATTCCAGTGGACGTACCCGATCGTGTACTCGACGCACGATCCCAAAGTGGTATATCCGACTGCGAATCGCGTCTTTCGGTCGACGAACGACGGCGATAGCTGGGACGCGATCAGCCCCGATCTCACGCTGCACGATCCGAAGACGCTCGGCCCGGCCGGCGGTCCGATCACGTACGACATGACGGGCACCGAGTGGTATGCCACCATCTTCGCGTTCGCCGAATCGCCGATCACGGGCGACGTGCTGTGGGCGGGATCGGACGATGGATTGATCCACGTCTCGCGCGACCGCGGCAAGACGTGGACGAACGTCACGCCGCCGTCGCTCGGCAAATACACGCGCGTGTCGATCATCGAGCCCGGGCACTTCGATGCGGGCACGGCCTACGTCGCGGCGAACCGGTATCAGCTCGACGACTTCGCGCCGTATCTCTACAAGACCACCGATTACGGAAAGACGTGGACGAAGATCGTCGCCGGCATTCCGGAGGGCGCGTACACGCGCACGATCCGCGAGGATCCCGTGCGCCGCGGACTGCTGTACGCGGGGACGGAGACCGGCATCTACTACTCCACGGACGACGGCGCGCACTGGACGACGCTGCAGCTCAACCTGCCGCGCGCGTCGGTGCGCGACCTGACGATCCACGGGAGCGACGTGATCGCCGCGACGCACGGCCGCGCGCTGTGGGTGCTCGACGACATCTCGCCGCTGCGGCAGTTGACCGACGCGGTCCGCGCGCAGCCGGTGCACCTCTTCGCGCCGGACACGGCGATCCGCTTCCAGGGCGGCCACGTCGCCACGACGAGCGCCGGGGAGAATCCGCCGGCTGGCGTGGTCGTCGACTACTGGCTCGCCAAGCCGCTCTCGCCGCGCGACTCGGTGAAGCTCGAGTTCCTCGACGCGAGCGGGAAAGTGATTCGCCACTTTGCCGGCGCGCCGGCCCCGGACACGACGCGATCGGCGGCGAACGCGCGCGAGGCCGCGCTGGATTCGGTCGCCGGACGCGCGCGTACGTCCGCCGTGCAGCCCTCCGACACGCTCTCCGAGAAGCCGCGCGGGTCGCGCGAGCTCGAGGACGACACGCTCGCCTTCGTGCCCAGCGACTCGATCGTCACCACGCGCGCGGGGCTGAATCGATTCGTCTGGGATCTGCACTATCCCGACACGCGCGAGGTGAAGGGTGTCGTGAACGACGAAGGCTCGACGCGCGGCCCGTTCGTGGCGCCGGGGACGTACACCGTGCGGCTCTCGGCGGCCGGCGGGACGTATTCGCAGCCGTTCGTCGTGCGCGGCGATCCGCGACTCGCGACGACCCAGGCCGACTACGACGCGCAGCTCGCGCTGGCGCTCCAGGTGCAGGCCAAGACGAACGAGCTGTCCGACGCCGCCGCGCGCATTCTCGACTTCGAGCACGCGCTCGACGATCGCGTGCGCGATGCCAAGGGCCAGCCGTATGCCGCGCGCGTGCGCGATGCCGCGAAGCCGATCCGCGACTCGCTCGAGGCGCTGCGCGATTCGCTGGTCGAGATCCACTCGCACGCCGACGAGATCACGCTGCATTATCCGATTCGGTATTACAACATGCTCCTGTCGCTCGCCGGAATGGTCCAGAGCGCCGACGCCGCGCCCACGACGCAGGAGGGCGCGGTCTACCGCGACCTCGCGGCGAAGGTCGACGTGCAGCTCGGGCGGCTGCGCGCGCTCGAGGGCACGCAACTCGCCGGGTTCAATCAGCTCATGAAGCAGCTCGACGTGCCGGCGGTAGTGCTGCCCAGACCGGCGATCGTACCGTGATGCGCGCCGTCGTCATCACGCGGCCTGGTGGCCCCGAGGTGCTCGCGATCGAGGATCGGCCGCTCCCGGCGCCGGGCGCGGGCGAGATTCTCGTTCGCGTGCGGGCGTCGGCGCTCAACCGCGCCGATCTGCTCCAGCGACAGGGGAACTATCCCGCACCGGTCGGCGCGCCGGCCGACATTCCCGGGCTCGAGTTCGCCGGAGAAGTCGCCGGCGTCGGCGGCGGGGTGTCGCACCTCGTGGAAGGCGACCGCGTGTTCGGACTCGTTGCTGGAGGCGCGCACGCGGAATACCTCGTCACCGATGCCGCGTGCGCGGCGCGCGTGCCCGACGGTTTGTCGTGGGTGGAAGCCGCTTCGATTCCGGAGGCGTTCATCACGGCGCACGACGCGCTCGTGACGCAGGCGGGCCTGCGTAGCGGCGAGTTCGTGCTCGTGCACGCGGCAGGCAGCGGCGTGGGGCTCGCCGCCATTCAGATCACGCGTGCCTGGCAGTCGACGCCGTTCGGCACCGCGCGCACGCCGGAGAAGCTCGATCGCGCGCGCGACTTCGGGCTCGCCGACGGCATCGCCGTCGGCGACGATCTCGACGTGATCACCGCGGCGACGCAGCGCTGGACCGAGGGCCACGGCATCGACGTCACGCTCGATCTCGTGGGCGGTCCCTACGTCGTGGCGAACATTCACGCCGCGGCGCCGCGCGGGCGCATCATGATCGTCGGGACGGTGGCGGGCCGCAGCGCGACGATCCCGATCGGCATGGTGCTCGGCAAGCGGCTCACACTGCGCGGCACGATGCTGCGCGGTCGCAATCTCGCGGAGAAGCGCCTCGTGACCGCGGCGTTCGCGGCCGAGATCGTGCCACGCATCGCATCCGGCGAGCTCCGGGCGACGATCGACAGCGAATTCGAGCTGGATGAGATTCGCGCCGCGCACGAGCGGCTGGCGAGCAACGCGACGTTCGGGAAGGTCGTCGTGCGGGTGGAGTGAGTCGCGCCGGGGCCAACGGCAGTTTTACCGCGCAGGACGCGGAGGACACAGAGGGGCTCCGGGAGCATCCAGAGCTCCGAGTGCAACGCGCCGAGAATGGAATTGGGAACGACCTCGGGACGGCACGAGAAACGTCCCGAGCGTCCGTTCCCAAAGAATCACGCCCGCGGCGCACGGTTGCTCTGCACGGTCACGGAGTCTGCGCCGTTCCTCTGCGACCTCCGCGTCCTTTGCGGTAATTCTTCCGACCCCGGCGCTACGGACTCGTACTGTCCTCGCTCTTCCCGAACAGCCCCGCGATGAACGGCTTGGCGATGCACTGGTAGAAGCTCTTGTCGCCGCAGAGGGAGTTGCCCTGCTTCTCGACGTAGGTCTTCACCTTGGTCGGGTACGTGTGACAGTTGTGCGTGTTGCTGCCGTGCACGCAGCCGTTGTAGTGGAGCAGGCCACTGCTGATCGCGCCGGGCGTGACCTTGCCCGAGTCCGACTTGATGTACTGGCTCAGGATGTAGACGCCGTATTTCAAGTTCGTTGAATCGCTCGCGAGGTCGGTGCCGAACTTTTTGCCGAGCGCCTTGAGCCAGATCTTCGGGTAGACCTGCATCAGGCCGACGGCGCCGACGTTCGACATCGCGCTGCTGACGAACATCGCGTTCTCGGTCAGCATCACGCCGAAGACGACGGCCGGTGGAATGCCGCGGAGGTACGCCTCACGCACGGCGTAATAGGAGATCGAGTCGGCGCGCGCCTGATCCATGCGGCCCGTTTTCACGAGATCGGCGGCGAACGCGGCGCGATCCTTCTCGAACTGGGGCGAGCTCACGAGTTGCGCGACCTTGCTCGTATCGCCGGGCTTCGCGGCGAGCGCGGCCTTGGCGCCCGGGAGGGCGCGCGTGAGCTCGGCGGCGATCGTCGGCTGATTCGCGAAGATCGGATGGATGTGGCGCACCGAGAACACGATCGCCGCGACCGTGACGATCACGATTCCGAGATCCCGTCCACCGATCCCGAGCCACCTGAGCCACGGGCTGGTTCGCGTGCCGCGGCGGCCGGCGTCGGGGACGCTGCGGCGGTCGCTCTCGTTCCGGCGGTCCGCTTCGCCCGGCGCATTGGCCGGCGTTGCCGAAGCGGACATCGAGGGACCGGAGGGAGGCAGGGGAGAGGCGCTCTCGGACATCACCTGCGGTCTGTGCAAGGGATGCACCGACGCGCGGGTCAGTGCGGCCCGACGCGCCTCAACTGATAGACCGTCACGTGTTCGGTGCCGCCCAACCCGCTGCGCATGGTGATCGTCCACGCGTCAGGCGATTCGTACGACCAGGCAAACGTGTTGTGCGCGTTCACCTGCGGAATGAAGTACGCCCCGCTCGCGCCGACGCTCGTTGCGCCCCACCGTCCCGCGCCGAACGTGTGATAGACGCGCCCGACTGTGAGGTAGACGCGACCCGTGCCGGTCTCCTGCGTGAGCGCGGGATCGCGATAATACGAGATCTCGATCGTCGAATCGTTCAGGAAGTGGTAGCGCTCGTAGAGCGTGGTCTGACCGGGCGCCTGCGCTTCCCATACGCCCTCGAGCCAGTGCAGCTTGGCGAGGTCGGCCGTGCCGAAGGGCGTGCGCGGTTGCCCGCGCTGCGACCGGCTCTGCGCCGGTGGCTGGGCACGGAGGACGACGGGCAGGGCGGCCACGGCCGCCGCGAATAGCAGAGCTCGAGTGGAGATTCGCATCATACCGTCTGGTACCCCGCGCGTCACTCTTCGCTCCCCATCCGTGCCATCCGGTCGCAGGCTTCGGCGCAGGTCGCGCACACGTCCGCGCAGTGCGAGAGCTGTTCGTCGCCCGTGATCGACCGGCAGGCCTCCTCGCACGCCCGGCAGAGCTCGGCACAGGCGGCGCAGGTGACCACGTGGTAGGGCGAGCCGCGGAGCATGAAGCTCGCGCTCGTCTGGCATATGTCGGCGCAGTCCAACACGATGCCGACGAGGTTCACCTCCGTGAGCTCGCCGCCGCTCGCGAGGCAGTGCTGCAGCGTCATCGTGCACACGGCGTGGCACTGCAAGCACTCCTCGATGCACTCCTGCAGCTCGTCGTGGGTTTCGTCGTGCGTGTGCTGCTCTTGTTCCGCGTTCGCCATGGGGGGCTCCGTTCGGTGTGCGCGCGCACAAGGCGGCACGTTGCGTACCGCCGCGTCGGCTCTCCTGTCGCGGCCTGTCGGGGGCGTGTCGCGCCACGCCGAGTCGCGCCCATGTCGCGCGGAGGGCACCGACCCGCAGTTGCTCTGGTTGGTGGTTGCCCGTGCCTCGGTGCGAAGCGGCCCTCGCTCTGCGCGCGTCCCCTCCGGGCGCGAGCGGCACGCCCGGTCAGCGCGCACGCTCGCAGTCGCTCGCCCAGCCGCATACGCCCGGCGCGCGGCATCGTCCGGGCAAGGCCGGTGTCACATGGGCAAGGCCGGTGTCACACGCGCGCAGGGGCGGGGATATCCGCAGGCGAGCGGATGGCAATTCTGACACGATCAGTGTCAGAATTGCCTCGTCGCCGGAGGATATCCCCGTCCCGAGCACGCAACGCTCCCCCCGTCCCGAGCACACACCCCGTCCCGAGCACGCACCGCGCCCCGAGCACGCGACATCGTTCGAACGCCGCCCCTAAAAGTCGATCTTGGCCGTGACGAACAGGTTGCGTGGCGGGATCACGTAATAATCGGACTCGCCGCCGCTCGCGTAGCCGCTGCCGTACTTCGCGCTGTTGGTGAGATTGTTCCCCCGCACCAGCAGCTCGTAGTCGCCCACGCGCCACGAGACGCTGCCGTCGAGCGTGAAGTACGCCGGCAGCACGTACCGCGGATCGCTCGTGTTCTGGAGGAACGAGCGGCTCTGGTACCGGCCCTCGAGCGCCACGTGCACGGCGCGCGTGGCGGCCAGCTCGGCGCGCTCCCACGTCAGGAAGCGCGGCGTGAGCAGCGGCTCCACGTTGTGATACGTGACCGGCGTGTCGCCCGTCGCGTCGACGTACTCGCGGATCCGGTTCGTGCTCGCCGACGCGTTGGCGCTGAGCAGGAGCCGCGAGAAACCACGGTACGTGGCGTCGGCCTCGATCCCGCGGCGGTAGCTCGCGCCCACGTTCTCGCGCAGCGGGTTGCCGATGTAGCTCAGCGCCCCGATCGGCTGGATCTCGTTGCGGAAGTCCATCGAGTAGACGTTCGCCTGGAGCTCGAGCGCGGCCACGTGGTAGTTCGCGCCCACTTCGAGGTCGTGCACCGTTTCCGGCTTCACGCGATCCAGCGCGCCGATGAACGCGACGTTGGACGTGTCGATGTTGTCGAAGCCGGCGAACATGTCGCTCCGCGCCGGCTCGCGCGTGTTCTTGCCGTACGACGCATAGAGCGAGAGCGGTCCGCTCACGTCGTACGTCACGCCGGCTTTCGGATTGAGAAAGTTCCAATCGATCGACAGCGGCGCGATGTCGGCATTGGCGTCGGGCGTGTAGTGGAACATCGCGTGCCGCGCCTGCACGTCGCCGTAGAGCGTGGCCGCGCCCACGTGATACGCGAGCTTCGTGAACCCGCTCACGTCCTGCTTGTGCCCCGTGTTCACGTACAGCGGCGTCGTGATCATCGGCCGCTGGTACGACGCATGGTCGCGCGCGTACGTGTTGCCGTTCACGCCGACGTCGAGCTGGAACGCGTCGCCGCGATACGTCCAGTCGCTCGTCACCCCGTACCACACGAACTTGAGGTTGAAGTCGTAGAGCGAGTCGATGAGCACGTCGTAATCGCCGCTCGCCGAGGTGCGGTACGCCGTCGTCGCCAGCGAGGACCGCGCGCCGAGGAGCCGCGTGTACGACAGCGCCGCGATCCGCTCGCCGAAGCCGTCGCGCTCGCGCGGCGTGAGCGGGTTGATGCGGCGGTCGACGGCGAGCGCGGACTCCGGCACGGCGAGATACGCCATCGTGTCCTGCATCGTGCCCGTGGTGACCGTCGCCTTCAGGATGTCGCGGTCGCCCACGTAGCCGCCGCTCAGGAAGAGCGACCGGCCCTCGACGCCCGAGTGATAGCGGTAGCCGTCCGTCTGCAGTCCTGACACGCGCCCGTAGAACGCGAAGCGGCTCGGCAGGAGCCCGGTCTGGTACTCGACACTGCCGCGCTTCGAGCCGAACGAGCCGCCCTCGAGCTGCACTTCGCCGCCGCGGTGCGCCGACGCGAGCGGCATCGTCTCCATGTTGATCGAGCCCGCGTACGCGGCGGTGCCGTTGCTGCTCGTGCCCACGCCGCGCTGCACCTGCACGGACGCGAGACTGTTCGCGAGATCCGGAAAGTCCGCGAAGTACAGCACCTGGTCTTCGGGATCGTTCAGCGGAATGCCGTCGAGCGTGAGATTGATGCGCGACTGGTCGATCCCGCGCAGGCGGATGTAGCTGTAGCCCCAGTAATTGCCCGTCTCCGCGTACGACGTGAGCGACGGCGCCTGCCCCTGGAGCAGGAGCGGGACGTCCTGGCCGAAGTAGCGCGGCTCGATGTCGGCCTTGGTGAGGGTCTTCTGCGAAATCGGCGCGGCGGCCGGCCCGCGAACTGCATTGATGATCACGCGCTCCAGCCGGCGCACGCGCGTCGAGTCGGCGCGCGTGCTGTCGCGCGTCGCCTGCTGGGCGAGCACGGGAACCGTGAGCATGGTCGAGAGCGCGGACGCGGCAGCGGCCAGCGCCCGGATGCGGCGCGCGAGCGCCGACGAGGCAAGGTCGTTCATCGTGACTCCCTACGCCGGTATGAACCGGATCAGGTTCTGCGGGTCTTTTCTCAGCCTGCACCCGTAGTGGGCAGGCACCCCGGTCACCGCGGAATGTAGTGTGGTCGCGAAACGGATGGGAGCGGTGTCACGGCGGAGCTCGCTCGCATAACCGGCCATGGCGCCGTCAATTACGAGCATGTGCCGCGCGGACGCGCGGCGCCATTAAGAGTTCTTTCATCCCCGACGCGTGATCCAGTTCATCCTCTACATCGCCGGCGACACCGTGCGCTCCCAGCGCGCGATCGCGAATCTGCGGCGGATTGGAGAGGAACGATTCGGCGGGCGATACAAGCTCTCGATCGTCGACGTGCACAGCGATCCCGCGCTCGCGGAGCGCGACCGGATCCTCACCACCCCCACCCTGATCAAGCAGTCGCCCGGCGCACCGCGCCGCGTGACCGGCGATCTCACGGACTTCGACCAGGTTCTGCTCGCGCTGTCGCTAGTCCCCCACGGAGAGACATGACCATGGCCGCGAAGCCTTCCGCTCGCACGCGACAGTCGCCGCGCGCCCAGCAGCGAACGCGCCAGGGCGCCGTCGACAAGATCGCCACGGGGATTCCCGGATTCGACTTCGTGGCGGGCGGCGGCCTCCCCGAGAGCCGCGCCACGCTCGTCGCCGGCACCGCCGGCAGCGCGAAGACGGTGTTCGTCTGCCACTTCCTCGCGGCCGGCATCCAGCGCTTCGACGAATCCGGCGTGTTCGTCACGTTCGAGGATTCGCCCGCCGACATTCGCAAGAACATGCGCACCTTCGGCTGGGACCTCGAACGGTGGGAGCGGCAGGGCAAATGGGCGTTCGTCGACGTGTCGCCGGAAACGAACGGCCCCACGCCGATCGTCGGCAGCTTCGACCTGGGCGGGCTCCTCTCGCGCATCGAGCATGCGGTCAAGCGCACGAAAGCGCGCCGGGTCGCGCTCGACTCGCTCAACGCGCTCTTCGTCCAGTTCCCCGACCGCGCGCTCATCCGCTCCGAGCTCTTTCGCATCACGACGGCGCTCAAGCGCATGGGTGCGACGGTCGTCTTCACCGCCGAGCGCACCGAGGATTACGGCGCGATCACGCAGTTCGGGATCGAGGAGTTCGTCGCCGACAACGTGCTGCTGCTCCGGAACATCCTCGTCGACGAGCGGCGCCGCCGCACGATCGAGATCCTCAAGTTCCGCGGCGCGTCGCACGAGCGCGGGGAGGTGCCGTTCACGGTGATGGAGCGCGGCATCATCGTCATTCCGATCAGCGCGCAGCAGCTCACGCAGGAATCCACGACGGTGCGCGTCACGTCGGGGATCGCCGAGCTCGATCGCATGTGCCACGGCGGCATCTTCCGCGATTCGATCATGCTCGTCTCCGGCGCCACCGGCACGGGCAAGACGCTCATGAGCGCGCAGTTCCTAAACGGAGGTTTCCGCAAGAAGGAACGCTGCCTGCTCTTCGCGTTCGAGGAGAGCCGGGATCAACTGTTCCGGAACGCGGCGGCCTGGGGCATGGACTTTGAAAAAGCGGAGCGACAGGGACGGCTCGTCGTGCAGAACCAGTATCCGCACGCGATGCCGATGGAGGACCATCTCGTGCGCATGCGCGATCTGATCGAGGACTTCGCGCCCAACCGGGTCGCGGTTGACAGTCTCTCGGCGCTCGAGCGCGTGTTCACGCTCAAGAGCTTCCGCGAGTTCGTGATCAGTCTCACGTCGTCGCTCAAGAAGAAGCAGATCGCGGGGCTGTTCACGTCCACCACGCCGTCGCTGCTCGGAGGCGGATCCGTGACCGAAAAGCACATCTCCACGCTGACGGATTCGATCATCCTCCTCCGTTACGTGGAGTCGACGGGGCAGATGCGCCGCAGCATCAACATTCTGAAGATGCGGGGCTCCGGCCACGACACACAGCTACGCGAGTACACGATCGACGGCCGCGGGATGCACATCGGCGAGCCGTTCCACGACGTGAGCGGCATTCTGTCGGGCGTGGTGCGCACCGTTTCCGTGGTGGAGGACGAACACGGCCGGTGACGCAGGAGCAGCGAATGGGCACCGAGCGGCGGCAGGCGCGCCGTTCCGAGCAGATGCGGTTGCGGTCGATCGTCGAGCGCATGGCCGACGGGATTCTCATCGTCGGCTTCGACGGCGTGATCCGGTTCGCCAATCCGGCCGCCGAACGATTGTTCGGCCGCACGACCGGCGAGCTGATGTCGCAGGAGTTCGGGCTGCCGACGATCGACGGCGACACGACCGAGATCGACGTCGTGCGTCCCGGCGGCGAGACGATCGCCGTCGAGCTGCGCGTCGTCGACACCGACTGGGAGCGGGAGCCGGCGCGGCTCGTCTCCCTTCGTGACGTCACCGACCGCAAGCGCGCCGAGGAGCGCGCCGCGCTCCTCGAGCGCGAGCGCATGGCGCGCGTGGAAGCCGAGGCGGCGAGCCAGGCCAAGTCGGAGTTCCTCGCCGTGATGAGCCACGAGCTCCGCACGCCGCTCAACGCGGTCATCGGCTACTCCGAGCTGCTCGACCTCGGCATCGCCGGCCCGCTCACCACCGAGCAGCGGCACCAGATCGCTCGCATCCGCGCGAGCGGGCGCCATCTGCTCGGGCTCGTCAACGAGGTGCTCGATCTGGCGAAGGTGGAGGCCGGCCGGCTGTCGCTGCACATCGACACCGCGCGCGTGGGGCAGACCGCGGACGCCGCGCTCGCGCTCGTTCAGCCCGCCGCCGAGGCGCGCGCGATCAACTTCTCGGCGCGCTGCGAGGGCGATGCGGACGCGCTCTACGACGGCGACGAGGACCGCGTGCGCCAGATCCTCGTGAACCTGCTCACCAACGCGGTGAAGTTCACTGAACCAGGCGGTTCAGTATCGCTCGAAGCGGCCGCCACGCGGCGGCCGGACGCGGACGCGCGGCTCTTCGGCGGCCCGTGGGTCTACATTCGCGTGACCGATTCGGGGATCGGGATCCCGGCCGATCAGGTCGCGGTGATCTTCGACCCGTTCGTGCAGGTCGATCGCGGGCACACGCGCTCGAACGACGGGTCCGGCCTCGGACTGACGATCAGCCGCCGGCTCGCGCGGCTCATGAAGGGCGACCTCACCGTGCGCAGCAAGCCGGGCGAGGGATCGGTGTTCACGCTCTGGCTTCCCGCGGCGCGGCGTGCGTCGCGCAAGAGCACCCGCCGCGCCGATCCCGCGGACGGCGCGCTGCACCTCCGGGGGCTGGCGGACATCGGCGAAGCGCTGGTGCGCGAGAGCGTGCCCCTGCTCAACGCGTTCGTCGCGCGGCTTCGCGCCGAGCCGATCGTTCCGGCGGCGGAGTCGCTCAAGTACGCGCAACTCGCGGATCACGCGGGCACGTTCCTGTCCGACGTCGGCGCCGTGCTGATCGCGATCGAGGAGACGCGTGGGGCGCCGTCGTCGCTCATCGCCGACGGGACCGAGATCCAGCGCTTCCTCGGCGACCGACACGGCGCGCAGCGGGCCCGACTCGGCTGGACCGCACCCGAGCTGCGCCGCGAGTGGCAGATCCTGCGCGCCGAGATCGAGCGGGCCGTTCGGCGCCGCTCGCAGGGCGTGGCGGACGCGACCCTGGCGGAGGCGCTGACGATCGTACAGCGCCTCGTGGAAGAAGCCGAGGAGGCGAGCGTGCGCGCGCTGACACGCGCCTCGCATGAGGCCGCGGAGACGCCAGCCGGCTGAGTACGACGCGCGTGGCACGTGGCGTGCCCTACCTAATGCGACTCATCTCGACTCGACGAACAGGAGGGGCTCGTGATGCATCGCACACTTCCGGCTCTTGCGCTGGCGTTCCTGGCAGCCGGCGCGGCGTGCAGCCGAAACAACAACGCAACGACCGACACGACGCTGAACACCGATCTCTCGCTCGCCGCGCAGCAGCGCGGGGCGGTGCCGGACAGCCTCAATGCGGCCGAGCTGAATCCCGCCGCAACGCCCGCGACGGGCGTCGCCGCGGCTCCGACGCACACCGCGTCGCGCACGGTGCACCACACGAGCAGCGCGCCGACGTATCACCGGAGCAGCAGCAGTGGCAGCGGTCATGTGTACTCGAGCGGCGGCACGGTGACGACGAGCAGCGGGCACGTGGTGAAGCACACCAAGCGTGACGCCGCGATCGGCGCCGCGGCCGGCGCGATCCTTGGCGCGACGACGAGCCGCAACAAGGTGAAGGGCGGCTTGATCGGCGCTGCGGTCGGCGGCATCCTGGGCGGCGTGATCGGGAACAACGTCGACAAGAAGAAGCAGCCCTGATTCCGCACGTTCGCATGCGCGAGAAAACGGGAGCCATCGGCTCCCGTTTTTTTTTCAGCTGGGGCTTGTCTTACCGTATTGACATGACCGTTCTATACTTCTGGCACGGCAGGCGGGACCCCAACCCAGCGTACATGGCCAAGGAAGAACCGATTCAGCTCGAGGGGCAGGTCACGGAAGTGTTGCCCAATGCAACGTTCCGTGTTCAGCTCACGAACGGACACAACGTGCTCGCCACGCTCGGCGGCAACATGCGGCGTTTTCGCATTCGCGTGCTGCAAGGTGACCGGGTGACGATCGAGGTGTCGCCGTACGATTTGACGCGGGGACGGATCATCTTCCGCCACAAGACCTGAGCGCCGGATGATCGCGAAAAGGCCGTCGGCAAATGCCGACGGCCTTTTTCATATATGCGATTGGCGTCCGCCGCTCGCTGGCGCTACCCGCCGATCCTCGCTTCGCGCGCGGACATCCGCGTCGTTCCCGGATACGGCGCCTTCGGTCCCTTGATCGCCTCCCACAGGATCCGATTCCCCACGTCGTCGTTGACCTCGTCCTCGACGTCGAGGTCGAGCTTCGCCGACGCGCGCGCGCCGCGCGTGCCGCGCGGATTCATGTCGTCGAGCGACTGCGTCGGCGTGATCGCGCTGTAGGGCGTGAGATCCGCGCTCGACGCCCAGATGTCGCGCAGCGGGCGCCCGAAATAATCGAACTGCGACATCGACGCGAGGCCGAGGATCTCCTCGATCGTGCGCAGCACGTCGGTGGTGTTCGTGAAGCGGTGGATCGCGCCGGGGCGGTTGTACGCCGAGATCACGAACAGCGGCGAGCGGTGCGAGTCCACGTGATCGGCGCCGTTCTGCGCGTCGTCCTCGAGCACGAAGATCACCGTGTTCTTCCAGTATGGCGAATGCGACACGGCCTGGACGATGCGCCCGAGCGCGAGGTCGTTGTCGGCGAAGGCGGCGAACGGCGTCGGGCGGCCGGCCTGCTGGTACGAGGTGTGGTCGTTGGGCAGGCGGATGATCTCCAGCGCCGGCATCTGCCCGTTCTTCACGAACTGGTCGAACTCGGAGATCCACACGTCCGCGCGGTGCTGGTCCTTGATCGCGAGGTCGAAGCCGGGGTATAGAGGATTGGTATGAGAATACAGGAATGGCTTGTCGCCACGGTATCCCGGCGGAAGCGGATCGTCGGTGTTCCGGTTCGCCGGCACGACGAACTCGCCGTAGTTGCGGAAGGTGATCCCCTTCCGCTCGGCGAGATTCCACAGGTAGCCGCTCGCCGGCTCGGCGACGTCGTCCTCGGGGATGTCACGCATGCCGAAGCCGCCGTTCGTCCCCTCGTAGTCGTAGCTGCGGCCGCGGCCCGAGTAGTTGGACGGCACGGTCTTCTGCAGGTAGTCCGTGGCGTACGCCGCGGTCGACCAGTTGTGGCCGTCCGGGCTCACTTCGGCGTTCACGAAGAACCGGTCGAAGATCCCGAAGCGATCGGCCAGCGCGTGATGATTGGGTGACACGCTCGCCCGCGGGAAGAACACGAGCGCCGAGTCGCCGTCGCCGTGCCGATCGTCGCCGAGGATCTGGTCGTAGGTGCGATTCTCCTTGATGATGTAGATCACGTGCTCGAACGGCGGATACCGGTGCTCGCGGCTCGCGTCGCTCCAGCCGTTCGCCGCCGTGACGCGTGCGGTGAACCGTGCGAGCGTCGCGGCGGCGATGTCCGACACCGGGATGCGCATCGTCGTGCCTTCGATCATCCCGAGGCTGTACTCGTTGTTGCGGCCCGTCGCCGGATTCGGCCCTTCGGGATTGGGACGCGTGCCGCGGCCCTTGCCGTTCGCGACGACGATCGCGTCGCCGACCTGCATGAGCGCGGTGGGATACCAGCCGGTGGGCACGCGGCCGGCGAGCCGGTCGCCGCCCGTGGCGCTCGCCACGTTCGCGGTCGTGGCGGCGAGGTCGAACACCGCGACGGAGTTCGCGTCGGCCTCCGCGACGTAGAGCCGCGTGCCGTCGGGCGAGAGGGCGAGCGCGTTCGGCGTCGACCCTTCGCTCGGGCCGGCCGGCGGCGGATCGAGCAGCCGCGCGATCACGCGCCGGCGCTTCGTGTCGACGACCGCGACGTGATCGGTGCTGCCGCTCGCGACGAAGAGGCGCGAGCCGTCCGCGCTGAGCTGAAGCGCCGACGGATGACGCGCCACCGTGATGCGGCCGGCGTCGCGGAGCCTCCCGCCCTCTGCGTTGAATACCGAGATGGTGTAGCCGCCCCATGCCGACACGTACACATTGCCGCTCTTGTCCGCGACCACGTCGTACGGGTAGCGCTCGGTCGCGAGCCGCTGCACCACGTTGCCCGACGCGAGGTCCACGACCGCGAGCGAGTCCGCGAGATTCTCGGCGACGTACATCGTGTTGCCGTCGGGCGAGAGCGCGAGACCGGCGGGATACCGCGTGCCCGAGCCGCGCGGGCGCTTGGCCGCGAGCACGACGCTGTCGCGCAGCGTGGCGGCCCCGTTGCGCCAGTCGTAGCGGTACACGACGTCCTGATTGCCGCCGGACGAATAGAGTGTGTGGCCATCGGGCGAGAAGGCGAGGCCGACGAACGCGGAGGGCTGGGTGACATTCTGGAGCACGCGCCCCGAGGCGGCGTCGATCACCTGCAGCCCCTGTTGACTGTAGCCCGACAGCGAGAGGACGACGCGATCGTGCTCGGGTGCGAGCCGCATCGTGAGCGCCATCGGCCCCGCGTCCGCCATCGGCGCGGCGGGATCGAGCCGCACGCCATTGGGGAGCCGCGAGCCGAGCGTCGTGAAGAGCGAGTCACCGGTTCGGGAGGCCTGCGGCGTGGGCGTGCCGCAGCCGGCGGTGACCGAGAGCACGAGGAGCGAGAGAAGCAGCGAGTGCCGTCGCATCGGAGAATGGGGAGAAGGTGTCTCGCGCGGGAGATGATCGTCGAATAAGATACTGCGCCTTCCCGTGCCCGCATCTCCGCCCGCGTCGGAGCCCGCGGCCCGCTTCCCACCGTTACTACTTCGATGCAATCTCGCCGCGCCCTCACGCTCCGCGCGCTGCTGCTCGTGCTGTGCCTCGGCCTCGCTCGGACCGCCGTTGCGCAGGATTCTTCCACCGGCCCGAAGCTCTCCGCGCCCGAGATCCACGGCTTCATCGAGTTGTACTACCGCGCGGGCGACCCGCTCACGACCGACGGCTATCGGCTGCGCAAGGCGGACCTCAAGTTCAGCGGCTTCGCCTCGCCGCACCTGCGGTGGCGCGTGGGGCTCGACGCATCCAAGGCGCTCTCGCTCTCGACCGAGTCGTCGGTCATCGCCGACTCGGTCGCGCTGCGCGGCGCGTCCGTGGATCAGAAGAGCCGCATCGTGCAGGATGCCGCGCTCACGTACGTCTTCAATCCGAACGTCAACGTCGACATCGGGCAGCAGCTCCTGCCGCTGAGCCTCGAGGGGACGATCTCGACGTCGCAGGTCGAAACGATCGAGCGCACGATGTTCATCGTCGAGCGGTCGCGCGCCGTGGGGCTCGGGGATGTCCGCGACGTGGGCGTCTCGGCCAACGGTTTCGCCGCGAACGGCGGCGTGGAATATCACGCGGGTGTGTTCAACGAGACCGGGGAGAGCCAGGGCACGACGGACACGAACGATCAGAAGGCGCTGATGGGCCGGCTCGTCTTTCACCCGTCGTTCGCTCCGGGCTTGGAGTTCGGCGGCTCCGGCGGATTCCAGGGCGGCCCCACCGACACGCGCCGCGAGCGGCTGGGCGGCGAATTCCAGTACCGCACGAGCTTCTACACGCTCCGCGCCGAGGCCATGGGCGCGCGCGACGCGGCGCTCCGCCGGTTCGGCTGGTATGGTCTCGGCGTGATCCGCCCGACGCACGAGCTGCAGCTCGTTGCGCGATATGATTCCTGGGATAAGGATCTGTCGTCGGAGTCCTCGCTGAACGACGCGTACGAGCGCCAGATCGTGCTCGGCGGGAGCTATCTGCTCGAGGGCGGGATTGCTCGCTTCGTGGCCAACGTGGTGCGGCAGGATTTCCCGAACGTGAGCGACGTGGGCAACGGAACGTTTCTGCTGGTGGGGTTCGAGGCGTCGTTCTAACGTCAGTCCGAGCGGAGCGAGGAGCTCTCGTTGTCATTCCGAGCGAAGCGAGGAATCGCGTGCTCAGTGCGTCATTCCGAGCGAAGCGAGGAATCTCGTGCTCAGTTTGTCATTCCGAGCGAAGCGAGGAATCTACCGGCTGGGTCGAGATCGCGACTCGGAGAGAAGATCCCTCGGTCGCTTCGCTCTCTCGGGATGACAGGGTCGCGTCGCTCCCTCGGGATGACCTATAGATAGGAACACATCATGGACCTTCGCATCGAGCACCTGTCCAAGACGTACGAGAACGGGACGCGCGCGCTGCACGACGTCTCGCTCACGATCCCGCCGGGCATGTTCGGGCTGCTCGGGCCGAACGGAGCGGGGAAGTCCACGCTCATGCGCATCCTCGCCACGCTCCAGGAGCCGGACTCCGGCGCGGCGCATCTCGGTGAGATCGACGTCCTGAAGGATCCGTCGTCGGTGCGGCGGACGCTCGGCTATCTGCCGCAGGAATTCGGGCTCTACCCCAAGGTCACGGCCGAGGATCTCCTCGACCACTTCGCGGTGCTCAAGGGGATCACCAACGCGGCCGAGCGGAAGCAGATCGTGAATGCGCTCTTCGAGCAGACGAATCTCGAGTCCGCGCGCGCCAAGCAGCTCGGCAGCTATTCCGGCGGGATGCGGCAGCGGTTCGGCATCGCCGTCGCGCTGCTCGGCAAGCCGAAGCTCATCATCGTCGACGAGCCGACGGCCGGCCTCGATCCCGCCGAACGCGTGCGCTTCCTCAACCTGCTGTCGGAGCTCGGCGAGAACGCGATCGTCATTCTGTCGACGCACATCGTGGACGACGTGAGCGACCTCTGCTCGCACATGGCGATCATCGACAAGGGCGAGATTCGCCTCGAGGCGGAGCCGGCGGCGGCGATCGCCGATTTGCGCGGCAAGATCTGGGTGCGCGCGGTCGAGCGCGGTGAGCTCGCCGACTATCAGCGCGATCACACGGTGATCTCGACCAAGCTGTCCGCCGGCAAGACGCTGGTGCGCGTGCTCGCCGAGTCGCAGCCGGCCGACGGCTTCGTGCCGGCCGAGGCGCATCTGGAAGACGTGTACTTCGCCGCGCTCCGCCGCCAACCCGCCGCGGCATGACGACCTTCCTCGCCATTCTGGCGTGGGAGCTCCGGCTGTACCTGCGGCGGATCTCCACGTGGGTCTACTTCGCGATCTTCTTCTCGATCGCGTTCCTGTTCATGGTGATCGCCGGCGGCGCGTTCGCCGACATCAACATGGCGCTCGGCGGCGGCGGGAAGGTGATGGCCAACGCGCCGTACGCGCTCACCGCGCTCATGCCGGTGATCTCGCTGCTCGGCGTGTCGATCACCGCCGCCCTCGCGGGGAATTCGCTCTACAAGGACTACGACGTCCACATCGACCCGCTGTTCTACACCACGCCGGTGAGCAAGACGCAGTTCCTCGGCGGGCGATTCACGGCGATCGTGATCGTGAACGTGATCGTGACGAGCGGGATCGCGGTCGGCGCGATCGCGGCGACGCTCTCGCCGTGGGTGCACGCCGACAAGATCGCCGCGTTCCGGCTGATGGCGTACGTGCAGCCGTACGTGGAGCTGATTTTCCCGAACCTGCTGCTCACGTGCGCGATCTTCTTCGCGCTCGTCGCGTTCACGCGGCAGATGCTGCCCAACTACGTGGGCGGCGCGGTGCTGCTCATCGGCTATCTGCTCGCGGGCACGATCTTCACGGACATCGACGACAAGCACCTCGCGGGGCTCGTCGACCCGTTCGGCCTGCGCGCGCAGAGCGCCCTCACCCAATACTGGTCGATCGCCGAGAAGAACCACCGGCTCGTGCCGCTCTCGGGCGTGCTGCTCGAGAACCGCGTCATCTGGCTGGCGGTGGCGGCGGTCATCTCCGTCGCGGCGTTCATCCGCTTCCGCTTCTCGCACCTGGCGAACGAGCCGCTCCACCCCGCGGTCGAGGCGTCGCCGGCGACGGGCCTCACCGAGGCGCCGGACGCCGAGCTCGAGCCGCTCGTCGCGCCGCTGCGCGTGACCGCGCTCCCCGCCGCGATGCAGCGGTTCGACGCCGCCGCGCGACGGGTGCAGTTCCGGTCGGTGTTCGCGCGATCGTTCTGGCGGATCGTGCGCAGCAAGCACTTCGGCGTGATCGTCGGCGCCGGGCTGCTGTATCTGATCGTCGCCGCGCGCGCGACGGGCAAACTCTTCGGCACGACGACGTGGCCCGTGACGTACGAGATGGAGAGCGTGCTCACCGGCTCGTTCGGGATCTTCATTCTGGTGATCATCGCGTTCTACTCGGGCGAGCTGGTCTGGGCCGAGCGCGACGTGCACATGAACCAGCTGTACGACGCGACCCCGATCCCGAACGGCGTGTCGCTCGCGGCCAAGTTCAGCGCCATGGCGGTGGTGATCCTGGCGCTGCTCGGCCTGACGATGATCGCGGGGATCCTCACGCAGGTCGCGCGGCACTACTACCATTTCGAGATCCCACTGTACCTGGAGTCGCTGCTCGGTTTCCGGTGCATCGACTTCCTGCTGATCGCGGCGTTCGCGTTCGCGCTGCACGTGGTGGTCAACCACAAGTACCTGGGCCACCTGCTGGTGATCGTGTTCTACATCGGGAACGGGATCGTCTCGAGCTTCTTCGACCAGAAGCTCTTCTTCTACGGCGACGACTCGGGTTCCACGTACTCGGACATGAACGGCTGGGGCCCGTACGCCTGGCCGTTCTTCTGGTGGAAGCTGTACTGGAGCGCGTTCGCCGGGCTCCTGCTCGTGCTGGCCGCGGTGTACTGGGTGCGCGGCGAGGAAGACGGCTGGGCGGCGCGGACGCGGCTGGCGGCACGGCGGTTTCAGGGCAGCCTGCGCCGCGTCGCCGAAGGCGCCTTCATGGTCTGGGCGGGCGCGGGCGCGTTCATATATTATAATACTAATATTATTAACATCAACCGATCGCACTCGGAGGAGCGCCATCTGCGCGCCGAGCGCGAGCGGCGGTACAAGCGCTTCGAGCACGTGCCGCAGCCGCGGATCACCGGCGTACTGCTCAAAGTCAATCTGCAGCCCTCGCGGGGCGACGCGTACATCAACGGCCAGTACGTGCTCCGCAACAAGACCGCCTCGCCGATCGACTCGATTCACCTCGGGATCGACGAGGACCTGACGATCATCCGGCTGGGCTTCGATCGGCCGGCGACGCGGGTGCTGAGCGATCGGCCGCGCAACTACATGATCTACCGGCTCGGCACGCCGCTCCAGCCGGGGGACAGCCTGCTGATGCGCTTCGACTTCGGGCGGCTGCGGCACGGATTCCCGAGCGAGATCACCGACGTGTCGGTCGCCGGCAACGGCACGTTCCTCGAGAACGCGTTCTTCATGCCGGAGATCGGCTACGATGCGCGGCTCGAGCTCACCGACGAGGATGATCGGAAGAAGGAGCACCTGCCGCCGCGCCCGCGCATGCGTCCGCCCACCGATGCCACGACGTGGGCGAACAATTACGTGAGCCCGGACGCCGACTGGATCCACTACGACGCGACCGTGAGCACGGATCCCGACCAGCTCGCGATCACCTCGGGCGCGCTGCAGAAGGAGTGGGTGGCGAACGGGCGGCGGTACTTCCACTACACGCTCGACGCGCCGATCATCGATCTGTGGGCGTTCCAGTCGGCGAAGTACGCGGTCGCGAAGGATCGGTGGGTACCGCGCGGCGGGCAGGCCGAGCCGCCGGTCGATCTGGAGATCGACTATCACCCGACGCACGCGTACAACGTGCGGCGGATGCTCGACGCCATGAAGAAGGCGCTCGACTACTATACCGCGAACTTCGGCCCATACCAGTTTCATCAACTGCGGATCGTCGAGTTCCCGCGCTACGCCGCGTTCGCGCAGTCGCTGCCCAACGAGATTCCGTTCTCGGAGTCGATCGGTTTCATCGCGCGGGTGGAAGGCCCGGACGATCTCGACTACCCGTTCTACGTGACGGCGCACGAAGTGGCGCACCAGTGGTGGGCGCACCAGGTCGTCGGCGCCAACGCACAGGGCTCGACGATGCTCTCCGAGACGCTGGCGCAGTACTCGGCGCTGATGGTGATGGAGAAGGAGTTCGGCCCCGCGAACATGCGCCGCTTCCTCGAGTACGAGCTCAACTCGTACCTCGTGGGCCGGAGCACCGAGCGGCAGCGCGAGATGCCGCTGGAGCTGGGCGAGAACCAGCCGTACATCCATTACAACAAGGGCTCGCTCGTGATGTATGCGATGCGCGACTACATCGGCGAGGCGAAGATGAACGCGGCGATCCGCGGATTCCTCGATGCGTACAAGTTCAAGGGGCCGCCGTACCCCACGTCGCTGCAGCTCGTGGATTCGATTCGCGCGCAGACGCCCGATTCGCTGAAGTACCTGATCAGCGACATGTTCGAGCACATCACGCTGTACGAGCTGAAGACCGACTCGGTGGTCGCCACCGCGGCGAGCGGCGCGCCGGGCAAGTTCGCCGTGGATCTCTATGTCACGGCGAAGAAGCTGCGCGCCGACAGCCTCGGCGCGGAGACGGAGGTGCCGATGAACGATCTCGTCGACATCGGCGTGTTCGCCAAGCCGCCGTCCAAGCCGGATCCGAGAATCGATTCACAGGTCGGCGTGCCGCTGTACCTCGCGAAGCGGCGCGTGCATTCGGGCGCGCAGAAGATCTCGGTCGTCGTCGATCAGCTGCCGTATCGTGCGGGCATCGATCCGCTGCACAAGCTGATCGATCGCATCACGATGGATAACACCAAAGGCGTGTTCGATCGGACGCGGGGCGGGGCGGCGGCAGCGCCGCGGGCTGGGGCGAAGCGGCGGTAGCGGCTCGCTGCGGTCTCCGGCCGTCGGAGCAGTCCGGAGATCTACTCGCCTCGCAGGATCATTTCCGGATTCGTTCGAGCGGCACGCCACGCGGGAATGAGAGTGGCGCACAGCGTGACCACGACGAGCAACACGGTCGCGCTTGCGAAGCCCGCGAGATCGTGTGGCTCGACCTCGTACAACAGCGCGCGCAGGAATCGCGTCGCACCGAGCGCGAGCCCGAGGCCCGCAATCGTCCCGACCGTGACGATCCTGAATCCGTCAACCACGACCATCCTGCCCACGCGAGCCGGCGCGGCGCCCAGGGCAATGCGGATTGCGAACTCGCGCGCGCGACGATTCGCCGCGTACGCGACCACGCTGTACACGCCGATCACGCCGAGCAGGAGCGCAGCCGCGCCCGCCACCGCGATCAGCAGCATCGTGAGGCGCACTCGCGCCGTCGCATCGTCCACGAGCGAGCGGAGGCGCCGAATGTTGGTCGCGGGAATGCGGCGGTCGAGGCTCGTGAGGATGGCCTGGATGGTCGACGCCGAGGGCAGCCGCGGCCCGCGAATCACATACTGCACATCCATCGGCCGCCCCGGGATGGGATGAGCATCTGGCGGGAGTCCGTCGCCGTCGCGTTGCAGCGGGAAGTACAGCATCGGCGCGGGTCCGTCCTCAATGCGAGTCAATTGCACATCGCCGACGACGCCGACGATCGTGAACTGCATCGTCGGCCTCCCGCTGATGATCTCCTCGATCTCGCGACCAACGACATCAGTCACGCCGAACACGGCTTTTGCCAGCTGCTCGCTCACGATCACGGCAGGAGTCCCGCGCAGGTCGCCGGAGCGGAACGTTCGCCCGGCGACGAGAGCGATGCGCATGGCGGCGAAGTAGTCCGCGTTCGCCATGTTGCCGATCGCCGAAACGCTTGTACGCCGCGTGCCGTCGGCCGATTGCAGGTCGAGTGCGAGGCTCGATCCGCCGAAGCCCGCCAGCGGCAGTCGAAGCGCGACCGCCGCTGTCATGACGCCGGGGAGTGACCTCAGACGGTCGACAACATTCGCGTGAAACGCCGCCTCCGCGGCGTAGCTCGTGTACCCGTTCCATGGAAGCGATACCTGGAACGTCATCGCATTCGTGGGATCGAAGCCGACGTTGGCTTCGTGCAGATTCCAGAAGCTGCGGCCCAGCAACCCCGCCGCCACGAGGAGCACCAGCGCGATCGCTACCTGGAATGCGACCAGCCCGGCCTGCGCGCGCCGCCATGCACGGCTCGGCGTTGATCGCGACGAGCGAAGGCGATCCGCGAGCCGATCGAATGGCGTCCGGGAAAAGGCGACGAGGCCGACAAAGCCTCCAAGCGCAACGGCACAGGCGAACACCAGCACAGGCGTTCGCCAGGTGAACGCCACCTCGTGCAGGCGAGGGATCTCGCGCTCGGTGAATCCGAATTTCGTGAGCAGCGCCAATGCGGCGGTCGGGAGCGCGACCAGCGCCGCGGCCAGCCCCAGCGCGATCCCCTCGATGACGATCCGCTGAGCGAGCGCGATCCGAGTCGCCCCGAGTGAGAGTGCGATCGCGATTTCGTGCGCGGTGCGTTCGGAGCGGAGCACGAACAGGTTGATGACGTTCGTCACCGCGATCAGCAGGACCACGGCGACGAGCATCCCGAGCAGCACGAGCTGCGGACGTACCGGGGCGACCACCGCGGCCTTGAGCGGCGTCACGGCAACGCGCGCGCGGCTGCGACGCAGGATCTCCGGCGTGATTGCGGGGAAGCGAGTCGACAGGCGCGGCAACAGCGCCGTGAGCTCGGCTTGTGCGGCGCGAGGGTCAACGCCGGGACGCAGGCGCCCGATGACGTTCAGCCCGCGCACGCTGATCTGCGGCTGACTGACTGGCACCGGCGCGGGGTAGTAGATGTCGATCGCCGGCGTCGGGAATGCGAAGGAACTCGGAAGAACGCCGACGATCCGCCGCCGGCCGTGGTCGATGTCGATGATGCGCCCGACGATCGACGGATCGGCGCCATAGCGAGTGCGCCACAGGTTCTCCGATATGAGAATGGCGATGCGCTTGTTCGAGAACGAGCTGTCGCCGGGCTCGAAGAGTCGGCCGAGCAGCGGACGCACCCGGAGCACCGTGAACATGCTCGGGGTCATGGAGGCGATGGTCACGCCTTGCGGTGCATCGCCGTCGGTGATCGCGAACGCATCGCTCACTGCGTAGGCGCCGAGCGCCGCGAACGAGCGCGCGCTCTTCGCGAAGTGGAAATAGCTGGCTGGCGAGTTCATGTCGCCGGCCACGCCGAGTCCGTCGGTGATGAATCCCACGCGCACGAGCTGGCCCGGATCGTCGTACGGAAGGTCGCGGAGCAGCACGTCGTAGACGATCGTTCCGATGCCCACGGCTGCGCCAATGCCGATCCCCAACGTGGCGATGACGCCGACGGCGAACAGTCGTGCGCGCGACAGCCGCCGCACCGCGAAGCGCGCATCGCGAAGGAGATTGTCGAGCGCCACCACGCCACGCGCGTCGTTCGTCGCTTCGCGAAAACGCTGCCGCCCACCGAATCGGAGCAGGGCGGCACGCCGCGCGGCGGTCGCGTTCATGCCGCGGCGGACGTTCTCCGCCGCTTCCATGTCGATGTGAAACGCGAACTCGTCCTCTTGCTCGTCCGCAACGCGCGAGCGCGGGCGGAACAGCTCGCGGCAACGAGCGATCGCCGCGCGTACACGGTGGCGCACCGTCAGTGCTCCGCGGCCAGAACGAGGCTCACCGCGCCGACGAATCGATTCCAGGATGCGAGCTCGTGCCCGAGCGCGCGTCGACCGGCGGCCGTGAGGCGGTAGTACTTCGCGCGGCGGCTGTTCTCGGTGATCCGCCACTCGGTGTCGATCCACCCGCGCTGCTCGAGCCGGACAAGGGCCGGGTAGATGGAACCTTGTCCCACCTGCAGCACGTTGTTCGAGAGCTGCTCGATGCGGTGGGTCAGTCCCCACCCGTGCATCGGCGCGAGGGAGAGCGTCTTCAGGATCATCAGATCGAGCGTGCCTTGCAGGACCTGTTCGTTGCTCGCGGGCTTGGCCACGGCGTTCCTCCCGATCGTCGGGAGGAAAGTTGCCTTACTCCTCCCGAATGTCAATAGGAAGCCGCGCTCCCCGAGTGCCGCCCGCCCCGCCCCCCTACACCCGCACCACGCAGCGAAACCCCCGCCCCGCATAGTACGACTCCGCCCCGTTGTGGTACACGAACACGGTGTCGTACCGCCGATCGCAGAACAGCGCGCCGCCGAGCTGCCGGATCTTCGCCGGCGTCTGCACCCAGCTCGACGTGGCGGTGTCGAACTCGCCAAGCGTCTGGAGGCGCCGGTATTCCGCCTCGCTGAGGATCTCCGCGCCCATCGCCTCGGCCATCGCCATCGCGCTGTTCTTCGGCTTGTGCTCCTTGCGTGATTTGAGCGCGTCCGCGTCGAAGCACACGCTGCGGCGGCCCTTCGGGCTCTGCGCAGAGCAATCCATGAAGATCACTTCGCCGGTCGAGCCGTCCACGCCAACGACGTCCGGCTCTCCGCCAGACTGCTCCATCTCGTTCAGCGACCAGAGGCTGGCGCCGTGCGATGCGAGCCGTGCCTCGACGGTCGACCACTTGATCGCCGCATGCCGATCGGTGTTCGCGTCGAATCGGGATTTCAGAGTATTCAACAACTGATCGCGTTGCTTCGCGGAAAGCTCTTTCTGTTTTGGCATGTGTCTGCTGGATCTGCGTTGCGCGCGTGACGATGCATGGCCCGGCCATCGGTGCGCTCGGGCCGCACGACGGACTCAATTAGCAGGGCAGGGCGCCCCGCGCAATGCCGCGGCGGCGCGTGGCGCGAGAGGCAGGGGCGCACCATACTTCCGGGCGCCGGGCCATGCACGCTCCCGGTGAACACATCAGCGACACTGGACCGAATGCGTACGAGGCCATCGCGATGACCCTGATGAGAAAAGCCGCCCGCCCGACGCTCGGCCAGCCGAACGTCCGGACCACCTACTCCGACGAGCTGCCGATCGGGCCGTTCATCAACGCCAATCCGCGGCTGATCGTCGGGCAGCGATTCACGATGGGGTTGAACGTGCGCGTCGCCGAGCCTGTGACGATCTGGCTGACCTCGAGCGACCCCGCGATCGCGAGCGTGCCCGAGCGGCTCGACGTGTCGCCGAAGTACAATACCGAGATGTTCGACATCGTGGCGCACGCGGCCGGCCGCGTGATGGTCACCGCGGTGCTCGGCGAGGTGGCCGTCACGACCTACGCGAGCGTGGGCAAGGATACCACGGACATCGAGAGCCTGGTCGGCACGAGCCCCAACGGCCCCGCCGGAGAGTTCGTGTACGAGCTCGGCTCCACGGACGCGGCCATCGCGATCAACATGTCGGGCCCCGTCGTGAAGGAGCGGATCGCGACCATCACGTCCAGCACGCCCGAGGTGGCGTCCGTCCCGGCGAGCGTGGTGATCCCCGGCGACTCGAACTGGCCGGTGGATTTTCCGCTGGCGCTGCACGCGGTGGGGACCGCACGCATCACGGTCACGAGCAACGACGTGACGCTCGAGACGATGATCGAAGTGATTCCGCCGGTGCTGTGGATCGCGTCGATCGAGTTGAGCCGCACCCGCGTAAAGCCCGGCGACGACGTCGAAATGACGATCACGATGACGGACGACGTCGTGCGCGACACCGCGATCACCATCGAGCGGCACCCGCAGCTCGCGATGCCGACGGGCCTCGTGATTCCGCGCGGCAAGCGATCCGGCAGCGTTCACATTCGCGTGCTCGACGACTTCGACGGGCGGAAGCCGATGGGGATCCGCTGGCTGCACAGCCTGCACCTGGTGGGGCTCTACACGTAGCGCGGCGCGCCTATCGCCTCGGTACGTATCGCATCGCCACCGCCCCCGAGCCGTATTCCTGCCGGCCCACGAGCTCCAGGTCGAGCATGTGCGGCAGGCCGGCGAACAGCGTCGGCCCGTGCCCGGCGACTCGCGGATGCACGATGAACTCGTACTCGTCGATCAATCCCAGCTCGGCGAGCGTCTTCGGGAGCATCAGTCCGCCGACCAGCAGCCCGGCACCTGGCTGTCGCTTGAGCTCCTGAATCGTCGTCGCCAGATCTCCGCGCACTAGCTCCGCGTTCCAGTCGACGTGCTCGAGCGTGTTGGACACGACGTACTTCTTCGCCTCGTGGATCGTGCGGGCGAAGGGCAGCATCCACTCGTCCATCCAATCGGGCGCAACGCCCGTTTCCGCGGGCGCGCGCCACGCATCCTCCATCATCTGATAGGTCACGCGGCCGAAGATGAGCGCGTCGGCGCGCGCCAGCGTGTCGGCGGCGCGGCGGTGCAGCTCCTCGTCCGGGATGATCGCGCGATGATCGCAGCAGCCGTCCAGCGTGACGTTGATGGAATAGCGAAGGGGACGCATCACGCGGCCTCGGCGTCGCGATCGTACCAAATGCAGACCGTGTACTGTGCGGGCGTCGTCATGTCACATCTCCATCGAGGATTCGCTGGCGGCAAGCGCTCGTCGTCGGGCCGTCAAGTTAGAGCGGGCCCCGGACGCCTCACAAGCGAGCTGAGACGATGTCGATCAACACACGGACTGGTCGTCTCGCTCCAGCCGAATCTCGGCGGCACGCGCGCCACGGAACACGACGATCACGAGCGCGCCGACGTTCGCGTACGGCGGCCCGGCGTCGAAGCACGACTCCCGATATTCCTGCGTGTTCCACTTCTCATATTCTGGCGTGCCGGGCCGCATGTACTCCTTCGCGTCGAACGCGTAGACCATGGAATCGCCGAGCGCGCGCGTTGGTGGCCCGAGCAGTCGCTCGACGCGCTCGCGCGTCAGGCCCAGCCTCAGTCCCGCGGGAGTCGACAGCGGCGTCGACGCGGGGAGCGTCGCGCAGCCCTCGCGCTCCGCCGCCGGCGCGTCCGCCCGAAGCCGGATCACGTTGAGCTCGTGCTCGGGCATTCCCAGGTCGCTGGCGTCGCTCATCAATTCGAGCAGCACGCCGCTCGCTCGGCCCGCCGGCACGTAGCACCAGCTCGTGTACCTGTCGTGGCCGGCACCGGTCTCCCGCTCGCGCGTGTTGCCGAGTGCTGCGCGAATCGTGGCGGCGTTGTCGCGGTCGAGCGTGACGCCGGCGAGCGAGCGGAAGCCGCGCGGCAGATCGCGGCCGCGGGATTGCGCCTGCAGACCCACGGTCGAGAACGCAATCAGCGCGAGGGCTGCCACGGGCGCAGGGACGGTCGTGATTCGCATATTCGCCACAAGCTACCCCGTTCGCCCGAGAATGACATGGACACGGGCGCGCGGGGATTCGACATTGCGTGCTACCGATCTCGACTCAGGAGACGATCCTGCATGCACTTCCTGCTCTCCGTCATTGCCGACCAGCAAGGCCTTGCCACGCCCGACGAGATGGAGGCGATCGACGAGTTCAACGACCGCCTGCGCGCTCAGGGACACTGGGTTTTCGCCGGCGGCCTCGAGGCGCCCGACGCCGCGCGCGTGATCGACAATCGCGGCGCCGGCGAGCCAATGATCACGGACGGTCCATTCGTGGAATCGAAGGAGCACCTCGCGGGCTTCTGGGTCATCGAGGCGCCGGACCTCGACGCGGCGCTCCGACTCGCCGAGGACGGATCGCGCGCGTGCAATCGGAAGGTGGAAGTGCGCCCGTTCATCGGGATCGCGTGACCGACGCGCAGGCGGCGCATGCCGCGCAGGACGCGATCGCGCGGGCGCACCGCGACGAGTGGGCGCGCGTCGTCGCTGCGCTGGGCAGGCGGTTCGGCGATCTCGACGTCGCCGAGGAGGCCGCGGCCGATGCGTTCGCGACCGCG
>DASZUN010000132.1:0-2916 GCA_035547615.1 Gemmatimonadaceae bacterium | reverse complement strand
GAACGTGCTGTTCTGCGTCTGGTTGATCGCCGTGAAGCTGAGGAGCCCGTGACTCACCGGCACCTCGGTGACGAAGCCGGCGAGCGATGTCGGCGTGGAGAGCAGCACGGGATTGTCCTCGTAGCTCACCTCCACGTGCCGCTCGAGCCGGAACAGCGTATCCGGCCGCATGAACTCGATGCGCCCGAGATCGTAGTCGATGCGATAGTCCAGATCGCGCACGAGCGGGCGCCCGTCGATCGTCACGCGCTCCGAGCCCTGCCGCATCTGCGACGCGCCGAGCGTGATCGCGCCCGGCTCGTCGGTGCCGGCCGTCTCGTACTTCAGGTGCAGGCGATACGACGGCGGCGGGTGCTGCGGCGAGTACAGGTAGTCGCCGGGCAGCGTGTAGATCGCGTCGTTCGTCGGGTTGCCCGGCACGACGAGGCCGGAGTCGCGCGCCGAGAACGGCCGCAGCGACGGGAAGACGAGGAAGTAGTCGCGAATGAGCTGCGCCACGTCGGGCGACTGGCCGTTGCGCACGTCGGCCGCGCCCGCGCCGAGGTTGAACGTCGCGTCGCTCACGCGCGGCCAGATGCGATTCTGAAAATCGAACTCGGCGGCGTTGGTCGGCTGCGCGAGGCCGAACATCTGGAGGAAGGTCGCGTCGGTGCCGGCGAGCGGATGCTCGAGCAGCCCGCTGCCCGTGACGACGCGCACCTGCATCGTCTGGCGGATGAGGTTCTCGCCCGCGATGCGGTACACCGAGCGGATCTCGTTGCGGAACGCCGGCGACGACGGGCCGACGCTCGGGTCCATGACGAGATTCGCGATCTGCTCGTGCGCGTTCGTGTACTGGAGGTCCGGCGTGCCGCCGGTGGAGGCGATGACCGTATCGCGGCCGCCGACGTTCACGTCGTACGCGACGACGAGGCGCTCGTTCGTCTCGTTGAGCGGGCGGACGAGCGCGAACCAGAGGAGCGACGGGTCCATGTAGTAGTCGACGCCCTCGCGCAGGAGGTCGTAGACCTGCGTGCCGCCGGAGTCGCCCTGGATGTGGAATCGCGGCCCGTTGGGATTCTGCGGCTGGGTGCCGAACTGGAGCCGGTACACGAGCACGCGCGTCGGCCGGTACTCGGCGGGAAGTCTGGCTCGCAGCCGGTTGAGCTGGCCGCGGTTTAGAATATCGATATTTGGGTATGCTGATCCAAACCGCAACGGGTCGATGGTGAAGAAGAAGCGGTTGCGCTCGATCTGGTAGTCGTCG
This sequence comes from Gemmatimonadaceae bacterium, assembly GCA_035547615.1. Classification (GTDB taxonomy): domain Bacteria; phylum Gemmatimonadota; class Gemmatimonadetes; order Gemmatimonadales; family Gemmatimonadaceae; genus JAQBQB01. The sequence goes on along the minus strand of DASZUN010000132.1, from coordinate 1,670 downwards.
ATGTCGCGCTCGTTGGGCTGCGAGGTGCGGGCGCCGATCGTGAACTGCTGCCGCTGGACGACGTTGCCCGTCTGCTTGGCGAAAATCGTCTTGAGCTGCACGCGGCCGAACTGCCCCACCGCCTGGATGCCGTAGTTGCCGCTGGGAAGCGACGACGTGATGTAGCGCGATGCCGGCGGCGCGAAGCTGATGTTCCCGACGTCGAGGCGCTTGAGGTGCGAGCCCGGCTTCCCTTCGAGCCAGAGGGACAGCGTGTTCGACGCCTCGAACTCGCGGTTGGCGTCGTAGTCGACGTTCACGTGGAGCTGGTCGCCGAGCGTGCCGACGCTCTTGAGTGCAAACCGATACTGGAATTCGGGGCCAATGAATGGGGCGCGGCAGCCCGAGATGGCGTTCAGCGCCTGGAGCGAATTGCAGCGCTGGTTGAGGTCCTGTCGCTCCTTGGCCTCCATCCGCAGGTCGAGCTGCACCGGGAGCCCGCCCACCTGGACCACCGTGCTCCCGTGCGCCGTCGAGTCCGGCCCGTGTGCGCTCGTGTCACGCGGCGGCGCCTGCTGCGCGTACGAGAGCGTGGGGACGGCGAGGGCGGCGAGAGCGAGAAGAACCGCTCGTCCGGTGTCCGTGGTCCATGGTCTGTGGCGGACGGACCATAGATGCGATGCCGACGCCCACGGACTACGGACCATGGACCATGGACGAGTGAGGAGGTGTCGCACCAAAGCCTACAGGTGGGGTAGGAACGCGTCGACGGCCCGTGCCGAATTCCCAGGCGTTCCTCTTCGCTGCTCGAGTCGCCGCTACAACGCAAGCCTTGAATTCGAGCAGCCGGCGGGTGGAATATACAGATCAGGCACGGCCGTACAACCCTGTGGGACACTTGAAGTTCCGCGATCGTACGGACAGTCCGATTCCTTTGTGAAGATAATCAACCGCTACGTCCTGAAGGAGCACATCGGGCCCTTCGTGTTCGCGCTGTCGGCGCTCACGTCGCTCATGCTCCTGCAGTACATCGCCCGGCGCTTCGGCGACCTCGTGGGCAAGGGACTCTCGTGGCAGGTGATCACGGAGTTCTTCCTCCTCTCCTTCCCGTTCGTGATCGCGATGACGCTGCCGATGGCGGTGCTCGTCGCGGTCCTTCACGCGTTCAGCCGGCTCGCGTCGGAGAACGAGATCACGGCGATGCGCGCCGGCGGCATCTCCAGCCGCGCGCTCGTGCGGCCCGCGCTCTACACGTCGTTCGTACTCGCGCTGTTCATGCTGTGGTTCAACGACCGCGTCCTGCCGCAGGCGAACCATCGGCTGGCCACGCTGCAGGTCGACATCCTGCGCACGAAGCCGACGTTCGCGCTCAAGGAGCAGACGCTCAACACGATCAAGGAGGGCGTGCTCTACCTGCGCGCCGGGTCGGTGGCGCGCGACGAGTCGGGGCGGCTCCGCGACATCACGATCTTCGATCTGGGCGACGATCGTGCCCGGCGCACGATCTACGCCGACAGCGGCACGCTCGCGTTCGCGCCGAACAAGCAGGATCTGATCATGCACCTGTATCACGGCGCGATCTTCTCCGTGCCGACCGCGCAGCCCTCGCAGCTGCAGCGGATCTACTACACGGAGAATCGGCTCAAGGTGCAGGACGTGGCGAACTCGTTCCAGTCGACGAACGCGGACAC
>DASZUN010000131.1:0-8149 GCA_035547615.1 Gemmatimonadaceae bacterium | reverse complement strand
GCGCCGCGCGTCTCATGAGATCATCGCGTGCCGCTGCACAACCGGCGCTGGCTGACCCGCCAGCTCCGGATGCCAGATGCCCGTCGTCTCGTACATGTAGCGAATCTGCAGATACTGCACGAGCGTCGGGATGACGTGAGGACTGGCGACGGGTCGTTCGCGAAGCGCCGACCGGATGCGCCGCCACATGTCGTCCTCGGCGGGACCAAGCTGCCCGAGTTTGCCGAGCAACGTGGCCGTATCCGTCTCGAGCGACCGCAGCGGGCCGGCCGCAAGCTGTTCCCCCGGCTCTCCCGGCTTGCCCAGGTATTCCATCTGCCGGAGCAGACGCTCCCCGAACGCCGCGGGGTCGTAGAGGTTGTTGCACAACCACCGCAGCCCTGACAGGAGCTCGTCGCGCGACATTCCCGCGGGGACGATGTTCGTGCTCCACGGCATCGCCGCCACCTCGACGACATCGGGCACGAGCCGGCCGGCGGCCGCGAGGCGCGCGTGGAGCGGCGTCGCCACCGGCGCAACGAGCGCGCCGAGGGTGAACACCGGCACCGCGGTGCTCATCGCGAACTCGTACTGGCGCGCGAAGATCCCCACGTCGTCGGCATCGAAGCCCACGATCATCCCCGCCGTGACCGCGATCCCGTGCTCCAGGAACCGGTGCACCTGCGACGTCAGGTCGAGGCGCAGATTCTGTCGCTTGTGCGCCTCGCGCAGGCTCTCCTCGTTGGGCGTTTCGATCCCGACGAACACGTAGGTGAGCCCCGCGCTCGCGCAGAGGTCCAGCAGCTCGTCGTCGCGCGCGGCGTCGATCGAGACCTGCGTGTAGAACTTCACCCGCCCCGCGGGCCGCCGCTGATTCCAGTCGCGCAGCGCCTCGAGCAGCTCCTTCGCGCGCGCGCGATACGCGGTGAAGTTGTCGTCGCAGAGGAACACGCGGCGAAATCCGTGCTGATAGAGCACGTCGAGCTCGGCGAGCACGGACGCGACGGGCTTGTGCCGCTGGCGACGCCCGAGGTACTGGATGACATCACAGAACTCGCATTCGAACGGGCACCCGCGCGAGGTCTGCACCGTCCCCATCGACGCGCGCTCCGTGCGATACAGGTCCCAGCGCGGCACCGGCGTGTTCGTGAGATCGGGCCGGCCGCCGACATACTCCTCGCGGGCGCGCCCAGCCGCCAGATCGGCGAACAGCTCGTCGGCGATCTCCTCGATCTCTCCGCGCACGAGGATGTCGCAGTGCGGCCGCACCCACTCCGGATCGAGCGAGGCATACGGTCCGCCAATCACCACCTTCCTGCCGCGCCGCCGGAATTCCGCGGCGATCGCGCGCATTCGCCCGCGCTGGCTCACCTTGCCCGTGATGCCGATGTAGTCCGCCGACGCGTTGAAGTCGACGGGCTCGAACGTCTCGTCGCAGAGCACGACGCGCAGATGCCGCTCCGCGAGCGCGGCGACCGTTGGCAGCGTGAGATCAGCGATCGACGTCGCGGGACGAAGACCGCGGCCCGCGAATACCTCGCCGCCGTAGTACGTCGGAATGTCCGGCGACGGGTTGATGAGGTACATGGTTCGCATCATGGGCATACAGTGGCGCGATTGAATCGACGACGGAAGGGGTACGTGTGCGTCGCGAAAGCGGGCTTAGCCGCGCAGCGCGCGGCGGGCGCCCAGTGCATATCCCACGCCCACCGACGACACCATGAAGCACAGGTGCTGCACGATGGCGATCGCGAGCGCCAGTTCCGCGGCGACCCCGAGATAGCGGTACACGAAGAACGCGGCGGCCTCGTAGGCGCCGAGATTTCCCGGCGACACGGGGACCATCGTCGCCAGCAGCACCGCCGCGAGCACGAGCAGCACGGCCGGCAGTCCGAACGACAGGCCGAACGCGTGCTGCACGGCGGCGATGCCGGCGCCCTCCATGACCTTCGACATGGCCACGAGCACGAGCGCCAGCAGTCCATGCCGCACATCGCGCAGCGCGGCGAGTCCTTCGGCCCACTGCGTTCGCGTGTTCGCCACGAACAGGAGCACCGCGAGCAGCACGGCCACGGCGATCGTCACGGCGATGAAGCCCGTATGGATCCAGCCGGGAAGTGGCGCGAACAACCCGACCGCCAGGCAGACCGACACCTTCACGATCCCCTCGCCGAGCTGATCGAGCGCGAGCACCGTGAGGGCCGAGCGCAGCGAGAGCTTCGCACGCTTGACGAGGAGCGCAACGCCGGTCGCGTGGCCCGCGAGAAACGGAATCGTGTTCATCACCGCCGACGCGATCGCCGCGATCTCGAACATGCACCAGTACGAGACGCGCGCGGCGCGCGGCGTCAGCACCTTCCAGAAGCCGCTCCACGCGCCGAGGATGCCGACGTTGCAGGCGATCGCCGCCACGAGCCACGGCGCGCTCGCGTGCGTCATCGCGGCGAGAATGCGCGGCCCGTCCAGTGTCCGGAGCGCCACCACGAGCCCGACGGTCACGACGGCGAGCCCCACGCCCCACACGAGCCGCGCTCGCGCCGCCGGTGTCACGCCGCCAGCTCTCGCATGCGAGCGAATCGTGCGCCGCGAGCGTGGTACGCCGCGAGCACGTCGCGGACGCACGCGAGCGCCGTATCGCCCGTCCGGAACCGGCAATCCCACCGGATCTTCTCGCGCGTGAGATCGACGAACTCCCAGGGATGCACGAAGAGCACGATGGGGCTCGATAGCGCGCTCAGATAAAGCGAGCGGATCACGCGCGGCAGGCGCAGCACCGACGACGTGACCGATGCGGGGACGCGCGCGATTCCGGCGAGCCGCGGTGTGCGATAGTACTCGAGCTTGTACTTGGCCTGCGACGAGTCGAGCGCAAAGCCGTTGTCGTGCAGGTACGCGACGTACGCCGCCGGAAATTTCAGATATGGCGCGCGGAACGAGGTGACCGTGTCGAATGTGCGGAGAATCTCCGCCGAGCGTTCGATCTCGTCACGCGCGGCCTCGGGCGAGAGCTCGGTGAATGCCGTGTGCGTCATTCCATGACACGCGAGCTCGTGTCCTTCACCCACAAGGCGCTCGATTGCCGCCGGGTACCGCATGGCGACTTCACCGGTCGTGAAGAACGTCGCCTTGACGTCGAGTTCCGCAAGGAGGTCGAGCAGTGCCGGCAGTCCGTGCTCCACGCCGCGAAAGCCGGAGAGAAACGGCGGGCAGTCCGGCTCGAGATCCACGGTAAAGCACACGCGATCTGTCATTCCGAGCGAAGCGAGGAATCTTCTGTCCTGGTCGCGGAGCTGGCCACGCGAGCCGCACGCGAGATCCCTCGCGGCGCTCGAGAGGACATGCCGTGCTTCACGGCCGCACCTCGACCCCCACCTGCGCGATCCCGTTCAGCTTCGTCTCACCGCCCACGAACCCGTAGTTCTCGGCGTGCTCCAGCCCCGCCGCCGCGCGAAGATCCACGCGCTCATCGCGCGCCGAGCGCCAGACGAGGAGGCCGCGGAGGCGCTTCTCCGCCGGGTGTGTTTCGACGCGCACGAAATGAAAGTTCACGTCGTGCGGCCCGCTCGCCCCTCCGGCGTACACGTTGCCGCTTCGAACCTCGAGCGCGCCCTGCAGAGAGAACGTTCCCAGCCGCGCCTGATCGAGATCGAGCGTCAGATACCCCGCCGTCGCGCGCGGTCCGAGCTCATCGCCGAGGATGAGACTGTCCACCGCGATCCCACTCGCGAACTGGGTATGAGTGTAGAAGCGAATGCCAGTTTGGCGATATTCCGCGCGCAGGCGCATGCGCCCGCATTCCACGATGCACGTGAAGTCGAATCCGGCGATGCCGCCGCCGTCGTCGAGGAAACTGCTCTTCGCCCGCCGGCGGTCCCAGTCGTCGAGCAACCCCTCGGCGTAGACCTCGAACCCGTGCCACGACGGGACACGCACCCGGAAGTCGCCGCCGAACATCTTGTTCGAGAACTGGAAATCCGAGTTCAGTCGGAACTGGTCCGGCACGATGAGCACGTCGAGCACCCGGTCGCCAAACGACGCCGGCGGCGAACCGCGGCCACCCATCTCGTTCACCTCGTGGAGCCCGAACTCGAGGTTCGCCGTCGGCTGCACGGCCACCGTGCCTCCGAAGAGCTGCGAGTAGGGGAAGTGCTGGTGCTTGCCCATGTCGGCGACAAAGAGCATGGCGCGCCAGCGCCCGAGCGCGCGAAACGGGGACGGCAACGCGGCCGGCTTGTCCGTCGACACGCGCACCAGGTCGAGCCCGGGCTGGTTGGTCGAAAGCGCCAGGCCGCCGTCCTCCGCCTCGCCGAACAACGCGTACCCGCGGCCGGCGTCGAGGTGCAGGTTGCCGAACAGCGCGTCGACCTCGCCCGATTGAATGCGCAACCGTTCGGTTGCATTTCCGCCGCGCGGAGCGGCGGCGTACAACAATGGATTGAACGAGAGCGCGAGATGCCGTCCGAGCTCGGCGCGGTGCATCGTCTCGATCGTCCCCGACGTTCCGTCGGCGATCGGCCGGCCGAGTCGGTCCGCCGCGAGCGGATTGATCTGCGCATCGATGCTTCCCGTCGGCTGCGCCGGGATGGCGCGGCCCGGGCTGCTCAACTCCGTCGCCTCCGCACGCACCCAGTCGATCGGCCGGTTGGCTGGTCGATCATAGATCGCTAAATCGCTGGCGATCGTCGCGGTCGCCCAATCGGCGCGCGAGAGCCGCGAGAGATTGCGCTGCGCTTCGCGCAGCAGGCGGACGACCTCGCGGCGGGAGTACGGCCGCACCGAGACGACCATCGTGTCGATCAGGCCAGACGCGGACAGGCGCGCGATGTCGTCGTAGACGCGCGCGTCCGGCGGAACGAAGCTGGTGGCCTGGGCCGAAGCGAGCTGCGCGGTGACGGCCAGTGCGATGAGTGCGCGACGAATCATGTCGGAAGCTTCGCCAGCCGAGGTGAGCGGCGGAAGTGGTGCGGGCTGCACGGCGATGCGCGGGTCCGGTCGATGGCCGGCCGTCGCACCGCTCGAGCCGATCGACGCTACCGCGCGTTCCGGTACATGAGATCCACGAGCTCGTCGTACATCTCGTCGGCGCGCTCGTCGCCCGCCTTGATCGCCTCCGTCGCGCAGTGCCGGAGATGGTTCCGCATCAGCTCGCGCCCTACGGAGCGCAGTGCTTCGTGCACCGAGGCGATCTGCGTCATGATGTCGGCGCAGTAACGATCGTCCTCGACCATCTTCTGCAGCCCGCGCACCTGGCCCTCGATGCGGCGCAGCCGCTTGAGGTTGCGCTCCTTGATCTCCGGATCGACGCCGACCGCCTTCCGGTCCGGCGCGCCCTGCACGCCGCAGGCGCAGTTGGCTGTTTTCAAATCAGGTCTCCTGGTTGGTGTCATCCCGAGCGAAGTCGAGGGATCCGGGCTCGTTGCGGGCCGAGCGTCGGCGCCGAATACGGTTGGATTCAATTGGGGAACGCGGGTTCGGCGTGCCGCGCCGCGGCACACCGAACGAACGAACCATCTGCACGAAATCGGCGGACTGCTCCTCGGCGACGACGAGCTTGCCTGCCACGAGCCCGGACGAATTTCTTCGGAACTGCGTCGGGATACCTCTCTCGCCATCCCGAGCGGCCGTACCGAAGAAGATCCCCGCTCGTCGCAGGCGAGGCTTCGACAAAAGGCCGTCATGCGCGCCCCATTTCGCGAGCCGCAGGCCCGTCCAGTCCGCGTCCCAAATTCAATCCAACCCGATTCGGCGCATCCACGGCTGACCCGCGCACGGAGCCGTACCGGTTCACCGAGCGGGCGCCCATCGCCTGAGTCGCAAGCTGTTCGTCACCACGCTCACCGAGCTGAGCGCCATCGCCGCGCTCGCGATCACGGGATTGAGCAGCACCCCGAACGCGGGGTAGAGCACGCCCGCCGCGAGCGGGATGCCGACCACGTTGTAGACGAACGCCCAGAACAGATTCTCGCGCATCGTCCGCATCGTGCGCTTCGAGAGGTCGATCGCGTTCGCCACGCCGTTCACGTCGGGACGCATCAGCGTGACGTCGCTCGCATCGATGGCGATGTCCGTTCCGCTCCCCACCGCGATGCCAACGTCCGCCTGCGCGAGCGCCGGCGCGTCGTTGATGCCGTCGCCCACCATCGCGACCACGTGCCTGCCCTGCTGGCGCCGCGCGATCTCGGCCGTCTTCCCTTCGGGCAGCACGCCGGCGACGACATCGCTCACGCCGGCCTCGCGCGCGATCGCGGCCGCGGTGGCCGGCGTGTCGCCGGTGAGCATCACGACGTCGAGACCGCGATCGCGCATGCGGCGGATCGCCGCCGCGGAGGTCGGGCGAATCGGATCGGAGATGGCGATGGTGCCGAGCAAGACCTTATCACGTGCGACCAGGACGGGCGTCTTTCCTTCGGACGATGCTGCGCTGGCCGCGGAATACGCGGGGTGCGCGGAATTACGCGGCATGAACTGCGCGATGTACTCGGCGTTGCCAACGGCGACGCGCTCGGCGTTGACCAGTGCGCTGGCGCCGCGGCCGGTCTGGGTTGCGAACTCGGTTGACTCCGGAATGGGGATGTCGTGCTCGCGCGCGTAGCGAACGATCGCTTCCGCCAGCGGATGTTCCGACATGCGCTCGGCGGCGGCGGCGAGCGAGATGAGCGTTTTCTCATCGACCCCGTCGCTGGGATAAACGCCGGTGACCGATGGACGGCCTTCCGTGATCGTCCCGGTCTTGTCGAGCACGACGGTGTCGATCTTCCCAGCGCGCTCGAGCGCCTCGCCGCCCTTGATCAGGAGGCCGAGCTCGGCGCCCTTGCCCGTCGCCACCATCACGGCGGTCGGCACCGCGAGGCCCATCGCGCACGGGCAGGCGATGATCAGCACGGACACGCTCGCCGTCACCGCTTGCAGCAACATGCCGCTCCCGCCGATGAGCATCCACGCAGCGAACGTGAGCACCGCGATCGAGATCACGACCGGCACGAACACCGCGCTCACGCGGTCAGCGAGATTCTGGATCGGCGCGCGCGTCGCTTGCGCGTCGCGCATCAACTTCACGATTTGCGCGAGCGCGCTCTGTTCGCCGAGGGTCGTGGCGCGGGCCCGGAACGCGCCGGCGCGGTTCACCGTGCCGCCGAACACGCGATCTCCCGCGCGCTTGCTCACCGGCATCGATTCGCCGGTCAGCATCGATTCGTCGACTGCGGTTTCGCCGTCGAGGATCTCGCCGTCGACCGGTACGCGTTCGCCGGGCCGGACGATCACGATGTCGCCGTGCTGGACGGTGCTCACCGGCACGTCGATCTCGGAGGTGTTGCGCTGGATGCGCGCCGTCGCCGGCTGCAGGTCGATCAGGCGCCGGAGCGCCTGCGACGTCTGCCGCTTGGCGCGCGCCTCGAGCGCGCGGCCAGCGAGAATGAAGGCGATGATCAGGATGACCGCTTCGTAATAGACTTGCGGCTGGAGCCCGCGCGCGAGGAACAGTCCCGGATCGAGCGTAGCGACGAGCGAGAAGATGAACGCCGCGCCGGTGCCGACGCTGATCAGCGTGTTCATGTCCGCCGAGCCGTGCTTGGTCGCCTTCCACGCGCGGATGTAGAAATCGCGTCCCGCCCAGAGCACCACGACCACGGTCGATGCGAGCATCACCCACCAGCTCGCCGGCGCGGCACCGGAGGTCATGGCGTGCATTGGCAGCAGCATCGGCCCGAACATCGCCGCCATGCCGAGCACGAACGCGACGATCGCCTTGTTGCGCAGCTCCACGAACTCGCGCGCGCGCGCCTCGTCCTGCGCCGCTTGCTCGTCCGCAACCGTCCGGTCCGGCACCGGCAGCTCGGCGCCATAGCCGGTCTCGACGATCGCGTCGACCAGCTTTTCCGGCGAGATGATCGACGGGTCGTAACTCACGGTCGCGCTGTTGGTCATCAGGTTGACCGACGCGACCGCGACGCCCGGCGTTCTGGTGAGTGTCCGCTGCACGCGCGCCTGGCAGGCGGCGCAGGTCATTCCGGACACGGGGAGAGTGATGCTCTTGTCCGCGCTCATGCCATGTAATCTAGATACCCCCCACCCCTATTGGTAGCCGAAGGGGCTTCGGAGATAGGCGTGCTCGCGGAGCGGTGTCACTCCGCGCGACGAGGCGATTCTGCCACTGTTCGTGGCAGAATCG
>DASZUN010000130.1:0-43374 GCA_035547615.1 Gemmatimonadaceae bacterium | reverse complement strand
GTCAACGCGATCGCCCGCTGGCTCGTCTGGCGCGTCAACCGGGGACAGGCATGACGACGATGTCGCCTCCGTCGCCGCAGGCGGCACGGCCGATCTCCGCGCGGTCGCATCGCGACCTGCTCGCCGCGAGCACGTCGCGCACGATCACGCGCCGCCGCTGGGCGAGCACGTGGATGATCGCGCTCACGTATCTGTGCGCGTTCATCGTGACGGTTCCGCTCATCGCGATCCTGTATTACCTGATCAAGCTCGGCGCATCGTCGGTCAACTGGCAGTTCTTCACTATGTCGACGTCGCCGCCCGGATCGCCCGGCGGGATGGCCAATGCCATCGTCGGCTCGGGGATGCTCGTCCTGATCGCGTGCGTCGTCGGGCTGCCCGTCGGGATCGGCGCCGGCCTCTATCTGGCGGAGCAGCGCGGGGCGAAGCTCGCGATGGTCGTACGGTTCCTCTCCGACGTGCTGAACGGGCTGCCGTCGATCGTGCTCGGCATCTTCGCCTGGCAGTTGCTGGTGAAGCCGTTCAAGCACTTCTCCGCACTGTCGGGCGGCATCGCGCTCGCCGCGATGATGATTCCCCTCGTGACGCGCACGACGGAGGAGATGATCCGCCTCGTGCCCGTGTCGCTGCGCGAGGCCGCGCTGGCGCTCGGCTATGCCCGCTGGCGCACGACGCTGAGCGTGGTGCTGCGCACCGCGCTGCCCGGCATCGTCACGGGTGCGCTCGTCGCGATCGCGCGCATCGCCGGCGAGACGGCGCCGCTCATCTTCACCGCATTCGGCAACAACTTCTGGTCGCTGTCGCCGTTCAAGCCGATCGCGGCCCTTCCTACGTCGATCTACAACTATGCGATCGCACCCTATGACGACTGGAACGCGAAAGCCTGGGCGGCCGCGCTCGTCCTCCTCGGCCTCGTCCTCGTCATCAGCATCGGCGCCAAGTACGCCACGCGTTCCCGATTCGGCCTTGGCGGCGACTGAAGGCGCGCCGGCGGTGGCGCCGTGCGTCGCCATCGAATCCCTGGACGCCTATTTCGGCGCGGCGCGCGTGGTGCGCGACGTGAGCTTCGACGTGCGCACGAGCGAAGTCACGGCGATCATCGGTCCGTCCGGCTGCGGGAAGTCGACCCTGCTCCGCTGCCTCAACCGGATGCACGAGACGGTGCCCGGTGCACGGGTCGAAGGCGAAGTGCGCTTCAACGGGCGCGACATCTACGCGTCCGAGGTGAGCGCGATCGGCGTGCGCCGGCACATCGGCATGGTGTTCCAGCGGCCCACGCCGTTTCCCACGATGTCGATTCGCGACAACGTCGCCGCGGGGTTGAAGGTGCTCCCGCGCGGCGAGCGGCCGAAGCGCCGCGAGACCGAGGAGATCGTCGAACGCGCCCTCCGTCGCGCCGCGCTCTGGGACGAGGTGAAGGACCGACTCGCATCGAGCGCAGTCGCGCTGTCGGGCGGCCAGCAGCAGCGGCTCTGCATCGCGCGCGCGCTCGCCACGATGCCGACCGTCCTGCTGCTCGACGAGCCCACCGCCTCGCTCGACCCGATCAGCACGCAGCGCGTGGAGGAGCTCGTGTACGAGCTGCGCGCGGAGGTCACGATCATCATCGTCACGCACAACATGCAGCAGGCGGCGCGCATCTCCGACCGCACGGCGTTCATGCTCGGCGGCGAGCTGGTGGAATACGGGCAGACGAGCGCGATGTTCACCGCGCCATCGGATCCGCGGACGGAAGCGTACATCACCGGGCGGTTCGGATGACGTCAGCCGTGGCCTCCACCGCGCCCGCGGTCCCCGATGATTCGTCGCCGACGGGGAGCGTGATCGCCGATCACTTCTCGTTCTGGTACGGCGAGAAGCAGGCGCTGTTCGACATCAATCTCGCCGTCCTGCCGCAGCGCGTGACGGCGCTGATCGGGCCGTCGGGGTGCGGCAAGTCGACGTTCCTGCGATCGATCAATCGCATGAACGCCCTCCTGCCGCGCGTGCGGCACGAGGGCACGATCTACCTCGACGACACCGACATCTACGGGCGCGAGCTGCAGCCCGCCGTGCTGCGCCGCCGCGTCGGGATGGTGTTCCAGCGGTGGAACCCGTTCCCGAAGTCGATCTACGACAACGTCGCCTACGGTCCACGCATCAACGGCGTGCGCAATCGCGCCGATCTCGATGCGATGGTCGAGTCGGCGCTCCGCCGCGCCGCGCTGTGGGACGAGGTGAAGGACCGGCTGCGTCAGAGTGCGCTCGGCCTCTCGGGCGGACAGCAGCAGCGCCTGTGCATCGCGCGCGCGCTGGCGAACGAGCCGGAAGTGCTGCTCCTCGACGAGCCGGCGAGTGCGCTCGACCCGATCGCGACCCAGAAGGTCGAGGAGCTCGTCTACGAGCTCAAGCGCGATTTGACGATCATCATCGTCACGCACAATCTCCAGCAGGCGGCGCGCGTCTCCGACGTGACGGCCTTCTTCTACCTCGGTCAGCTCATCGAGAGTGGGCCGACCGATCGCATGTTCACGAGCCCGGTCAACGAACGCACCGAGGCCTACATCACCGGGAGATTCGGATGACCCCCGCCGACGCCGCCGCCTCGGGCGGATTTCGCCACTTCCACGAGCAGCTCGCGCACCTCAAGCAGCGGCTGCTCGACATGTCGGACCTCGCGACCTCGCTGCTCGATCGCGCGGTCGAAGCGCTGCTGCAGCACGACGCGAGCGAAGCCGAGGCGGTGCTGACCGGCGACCGCGAGCTCGACGCGCTCGAGATCGAGGTCGAGGACCAGGCCGTGGGGCTCCTTGCGCTCCAGCAGCCGATGGCGCGCGACCTCCGGTTCATCATCGCCTCGATCAAGGTGTCGAACGATCTCGAGCGCGTGGGCGATCACGCGGTGAACATCGCGCAGTGCGCGCTCCGCATGAGCGCGCAGACGATGAAGATCTCGCCCGACCCGGAGATCGCGGACATGGCGCGCCGCGCGCGACAGATGCTCCGCGACGCCCTCACCGCCTTCGTGCGCGCGGACGGCGCGCTCGGCCGTCAGGTGTGCCGCGCCGACGACGACGTGGACGCGATGCACAACTCGATGTTCCGCATCCTCGTCACGCACATGATGGAGGACGCGCGCACGATCACGCCCTCGCTCGAGTTCCTGCTCGTGAGCCGCAACCTCGAACGCGTCGCGGATCTCGCGACGAACATCGGCGAGGACGCCGTCTACCTGGCCGAAGGCAAGACGATCAAGCATCACGCCGAGGAGCATCAGGAAGCGCCGGCGCCGTAGGCTCCGCGGGGAACTGCTTTGAACCGCGGAGTGCGCAGAGGGCGCGGAGGGGCGCCGCGTGGCGCGAAAACCCCGAGCGCCACGAGCCCAGGTCTACTTGGGTACGACCCCGGGATGCCACGGGTAGCATCCCGCGCGGCAGTCCCAAAGAAGAATCCGGCTCGTCGTGCGCGGAACCGTGGAGCCGTATCACCACCGCAGTTCCTCTGCGCCCTCCGCGGTAAGATCGCTCCGCGGTAAGATCGCTCCGCGGTTAAATCACTGGAACCTCACCCCTCACCGACGCTCCGCGACGATCGCGATCGCCCGTCCATCCGGGCTGACGGCCATGCGCGTGACGTTCGACAGCCCGCGGCTCGCCAGATCGGCTGCGACCGCCCAGCCGGCGTCACCCGGCGTCCACGCGTAGATCTTCGCTCCAGACGACGCGAGCACGCCGCCGGACGGCAGCCACGCGACGTCCTCCGCACCGCGCGGCAGCGCGATCAGGTCGCTGGCGTGCCCGCCGCGCACCGCGGTCAGTGTGGCCGTCGAATCGCGAAGCTGCACGTACGAGAAGCCCCCGCCATCCGGCAGGCGCGCGATGGAACGTCCGATGTTCCGCGCCAGCGTGTCCGCGCGACCGGTGGTCAGATCCACCACGACGAGCGCATTCGGACGCCCAAGCACGAACGTCGCGACGTGCGTCGCATCGACCCACGCATAGTAGCCGACGGGCTTCAGCTGCTCGATCACCACGCGCGGGGCCGAGCCGTCGAGCGCGAAGCTCCACAGCCGCTGCGTCGAGTCGCGCTCCACGCGCACGACCGAGAAGCGCTTTCCGCCTGGCATCACCACCGCCGAGTACTCGCTCTCGGGATTGGTCCGGGTGACGCGCGTCGCGCGGCGCGTCGTCCGGTCGTAGCGGTAGATGTCGGCCTGTTCGTCCTCGCGAACCGACGTGTAGAGGATCGAGCGGCCGTCCGGCGTGAAGGACGGCTGATTGTCGTAGCCGCGCCAGCTCGTGATGGGGGCCGGCGTCCCGATCGTCGGCAGGCCGGCGCGCATCGAAAGCGGTGCGAGGAACACGTCGGTCGCCGGGGGACTGCCCTGCGCCTTCGCCGCCGCGGCGCACAGGACCAACGGAAGCATGCTGACCAACGCTCGACGGCGCATGACCGCTCCTCGTGAATGACCTGGGGCTATTCGAGTTCTATCAATACCGCACCCTTCTCGACCGCCGTGCCGGGCGTGGCGCGCACCGTCTTCACGCGTCCGGCCGCCTGCGTGCGCAGCTCGTTCTCCATCTTCATCGCTTCCATCACCACGAGCCCCTGCCCGGCCGACACCTGATCGCCCACCTGCACGTGCACGCGCACGACGAGTCCCGGCATCGGGGCCACGAGCGGCGCGGGCCCCGAGGGTCCCGCCGCGGCCGCCGACAGCTCACGAATCGCGCGCGCGCGCTCGTCCAGCGCTTCCACCTCGAAGCGGTAGCCGTCCAGCCAGAGCGTGTACGCGCCTCGCGACGCACCCGGCCGCACGACGACGCGGTGCACGGCATCACCGATCTTCACGATGCGCACCGGCGTCCCGTCGATCGTCGTGACCTGCGCGGCCAGGTTCTCGCCTTCCAGATGCACGCCGTCCGCGTCGAGCAGCACTTCGTGCGTCTCGCCGCCAATCTCCACGAAATACTTCACGCCGCCTCCGGAACGAGCTCGCACACCGTTTCCACGTGCGCGGTCTGCGGGAACATGTCGAACGCACGGAGCGACGCGATCCGGTAGCGCGGCATCCGCGAGAGATCGCGCGCCAACGTCGCGGGATCGCAGCTCACGTACACGACCGCGCGCGGCGCAGGGTGCTGCGCCTGCAGCACCGCAGACACGCGTTCGTGCACGCCCGTGCGCGGCGGGTTGATGAGCACCACGTCGGCCGGCAGCGCGCGCTCGAGCGCATCCTCGACTCTCGCGGCAATCGCGCGCGACCCCTCCGGCAGCGCCGCTGCGCACCGGGCTGCCGCGTCGCGGTCGGCTTCGATCGCCACGACACGCACGCCGTCGCGGGCGAGCGGGATCGCCGTGGCGCCGCTCCCGGCGTACGCGTCGACCACGCTGCGCGGCTTGTGTGCGCGCGCGCGCTCCAGCACGTACGAGTGCAGCGCCTCGCCGACCTCGCGATTCACCTGCAGGAATGACGCGCTCGCCGCGTCTGCCCCGCGCTCGGCGACCAGCATGCGCGCGCGGTGCGCGGGTCGCCACCAGAGCGCCGTGGCAAGCGGCACGGCCTGAAAGAACGCGCCGCGCGCCGGCCATTCGTTCGCGCCTTCCATGACGACCGACGCCCCGCGCTCGGTGAGCTGGACGGACGCCCGCAGCTCGTCGCCCGGCGGAAAGTGTGCGCGCGCTTCCATCACCTGGCGCCACACCGCGAGCACGCGATCGTCGGTGATCGGGCAGTCGTTGAGCTGGAACACCGCCGCGGGATCGTCGTACGGATGCAGCCCGATCGTCCACTGTCCGTCGCCGCGGCGGCGCATCGCCAGCGTGAGCTTGCTGCGATAGCGCCACTGTTTCGCGCTCGGCGCGATGAGCGGCGTATCCGCGGCGCGCTTGCCGATGCGCACGAGCGAATCGCGGATGATGCCGGCCTTCGCCTGGAGCTGCGCGTCGTAGCGCATGTGCTGCAACTGGCATCCGCCGCAGCGGTCCACCCGATAGTGATAGCACAGCGGCTGCACGCGCGTGTCTGACGGCACGAGCAGCTCGGCGATCTCGCCACGCGCGAAGCGCTTCTTCGTCTCGAACTCGACGCGGGCGCGGTCGCGCGGCGCCGAGCGCGGCACGAACACCACCACGCCGTCCGCGCGCGCCACGCCGTCGCCCCCGGCGCCGATGCTGTCGATCGTCACTTCGGCCAGTGTCACCGCAATGCCTCGAGCCGCGCCAGGCGCGTCCACGCGTCCACGGACGGAGCCGCCGCGGGCGCACCGTTGTCGGCGCCGCTCGTGCCGCCGTTCGCGCGCACGCGCTTGCCGCCGTGGCGGTCCCGGTCGGCGATCAGCGCCGCGACGATCCCGGCCGTGCGCACCACGTCGGCCGGGGGCGCCGCGTGGATCAGCGAGTCCAGCCGGCGCTCGAGCCACTGGATCGAGATGTCGCCCGCGCGGAACTCCGGATCTTCCATCACACGCAGGTGGAAGTCACGCGACGACTCCACGCCCTCGATCGTGAGCTCGAGCAGCGCGCGGTGCATGCGCTCGACCGCGGCCTCGCGCGTCGGCGCGTGGACGATGAGCTTGGCGAGCATCGGATCGTAGAACAGGCCGATCTCGCTCCCCACTTCGATGCCGCCGTCCCAGCGCACGCCCGGTCCGCTCGGCAGATGCAAATAGGAGATGCGGCCGGTGGACGGGAGAAAGCCGTTCGCGGGATCCTCGCTCGTGATGCGACACTCCATCGCCCATCCGCGCGGGACGATATCCTCCTGCTTGAACGGCAGCTTCTCCCCGGCCGCGACACGAATCTGCCAGTGCACGAGGTCGATGCCCGTCACCAGCTCGGTGACCGGGTGCTCCACCTGGAGCCGCGTGTTCATCTCCAGGAAATAGAAATTCCCGTCGTTGTCGAGCAGGAACTCGCACGTGCCGGCGTTCACGTACCCCGCGGCGCTCGCGGCGCGCACGGCCGTCTCGCCCATGCGCTTGCGCAGTTCCGGCGTCACGGCGACGCTCGGCGCTTCCTCGATCATCTTCTGATGCCGGCGCTGCACCGAGCACTCGCGCTCGTTGAGCGAGAGCATCGTGCCGTGCTGGTCGCCGAGCACCTGGATCTCCACGTGCCGCGGGCCAGCGATGTACTTCTCCACGTACACCGCGTCGTCACCGAACGCATTCTTCGCTTCGCGCCGCGCGGTGTCGAGCGAGGCGTCCATCTCGCTCGGCTCGCGCACGACGCGCATCCCCTTGCCGCCGCCGCCCGCCGCCGCCTTGAGTAACACTGGGTAACCAAATCGGTCGGCGATCTCGCGCGCCTCCTGCGCGTCGCGCAGCGGCTGCGTGGTCCCGGGGACCACGGGCACGTTCGCCGCGATCGCAAGCTGGCGCGCCGCGGTCTTGCTTCCCATCGCGGCGATCGCCTCCGCCGGCGGCCCGATGAACACGAGCCCCGCGTCGCGCACGGCGCGCGCGAACCACTCCCGCTCGGAGAGAAAGCCGTACCCCGGGTGGATCGCCTCGGCGCCCACGCGCTGCGCCACCTCGATGATCCGGTCGCCCTTGAGGTAGCTCTCCGACGACGGCGGCGCGCCGATGTTCACCGCCTCGTCCGCCTCGCGCACGTGCGGCGCGCCGGCATCCGCGTCGCTGTACACCGCCACGGACGTCACGCCCAGCTCGCGGCAGGCGCGAATCACCCGCAGCGCGATCTCGCCGCGGTTGGCGATGAGTATTTTATTAAACATGTGCCGTCATGCCGAGCGCGGCTCTTCTGCCATGATGACGCTCACAGCGGCAGATTCCCATGCTTCTTCGGCGGGTTCCGGTCGCGCTTGGTGCGGAGCGTGTCGAGCGCGTCGATGAGGCGCGGGCGCGTGTCGCGCGGATCGATGATGTCGTCCACGTAGCCGCGGCTCGCCGCGACGTACGGATTCGCGAACTTCGCCGTGTACTCGGCGACCTTCGCATCGGTTGCCGCCGCGGGGTCCGCGCTCTCGTTGATCTCCTTCCGGAAGAGAATCTCGACGGCGCCCTTGGGCCCCATCACCGCGACCTCGGCCGTGGGCCACGCCACGTTGTAGTCGCCGCGAATGTGCTTGGACGACATCACGTCGTACGCTCCGCCGTACGCCTTCCGCGTGATCACCGTGAGCTTGGGCACGGTCGCTTCACAATACGCGAAGAGCAGCTTGGCGCCGTGCTTGATGATGCCACCGTATTCCTGCGCGGTGCCCGGCAGGAAGCCCGGCACGTCCTCGAACGTCACGATCGGGATGTTGAACGCGTCGCAGAACCGAATGAACCGCGCCGCCTTGAGTGAGGCGTTGATGTCCAGCACGCCCGCGAGCACCGCCGGCTGGTTCGCGACCACGCCAACGCTGTGGGCGCCCAGGTGCGCGAAGCCGCAGATGATGTTCTGCGCGTACTCGCGCTGCACCTCGTAGAACTCACCGTCGTCGATCACGCGGCGGATCACGTCGTGCATGTCGTACGGCTTGTTCGCGTTGTCGGGAACCACGTCGAGCAGCGCGTCGTCGCGGCGGTCGCGCGGGTCGGT
Source organism: Gemmatimonadaceae bacterium (assembly GCA_035547615.1). Taxonomy (GTDB): domain Bacteria; phylum Gemmatimonadota; class Gemmatimonadetes; order Gemmatimonadales; family Gemmatimonadaceae; genus JAQBQB01. The sequence goes on along the minus strand of DASZUN010000130.1, from coordinate 34,845 downwards.
CCCACGCCCCCGCGGCGGATCGTCCACGTTGTTCTGCGGGATGTACCGGAACAGCTCGCGGATCGCGCCGATCGTCGCCACCTCGGAGTCGTACACGAAGTGCGCGACCCCCGACGTGCTCGCGTGCGTGTCCGCGCCGCCGAGCTGCTCCATCGTCACGTCTTCGTGCGTGACCGTCTTCACGACGTTGGGCCCCGTCACGAACATGTACGACGTCCCGCGCGCCATGTAGATGAAATCGGTGATCGCCGGCGAATACACCGCCCCGCCCGCGCACGGCCCCAGGATCGCGGAAATCTGCGGGACCACGCCGGACGCGAGCGTGTTGCGCAGGAAGATCTCCGCGTATCCGCCGAGCGACACGACGCCCTCCTGGATGCGTGCGCCGCCGGAATCGTTGAGCCCGATCACCGGCGCGCCGTTCCGCATCGCGAGGTCCATCACCTTGCAGATCTTCTCGGCGAAGGCCTCGGAGAGCGAGCCGCCGAACACGGTGAAGTCCTGCGAGAAGACGTACACGAGCCGCCCGTCGATCCGGCCGTAGCCGGTCACGACGCCGTCGCCGTAGTACTTCTCGTCCTCGAGCCCGAAATCCGTGGAGCGGTGCACCACGAACCGGTCGAACTCCACGAAGCTCCCTTCATCGAGCAGGAGGTCCAGTCGTTCGCGCGCCGAGAGCTTTCCTTTCGCGTGCTGCGCCTTGAGCCGCCGTTCCCCGCCGCCCTGCTCCGACTCGGCGATCCGGCGCTCGAGCAGCTCGAGCTTTTCTCGCATGGTCATCGTGAGAAAAACTTACCCGCGGTGGGCGTCTGCTTCTAGCCGTATCCACGCATGAACCGTATGGTTACGCGCCTCCCCTCGAACGGCGGGACGCCTCCGAGTCCACTGCGGAATTCCATCGTGTGACGAGCGCGACGGACCTGATGCGAGCACCGGCATGACTGACCCCCTCCGCGACCGCGTCCACTCGGCGCTCGCGCCCCAGTACCGTATCGACGACGTGATCGGCCGCGGCGGCATGTCCGTGGTCTACCGCGCTCACGACGTGCGGCTGCACCGCGACGTGGCCATCAAGGTGCTGCCGCCAGAGCTGGCGCACGACGCATCGGTGCGCTCGCGATTCACGCGAGAAGCGCAGACCGCCGCGCAGCTGGCGCACGCGCACATCGTGTCGATCTTCGACGTCGGCGAGGTCGACGGAATCGCGTATTTCGTCATGGAGCTCGTACGCGGCGGCACGCTCGCCGACCACCTCGAGCGGCACGCGCTCCGCCCCGTGGACGAGGCCCGGCGCGTTCTCGCCGCAGTCGCCGACGCCCTCGCGTACGCGCACCTGCGGGGCGTGATCCACCGCGACGTGAAGCCCGACAACATTCTCATCGACGCCCAGAGCGCCCGCCCGATGGTCACGGATTTCGGGATCGCGCGAGCGATCGAGGGCGGCGCCCGGCTCACGCAGACTGGGATCGCGGTCGGCACGCCGAACTACATGTCTCCCGAGCAAGCCGTCGGCGAACGCGCCATCGACGGTCGAAGCGACATCTACTCCCTCGGCATCGTCGGATATCAGATGCTGACGGGCACACTGCCCTTCACCGCGAACAACGCGATGGCGCTCCTGCTCAAGCAGGTGAACGAGGCGCCGCGGCCCATCCTCGAGCTACGCCCCGAGACGCCGCGCGCCCTGGCCGCGGCCATCGAGCGCGCGATCGCCAAGCCCCCGGGCGAGCGCTGGCCCACCGCGAGCGCGTTCCGCGACGCACTGCTGGCCGACACGGCGCCGTCCGCGTGGCGGTCCGAGCTGCGCGATCCGGTACGCTATGTCTCGCCGATCCCCCGTGGCCGCCGTGTCGCTACGGACTCACCCAACGCAGGTTCACGCTCCGCGGAGTCCGCTCGGCCGCCCGAGTCGGGCGGCGGGATCGGCGTCGAACGTGTGCCGCGACACCTCGCCGGGCTCACGCCCGAACAGCGGGCGGATCTCCTCCTCTGGAATGGCCGGGTGGACCTGCTCGACCGGGTGAAGCTGTTCCGGCCGTTCGCCGTGCTCACGGGCGTCACATGGGTGGCGAGCGTCATCGCGCTCGCCGGGGCGGCGGACATTCCGCCGCTCGTCTTCGGGCCCATCGTGCCCCTGCTGATGACAGTCAAGTTGCGTCGGCGCGCAAAGTCGCTGCGCGCGAGCGGACTCCAGCTCCGGCGCGTATTCAACGAGTTGCGCGCACTGGCGCTGTTCGAGGCACCCGCGGCCCTGCCGGATCGACGGCATCGCAAGCTCGAGAAGCTCGCCACGCGCGCGGTCCTCGAGAGCCCGCAGGGTGCGACCGTGCGTCGCGCCGCCGCCGACCAGCAGGCGATTCGCGAGCTGGTATCGCGGTTGTCGAAATCCGATCGGGCGCTGGTGCCCGAGATCGAGCCGACCGTCCAGTCGCTGGTCGAGCACGTGGTGCACCTGGCGCAATCCATCCTGCAGCTCGACGCGGATATCGATCCCGAGCAGCTCGCGCGGCTGGACGCACGGATCGCGACACTCGGCGGCGCGGCGCGCCCGGACGACGCGCGCCAGCTCGCGCTGCTCCAACGGCAGCGCGACTCGCTGCAGGAGCTCGTCGACCGCCGAGCGATGCTCACCAGGCAGCTCGAGAGCGCGGCGCTCATGCTCGGCAACCTGCGGCTGGATCTCCTCAAGCTCCGCGCCTCCGGCGTCGAATCGGCGCTTCGCGACGTGTCCAACGCGACGCAGCAGGCGCGCGCGCTGTCGAGCGAGATCGGTGCCGTGCTCGAGGTGGCGGCGGAGCTGCGGGAGCTGTAGCGACGAAAAAGGCCCCGCCGGTGTGGCGGGGCCTTTTTCGCTGCTGTCGCGGCCGACCTTACTCCTCGACCACCGCCGACATGTCGATCGGCGGATACCCGTCCGTCTCCGAATCCATCGGAATGATCTTCGACGGCGTTTCCGGACGCGGCGGCTGCTCCTCCGGGATGTTCGTCACACCGAGCACGATCCGACGATGAATCGGATCCACCTCGAGGACGCGCATCTCGAGCCGCATGCCTTCGTAGACCACGTCGGCCGGGCTGTTCACGACCTTGCCCGTGATGTTGAGCTGCGAGAGCGGCACGAAGCCTTCGATGTCGTTGCCGATGTCGACGACCACGCCCTTGTCCATCAGCCGGACGACCGTGCCCGTGAGCTCGGTGCCGACCGGATAGGTCTCGCCGATCCGGAGCCACGGATCCTCTTCCGCCTGCTTGAGGCCGAGCGAGATCCGCTTGTTCTCAGAATCGATATTCAAGATCACGACATCCACGGTGTCGCCCTTCTTGACCACTTCCGACGGATGCTGCACGCGCTTGGTCCAGCTCATGTCGGAGATGTGAATCAGGCCGTCGATCCCCGGCTCGATCTCGACGAAGGCGCCGAAGCTCGTGAGGTTGCGGACCTTGCCAGAGATGCGCGTGCCGACGGGGTACTTGAGCGGCAGCACCATCCACGGATCCTGCTCCGTCTGCTTCATGCCGAGCGAGATCTTCTCCTCGTTCGGATCGACCTTGAGCACCACTGCCTCGATCGTCTCGCCGATCGAGACGAGCTTGGACGGATGGCGGACGTTGCGCGTCCAGCTCATCTCGCTGATGTGCACCAGGCCTTCGATGCCCGGCTCGAGCTCGATGAATGCGCCGTAGTTCGTGATCGACACCACCTTGCCCGTGACGCGCGTGCCGACCGGATACTTCTCGGCAACGTCCTTCCACGGGTAGCTCTGGAGCTGCTTGAGGCCGAGCGAGATGCGCTCGCGCGTCCAGTCGATGTCGAGCACCTTGACCTCGAGCTCCTGCCCGATCTGCACGAGCTCGGACGGATGCGAGATGCGGCCCCACGACATGTCGGTGATGTGGAGCAGGCCGTCGACGCCGCCGAGATCGATGAACGCACCGAAGTCGGTGATGTTCTTGACGACGCCCTTCCGCACCTGATCCTTCTCGAGCTCCTTCATCAGCTTCTCGCGCTTGCCGGCGCGTTCGTTCTCGAGGATCACTCGACGCGAGACGACGATGTTGCGGCGGCGCTTGTTCAGCTTGATGATCTTGAACTCGAACTTCTGTCCGAGCAGCTCGTCGATGTTCGGTACGCGGCGGAGCGCGATCTGCGATCCCGGCAGGAACGCGTCGACGCCCATGAGGTCCACCACGACACCGCCCTTGATCTTCTTGACGAGGGTGCCTTCGACCGGCGTGTCGGTCTCATACGCGACGCGGATCTTCTCCCACACGCGCATGAAGTCGGCTTTCTTCTTGGAAAGGACGACCGAGCCTTCCTGGTCCTCGAGGTGCTCGAGCAGGACCTCGACTTCGTCACCCGGCTTGAGGTCCGGATGGTCCTTGAACTCCTCGAGCGGAACGCTGCCTTCCGACTTGAAGCCGATGTCGAGCACGACCATGTTGTCGCGGATCTCGAGCACCTTGCTCTTCACGATCTCGCCCTCGTCGATCGACGCGAGCGTACCGTTGTAGAGCTCCATCATCTTCTCGTACTCGGCGGACGAGTACTCGTCCTCGTCGTACAGCTCGGGGCGGCGGTTGGCAAGCGGACGGAGCTGCGCGCGCTGCGCGTCGCGCTTCTCGCGCTCAGTCACGGCCGTGCCGGTTGTGGTGGTTTCGAACTCTGGCATACCGAAAGTATTATCTCCTCACGGACCGCGGAGGTTTAGGCTCGCCGCGACGAGGTTGGGGATTGGCCCGCGCACGTTGGTCCGCGGTCCACGGTGTAAACTGCACGAACCATCAAAGGTAGCCGTTCCATAATCAGCCGTCAACCTCCGAAGTGCCGCCGTGACGGTGAGTTACGGCCTTCGCCAACGCCACGATGCGCTCCACCTGATCTTCCTGCGTCAGGTATGTCGTGTCGATCAGGACAGCATCCGTCGCCTGCACCGTCTGGGTCGCGTCCTTCGCGTCCCGATGGACGAGCTGTTCCGTCTCCAGCGCGATCTCCTCGTCGGTCGGGGAATGCCCGAGGCGCTGGATGAGCCGTCGCCGAGCCCGCTCCCACGGGTCGGCCACGAGAAACACCTTGAGATCGGCGTTCGGGAAGACGACCGTCCCGATGTCCCGCCCATCGACCACCACGCTCCGCGCGTCCGCCGCCAGGCGGACCTGCGTGTTCACCCAGGCGCGAACCCGGGGCATCTTTGCCACGCGGGACACGTTGCGGGTCACGCTGGCACCGCGCAGCACCTCGTCCGCCGCCGCCCCATCGATCAGCGGAACGAACGTCCCGTTCGACGGCACGAAGCTGATGCGACCGGTCCCCGCGAGCACTTCCTCCTCCGCCCACGCCTCGGGATCGGTCGAGCGGTCGAGCTGCACCGCGGTCGCTGCCCGGTACAGCGCGCCGGAATCCACGTGATGGAACGCGAGGCGACGCGCCACCCACTGGGCGGTCGACGACTTGCCGGACGCCGCCGGTCCGTCGATCGCAATGACGAATCGCTTCTCGGACACGTCGCCGCTCAGGCCGTGTGGGCGCGCGCCAGATCGCGCCAGAAGTCCGGGTAGGACACCCCCACGCACGCGCGGTCGTCGATCTCGATGTCCACGCTGCGGGACGCACCCAGGATGCCGAACGCCATCGCGAGTCGATGGTCGCCATGCGTCACGACCCGGCCGGCGAGCGGCTTGTCGGATCCCCGTATGCGCATCCCGTCCGGCAGTTCCTCGGCGGCCACGCCAATCGCGCGCAGGTTGGACACCACCGCGCTGATCCGATCGCTCTCCTTCACGCGCAGCTCGCTCGCGCCCGTGATCACCGTCTCGCCTTCCGCGCGTGCCGCGACGCACGCGAGGAGCGGGATCTCGTCGATCATCGCGGGCACCTCCGCCTCGCCGATCGCGACGGCCGACAGCCGACCGGGCGCGACGACGAGATCGGCGACCCACTCGCCGCCGTCGAGCCGTCGATGCTCTTCGGTCAGGCGCGCGCCCATCCGACGGAGCGCTTCGAATGCTCCGGCACGCGTCTCGTTGACGCAGACGCCCTCGAGACGCAGCTCCCCGCCCTGCGCCAGCGCGGCGAGGCCCGCGAAGAACGCGGCCGATGACGGATCGCCCGGCACGCGAGTATCCAACGCGCGGAGCCCCTGATGCGCATCGATCGTCACGACGGTCCCGCTGCTCGTGACCGCGGCGCCGCGAGCGGACAGCATGCGTTCCGTATGATCCCGCGAACGCGCCGGTTCGCTGACGCGCGCCCGTACGCCCGACACGAGCGCCGCGAGCAGGATGGCGCTCTTCACCTGCGCGCTCGCTATCTCGCTCGTCCACTCGATCTCGTGGAGCGCCCCCCCGTGCACCGTCATCGGCAGTCCGCCGTGCGCCGGCAGCTCGAACTGGGCGCCCATCGCTTCGAGCGGCCGCGACACGCGGCGCATCGGACGTCGGCTCAGGCTCGCGTCGCCGACGAAGGTCGCGGTCATCGGCCGGGCAGCGACCACGCCGGCCATCAGCCGCGTGGTCGTGCCGCTGTTGCCGCAATCGAGCGCCGCGGCCGGCTGCGCCAGGCTGTCCGGCCCGCGCCCGACGACCACGAAGTCTGATGAGAGTTCTGGAATCTCCACGCCCAGCGTGCGGAGCACGCCGGCGGTCGAGTGCACGTCCGCCGACTGCAGGATGCCGGTGATCCGTGACGCACCGACGCCCAGCGCGCCCATGATGAGCGAGCGGTGGGACACGGACTTGTCGCCCGGCACCCGCAGGGTTCCGGCAACGTTCATCGGAGCCAGCCCTCGAGCGTCGTCGCGAGATCGGTCTTCTCGTCGCGGTACTTCACGATTACCGGCGCCTGGAGACCGAGCTGCTGCTCCGCCCCCCAACCGCTCCGGATCGTGCGCGTGCCCGGCACCACCACGGCCGCTTCCGGAATCTCGAGCGGCTGCTCCGCGGTGGCGCGGTACACCGTCTCGCGGACGAGGTCGAACACCGGCGTGCCGCGCGTGAGGACCACGCCCGCGCCGAGCACGGCGCGCGCCCGAACGATCGTGCCCTCGTACACGCCGCAGTTGCCGCCCACGAGCACGTCGTCCTCGATCACCACCGGCGCGGCGTTCACCGGCTCGAGCACGCCGCCGATCTGCGCCGCGGCGCTCAGGTGCACGCGCTTGCCGATCTGCGCGCACGACCCGACCAGCGCGTGCGAGTCGACCATCGTGCCGCTCTCGATGTACGCGCCGACGTTCACGTACATCGGCGGCATGCACACCACGCCGGCCGCGACGTACGCGCCCCGCCGCACCGACGAGCCGCCCGGCACGATGCGCACGTTGTCGCGCACGTCGAATTCGCGTGTCGGGTAGGTGTCCTTGTCCACGAAGTGGAGCGCTTCGCCGCCGGAGGCCGCGAGCTGCCCCGCGCGGAACCCGAGCAGAATCCCCCGCTTCACCCACGTATTCGCCTGCCACGCGCCCTCGGCGCTGCGCGTCGCCGCGCGCACCTCGCCACGCTCGAGGAGATCCAGGAGATCGCCCACCACGTCGCGCGCGCCGTCCGGAACGAGCTCGTTGCTCGGGATCGCCGAGTAGTCGTCGATCGCTTTCCGCAATTCTTCGATGGACCGGCTCACGTCAGCGCTCCGGCAGTCGTGAGTGCGGCCCGCACCGTTTGCGCGTGGCCCTCGGCGAGCGGCACGAGCGGCAGCCGCAGCACGTTCTCGCAGCGGTTCATCATCGCGAGCGCCGCCTTCACGGGCATCGGATTCGATTCCACGAATGCGGCGCGCATCCACGGCAGCACGGTGAAATGCATCTCGCGCGCGCCGGCCAGGTCGCCGGCGAGCATCTTTTCACAGAGTTGTGACATGAGTCGTGGCGTCGCGTTGGAGATCACCGAGACGATCCCGTCGCCGCCGAGCGACATGAGCGGAAGCGTCAGCTCGTCGTCGCCCGAGAGCACGGAGAACGACTCCGGCCGGCCGCGCAGGATGTCCGCCATCTGCGCGAGCTGCCCCGAGGCCTCCTTCACCGCGGCGATTCCGGGGATGCGTGCCATCTCGAGCGTCGTCTTCGCCTCGATGTTGCTGCCGGTGCGACCAGGCACGTTGTAAATCACGATCGGCAGATCCACCGCCTCGGCGATCGCGCGATAGTGCGCCACGATGCCGCGCTGCGGCGGCTTGTTGTACATCGGCGACGTGTGCAGCAGGTGCGTGGCGCCGGCATCGCGCATCATCTTCGAGAGCGCGATCGCCTTCCGCGTGTCGTTGCTCCCCGCGCCGGCGACGACCGGCACGCGGCCGTTCGCCTGCTTGACCGTGATCTCCACGACGCGCCGGTGCTCGTCGAGCGTCATCGTCGCCGCCTCGCCCGTGCTGCCGCACGGCACGAGGAAATGGATGCCTTCGGCGATCTGCCAATCCACGAGCGCGCGCAGCGCGCCTTCATCGAGGTCGCCGGTCGCGTTGAACGGCGTGATGAGCGCGGTGCCGCAGCCGCGCAGCCGAGTCGTCGTCATCGTCAGGTCTCGTTGGAGGTGCCGAGTACGTCGCGCATCCCGTACACGCCGCGCCGGCCGATCAGCCAGCCCGCCGCGACGAGCGTCCCTTCGGCGAACACGCGCCGGTCGCGCGCGATGTGCTCGAGGTGAATCTGCTCGAAGGGCGCGTCGAAGATGAACTCGTGCGTCCCCGGGACGGATCCCGTGCGGACGCTCGTGATCGGGATGTCGTGCCCCCACGCCTTCGCCGCCGCCTGCTCGAGCGTGATCGCCGTTCCCGACGGCGCATCCTTCTTGGCCGAATGGTGCGTCTCGACCAGATGCGCCTCGAAGCCGGGCGCCCTGGCGAGCAGCCGTGCGGCGGTGGCCGCGATCTGCTGGAAGATGTTCACGCCGAGCGAGAAGTTCGTCGCAGTGAGCAGCGCGCCCGACTGCGAGTCCACGTCGCGCTTGATCGCGTCGAACTGATCGTACCACCCCGTCGTGCCCACGACGACCGGAATGCCCGCGGCCACGATCGCGCGAATGTTCGTCGGCGCGGCGGCGGGCGTCGTGAACTCGACCGCCACGTCCGCCTCGCCGAGTGCGGCGCGCGTGAGGCCGTGCGCCGCCTCCGCTTGGTCGAGCGTTGCCACCACGTCCCAACCGCGCGACGGCGCCAGCTCCGCGATGGCGTGTCCCATCTTGCCCATGCCGACGATCGCGAGCCGCTTCGTCATGCTGCGCTCCCGCCAAAGAACGCCGCGTGCAGCCGCTGCATCGCGGGCTTCACCTGCTCGTCGTCGACGACCATCGTGAGATTGATGCCCGTCGCGCTGAGCGACAGCATGTGCACGTGCGCGCCGCCGAGCGCCGCGAGCGCCCGCGCCATCGTCTCGCCGCCCTCGGCGATCGCCCCGCCGACCACCGCGACGATGCCCCGGTTGCGCTCGACGGACACGTCGCCCAGCGCCCGCAGATCGCCGAGGATCGCGTCCAGCCGCGACGCGTCGTCGATCGTGAGCGACACCGACACCTCGGACGTGGCGACGACGTCGACCGACGTCTTGTGGCGTTCGAAGATCTCGAACAGCGCGCGCAGGAATCCCTCCGTGAGCAGCATGCGCGGCGAGCCGACCTTCACGAGCGACACGTTGCTCTTCCCCGCGATCGCGCTCACCGCGCGCTTCGGCGCGTCGAACGTGATCTTGGTGCCCGCTCCCTCCGGCCGCCGCGAGTTGAGCACGAACACCGGAATCCCCAGCCGCACCGCCGGCGCGATCGTGTTCGGATGCAGCACCTTCGCGCCGAACGACGCGAGCTCGGACGCTTCGTCGAACGCGATCTGCTCGATCAGGTGCGCGTCCGGCACGACGCGCGGATCGGCCGTCAGCATGCCGTCCACGTCGGTCCAGATCTCGATCGCGTCCGCCTTCACCGCCGCGCCGAACAGCGACGCGCTGTAGTCGCCGCCGCCGCGTCCGAGCGTCGTCGTCACGCCCGTGTCCTTCACGGAGCCGATGAAGCCGCCCATCACCGGCACCTTCTTCTTGCGAATCGTCGGCAGGATCGCGGTGCGACAGGCCGCGGCGATCGCCTCCGGCTCGGGCTCGGCGCGCGTGTGCGTCGCGTCGGTGATCATCACGTCGCAGGCATCGACGTGGACCGCCGGCACGCCGAGCTGCCGGAACGCCGCCACGCACAGCAGCGACGACATCTTCTCGCCCACCGCGGCGATCGCGTCGAGGCTCCGCGGCGTCAGATCCCCGAGCGTGGCGAGCGCCTCGGCCAGATGCGCGAGCTCGTCGATCATCGCGCTCAATTCGGCGCTCGTCTCGTTGCACGCGTCGGTCCCCGCGCCGAGCAGGAGCTCCGCCTGCGCGAGATGGCGCTCGCGCAACGCCTCGACGCCGCGCAGCGCGCCGATGAGGTGCCCCCTGGCCGCCTGCTCGGCGAGCGCCAGCAGCGCGTTCGTCACGCCGGCGAGCGCCGAGACCACGACCATCGGCTGGCGCTCGAGCCGCGACTCGACGATGCGCGCCGCGCGCGTGATCGCCTCCGCGTCGGCGACGGACGTCCCGCCGAACTTGAGGACGATCACGTGCCGCCGATCAGGCCGCGGTGCACCATCAACTCGGCGTTCAACACGGACGCCCCGGCGGCGCCGCGAATGATGTTGTCGCCCATTGCCACGAGCTTCACGTCGAGAATCGGATCGGGCCGCACGCGGCCCACGACTACGCTCATGCCATTCCCGGTGCTCACCTGCCGCCGTGGCTGCGGCTTGTCCGGCTCGTCCGTCAACACGAGCGGGCGCTCGGGCGCGCTCGGCAGCTGGCCGATGCCGTCCGCGCCCCGCCACTCCGCGATCGCGCGGGCCACGTCCTCCGCGCGCGCCGTGCGCTCGAGCCCCACCGAGAGACAGACCGTGTGCCCGTTCTCCACCGGGACGCGATTCGCGTGCGCGCTGACCGGGAACGATGCGCTCGCGATCGCCGAGCCGTCGGAGGTGCCGAGAAATTTCTGGATCTCGGCTTCGATCTTCGGTTCCTCGTCGGCGATGTACGGGATCACGTTGCCGAGGATGTCGAGCGCCGGCACCCCTGGATAGCCGGCGCCGGAGATCGCCTGCATCGTCACCGCCATGACTTTCGTAATGCCGAAACGCTCATGGATCGGCGCCAGCGGCAGCGTGCACACGATCGCCGAACAGTTGCCGTTCGCGACGATGCCGCCCGTCCAGCCGCGGTGCTTCCGCTGCGCGTCGAGCACGTCGAGGTGGTTCGGATTGACCTCGGCGATCACGAGCGGCACGTCGGGCGACATCCGGTGGTTCTTCGCGTTCGTCAGCACCATCCGGCCGGCGCGCGCGAACGCCGGCTCCGCGTCCTCCGCCGCCGCCGAATCGAGCGCCGAAAAGACGATGTCCGCCGTCACCTTCGCCGGATCGCACGGCAGCACCGGCAGCTCGGCGATGTGCGCTGGGAGCGGCTCGGTGCCGAGCCAGCGCACGGCGTCGCCGTAGCGCTTCCCCGCCGAGCGTTCCGACGCCGCCAGCTCGGCAAGCTCGAACCACGGATGGTTCGCCAGCAGACGCACGAAGTTCTGCCCGACCGCGCCCGTGGCGCCGAGCACCGCGACCCGATGCCGCTGCCTCACCGCTCTGCCGTCCGTCATGCGCTCAGCACGCTCCTCGCGATCCGTTCGTACGCGCCCACCGCCGCGCGGAGCTCGTTCACGTTGATGTACTCGTCGGGCGTGTGCGCCACGTGAATCGAGCCGGGGCCAAAGAGCAGCGGCGTGCCCCACCGCCCGAGCAGCGGAATGTCCGAGGTGTACGCCACCGGCGCGACCTCGAACCCGTCGATCGTGTGAAAGTGCTGTGCCGGAATGTACGAGCCGAACTCGAGCTCGGCGCGCCCCCGGGCCCAGCGCTCGATCTCCGCTCGCAACGGAGCCACGTCGCCCACCAGCCGGAACATCAGCTCGGCCTCACACTGCGCCGGGACGATGTTGGCTTCCGTGCCGCCGCGGATCGTGCCGATGTTCACCGTCGTTTCGCCCAGGACCTCGTCCTTCGGCAGATCGATCGATTCGATCGTCGGCAGGAGCGCGAGCATCGGCGTGATCGCCGATTCGCCGAGATACGAGTACGCCGAGTGCGCGGCGCGCCCGTGCGTGCGCACGATCACCCGCAGCGAACCCTTGGCGCCGCTCGCGAGCTTGCTCTCGGTCGGCTCGCCGTTGACGAGGAACTTGCTCGTCGCCGGCAGGCGATTGGCGGCACGCGCGCCGTCCGAGCCTTTCTCTTCGCCGATGACGAAGAGCAGGTCGACGCGCTGCTCGCCGGCCTTCGCGAGGTTGTCCGCGGCGACGAGCATCGCCGCCGCGATCCCCTTGGCGTCGCACGCGCCGCGACCGTAGAGCCGATCGCCGTCGAGCCGCGGCGCGACGTACGGCGGCACCGTGTCGAGGTGCGTCGACAGCGTGACCCCTCGCCCGCCGCGCGACGCGAACACGTTCGCGCGACCGCGCGTCACCTCCTGCAGCGTGACGTTCCAGCCACGCGCGACGAGCCACTTGGAGACGAAATCGACGGCGCCGCCCTCCGCGCCGGTCGACGAATCGATTGTGAGCAGTTCCGCGGCGAGCGCGACGACGTCGGTCATGCGGCAAAAATTAGCCGGTCCGGCGACGACCTCACAGTTCTCCGGCGACGACTCTCCGGCGCAGCTCGAAGAATGCCGCGTCGAGCGCACGACGCTCGTGCATCGCGCACTCCTCGAGCAGATCGAGGTACCGTCGCTTGAGTGCACGACCCGCGTCGCCGTCCGGCATCGTGCGCAGCGTACCCTCGATCGCTGCGGCGTCAGCCAGATAACTCGCGATGTCCACGGCGGCCGCCCGGGCGAGGTCGGTCGTCGTCGTGCTCCGCGTGGGCGTGTCGCGCACCGCGAACGAATGCACGTGGAGCGCATCCGCCAGGCGGATCTTGAGCGGCGCCGTCAGCTCGGACTTCCCCGTCATCACGCGCCACAACTGCTGGCGCGAGGTCCCGGCGATCTTCGCCAGCGCCTGCTTCGACAGCCCACGCTCGATACGGAGCACCTCGATCTGCTTGCCGAGCTCGGTGAGTTCGGGGAACCCCGTGGCAGGCGTCTGCAACGTCTCTCGCTCCAATTGACCGTTCGTGCAACAAACGCTACATTCCGACTACCGAACAGACCCCGAATAACGCAACGTTTGTTACTCAGTGAGGTTATGGCTCAAGGTGGGCAAAGTCAAGAAACGAGGGGCTGTTACGAGAGCGAAGGCGGCGCGGCCGGCGAAAAAGCGCGGCGCGACCAAGTCGGTCAAACCGGCGAAGGTGAAGCGGAAGGCAGCGCCGAGCCGGCGTAAGGCCGTCGGACGCAAGCCAGTGCCCGGGCGCAGAACACCGCCCGCGGTGCCCGCGGCGCCCACGTTCGAGGTTCGTGAGCTCGACCCGGTCCGAAAATGCGGACCGGGCACGTCCGTCGAGCGGCTGTACCGCGTCGACGAATCGAATCAGGGCGGCACGCGCGTGCATCTGGTCTTCCTCGACCGGCACGGCTGGTACTGTGAGCACGGCCGCGACTGCCCGGCAGTCTCGCACGCACGCAAGTTCGGTGATGGCGCACGACACAATGGACCTACTCGAAACGGAAGGATGAGAGCATGATCGCACGACATGAGACGAGCTCGGAGAAGACGGATATCTGGACGCAGTTGTCGGCGCCGCTTCCGGCGGACGTGATTTCCTGGCGGCAGGACGGCCGGCCGATTCAGCGCGACGGCAAGTACTTCGCACGGTTCGTCGCGTACATCGAGGCGAACACCGTTCGCGAGCGGCTCGACGGGGTGGTCCCGGGCGAATGGGACCTGACGCTCGAGCTGCTCCCCGCGTTGAGCGGTGAGGACCGCGACGACGCGGCCTGCTCGTTCAAGGCGCGTCTCCAGATCCTCGGCGTGATCCGCGAGGACGTGGGGACCGGGCGCGACTACAAGCAGGCGGCGACCGACGCGTTCAAGCGCGCCGCCGTCCGCTTCGGCATCGCGCACGAGCTGTACGGCTACGAGCAGAACTGGGTGCAGGTGGATGGCGACGGCAAGTACGCCAGGCCGCTCGAAGATCCGGCTGACGCGTACGCGCGGCGACAGCATCGGCAGCATCGAACCGCCGAGCCGCGACCGGATGACGCGCTGCACGAGAGCCCGGAGCCGGCGGCCGCCGCGGCCACCGGCCCGCTCGCGTCGGATGAGCCGAGCTGCCCCAAGTGCGGCGGCCGGATGTGGGACAATCGCATCTCGAAGCGCAATCCCAAGGCGCCGGACTTCAAGTGCCGCAGCCGCTCCTGCGACGGCGTGATCTGGCCGCCCAAGGCGGGGGCGGGCGATCGCGGCCTGGCGGCTGGCGCCGCGGAGCCGGCGGGCCAGGCCGACCTCTCGATTTGAGAAGTCTGATCGCGAAAGCATGAAGACGGGGCGCCCATCGGGCGCCCCGTTCGCGTCCCGGCGGGCCTGAACGAACCTGGATATTGCGGGGTTGCTCTCGGTACAGCATTATCGCGTGGCCTCGCCATCGGACCCACCGCCGGACGGTTCGCATGCGCTCTCTCTGCAGCATTGGACTCGTCGCGGCGGCCCACGCCGCGATCTCGCAGCAGCCGCTTCCCGTCTCGCGCATCGAGATCCAACCGCCGCCCGCGACGTCGGTGCTCGCGGGCGACGTCCGTGATTCGCTCGGCCACCCCATCGCGTACGCCAACGTGTTCGTCGATGGCGGCGGTGCGACCACGGCGAACGAGTCCGGCCGGTTCCGGCTCGCCGACGTGCCGACGGGAACGACGCGATTCATCGTGCGGCGCATGGGATATGGCCAGCTGCGATTCAGCATGCAGATGCCCGCCGACTCAACGGTGGTGGTCACGATTCACCTGCACCAGGTCGTGCCGCGGCTGCGCGAGGTGACCGTCGAGGAGAAGATGCTCTCGATGTCGCTCTTCAAGGCGGGCTTCTACGACCGCCAGAAGTCGGGCGTGGGCTATTTCCTGCTGCCGGTGGACATTCGCGACATCGCGCCGCGACACATCGAGGATCTGCTCGTCGGCATTCCGGGCGTGAGCGTGCTCAACACGGACGGCAAGGCGGTCGCGTATGGGCTCTCACCGAGCGGCTACTGCCGCATGTCCGTGGTGCTCGACGGCCACCGGTATCAGCTCAAGGGACAGAACGAGCTCCTCATCGACCCGCGCGACGTGAAGGCGCTCGAGGTCTATGCGCGGCCCACGGAAGTGCCCGGTGAATTTCACGACCCGGACAATCCACTCTGCGGCGTGATCGTGCTGTGGACGAAGGTGGACTGATTCGCGGCGATGGAACGGAAGTTCCTAATAGACACTGGTGGTCGCCGTTTCACCCGAGCAGTAGCGCAGTGGAGATGACATACCGGCGGTTCACCGATGAGGAAGGGCGTTCGTGGGAAGCGTGGGAGGTGCATCCGGCCGCGGTGGAACGGCGCGTGAACGCCGAACGGCGACGCGCGAGCCGGATCGGGCCGCTGGAGCGGCGCCGCATGCGCGACCTGCGCCTCGTCATTCCGCGCGAGCTGCGCGACGGCTGGCTCGCCTTCCAGGGTACCGCGGGCAAGCTCCGCATCGCGCCGATCCCCGAAGGGTGGATGCACCTGAGCGACGAGCAGCTCGCGATGCTCGTGGCGCACTCGGCCGGCGCACCGCACGCGCGCTGAGCCGGCCGAGCGCTCCGCGGCGTCAGGCGTGCGCCACCGCGGCCTCGAGCGGTTGCGTCCTGGCGCGTGCTCCGAGCGGACGGCACAGCAGCATCGGCAGCCCGCTCCCGCGCAACACCTTGTCGGCGATGCTCCCGAGCAGATAGCGCGACATCCCGCGGCCGTGCGTCGACATCGCGATCAGGTCGACCTGGTTGTCGCGAGCGAAGCCGAGGATCCCGTTCGCCACCTGGGCGTCGATGCCAACGTGCCAATCCACGGCCAGTCCGCTCGCGTCGTGAAGGCGCCGCGCCTCTTCGGCGAGCTGAACGCGTGCTTCGCCCGCCCGGCGATTCGTCGCCGTTTCGTCCACGATCGTGGGCACGTACGTGAACGGCACGGGCGCCTCCGACGGCTTCGTGACAGGCGGCACGATCCGGAGCAGCGTGATCTGCGCGCCGCTGCACAGGCCCAGTTGCGATGCGGCGTCGAGAATCTCGGCGGACCATGCCGAGCCGTCCACCGGCACGAGGATGTGCCCGAACGGGAGCGGGCGGGACAGCTCACGCACGCCGCCTTCCCGGCCGCGCAGCATGAGGACCGGCGCGGTGGCGTAGCGCAGCACGCCATCGGCCACGCTGCCGAGCCACATGCGGCCGATTCCCGTCCGGCCGTGCGACGTCATGACCACCAGGTCGGCACGCATGTCGCCGATGCGCTGGCAGATCCGCTCTACCGGATCGCCGCGCATCACGGCGTGCGTGACGGGAATGGACGTCGCACGTGCGACCTGATCGGCGACGGCCGTGAGGTACTCGCGTTCCTCGTCCAGCACCGCCGCCGTCCACGGTTCGGTGCCGAATCCGTCGAACGGGAACGGCTGGTCGACGAGGAGGAGATCGAGTGCGGCGCGCGACGTCTGCGCGATGCTGGCGGCGACCCCGACCGCCCCTTCGGCGATCGACGAGCCGTCGAGCGGCGTTAAGAGTTTTGTGAACATGGCGATCCGCCTTCCGAGGGCATGCTTCAATCTCGGGTGCGGTCCGCCGCGGGCCATCCGGCTTTTGCCGGGCGCTGTCGGGAAGGTGCCAGGGGCGGGACTCGAACCCGCACGGGGTTGCCCCCACAAGATTTTAAGTCTCGCGCGTCTACCCGTTTCGCCACCCCGGCCGCGCAGTCTCCAGATGCCACGAGAGGGCCGGCTTGCGGCCGACCCTCCCGACTGGAGACCTCATGGGCGCCGCTTCCTCGATCGGTCGCCTGAAGAGCGGGAAACGGGACTCGAACCCGCGACCCCAACCTTGGCAAGGTTGTGCTCTACCAACTGAGCTATTCCCGCGCGCCGCGAAATATATCCACGCGCTCACCGCGGTGACAGAGGGCGCGAGCGGTACGGCTCAGGGGCGTTCGCCGAGCGCGTTCACGGCATACCACACCGACCACGCGAGCAATCCGGAGAGCGCCGCGTCACCGCCGTTGGCGAGCGCACGCCCGTCGGCATCGACGAACTCCGCCGCCGTGCCCCCGTCGAGCGGCGCCCGTCGCAGCCATTGCAGCACCTTGCTCGCATCGGGCCCGAGCAGGCGCGCGCACTGCTGCGCGAGCGCGTTCGGCGTGGTGTCGATCTCGCGCACGGTGCGCCGGTACGTGGAATCGTGGCGCGGCACCGCCTCGTAGAGCGGCAGCCAGAACGCGGATGCGGCGGGATCGTCCGCCATCGTCGCGGCGCCGGCGAGATCGATCGCCGTCGCGTAGCGCGCCTGTCCGCCCTGCTCGATCACGAAGTGCCGCGTCAGCGCGGCGCGCACGGCCTCGGGGTCCTCGAGTCCGCGCGCGGTCTCCTCGTCCAGCGTGCGGCGGAGCACGTCGAGCGCCTGCGCGGCGACCGCGTTCGCGTGGAGCGTGAACGGGTGCGGCGCCGGCTCGCCCGATGGACTGACCTCTGTCGAGTAGAGCGGGATGCGCGAATCGCGGCGCGCATCCAGATCTTCCGAGCTCAGATAGAGCGTGTCGGCGAGCACGGGCTCGTCGACGATGCGATCGTCGCCCGAGTCGCGGATGTAGCGCTCCGCCGCGAGCGGATAGGCGGCGACGCCCTCGAGCGCGAAGCCCGGCTCGAACAACGTGCCGTCGAGATAGTGCACGCCGCGGCCGGGCGCATAGCCGTGCAACTCGCACATGCGCAGGAGCAACTCGCGCGCGAGCGACTGGTCCGCGAGCTGCACCGCGGGAAGGGTCCAGGCGAGCGCTTCCCAATCGCGCACGGTCACGCCGGTGCCGTTCCACGGCGCGCGCGTTCGCACGAGGTAGTACTGCGCGTCGTCGAGCGCGCGGCCGACCGCGTAGAAGTACGCGAACAACAGGTTGCGGTTGATCAGCCGGTCGAGCGCCTCGTGCGCGGTGCTCTGCTCCAGGCTCTGGAGCGCGTCGCGCGTTGCCGCCAGCAGCTCGCGCCACCCGCGCCGCCGGAGGACCGCGGCCGTGGCTTCGGCGCCGTCGTGCTCGGGGCCCACGGCGAGATAGAAGCCGATCTGCGCCCTTCCCTTGGCCGGCAGCGTGAGCGTTCTGTCGATCGAGAACTCTCGATCACTCACGGACGTCGTTCCGTCGCCGTCCGCGGTGAGTGCGACCGCCACGAGTCCGGGAGCGCTCGTCCCCTCGAGCAGCACGGCCCCGTCGGCGCCCTGCACCACGCGCGTCGCGTCGCCGCCCGGTCGCGGCGTGCGCACGCGGAGCTGTCGATGCGCGAACGTCCCGGCGAGCGACACGGCGATCTCCACGTCGTCCGACCGGCGGCTCTCCAGCGTGAGCGCGTACACCGCGCCGGGAATGTCGGCATCGCGGCCGTAGGGCGCGAAGATCGTTCCCCGCACGACGACGTCGGCGATCGTGCACGTGAACGTGGGGATCCAGCCCAGCGCGCGCTCCCAGGCGATGGGAACATCCGACAGCTCGTGGCGTACACCGCCGATGCTCAGTCGCGGACGCAGCAGCGCCGGGCTCCCGCCGTTGGCGAAGTCGGGGCCGCCGGCGAGCTCAATCGCGGCGCGGGCCGCGCGATGCAGCACGCCGATCGCGTGGATCGACGCGTCGGCTGGATGAATGCATGGCAGCGCAATCCAGTGATTGCCGGTGAGCTGCCAGGGGATGGTCGGCGGCGGGAGCAGTGGCACGGAGGTCAGTATATCTTTGATGGCGATTCGCAGGAATGATAACCGGCCCCGGACCCCTTCCACACCGCGAGAGGCGATTCGTCGTTTGTCAGTCCGTTCCGTGCTTCGGTCGAGCGCGCTGCTGCTCGCGTGCGTGATTCCGCACCGCGCCCACGCACAAGCGACCACGAGCCTCCTGCCGAACGCGACGACGCTGCCGTCACACGAGTGGCGCATGCGGCTGCTCACGGCGTGGACCCGCTACGACGCCCTGCTCACCGATTCGTCGTCCTCACCCGTCAACGTGGCGGCGACGTTCAACGCCGACTCGCTCGGCTCGGCGCAGCTCCCGATTCTGGCGCCCGCCGAAGCAGCGATTCGCTCCCTGACCGGTGATCCACAAGTTCGGTTGACGGCGGGGCGGCTCGTCGCCGCCGCCAACTCGCGCGTCGTCACCGCACCGCTCATCCTCGAGTACGGGCTGACGCGCCGCATCACGCTCGGCCTCGTGGTGCCGCTCGTCGAGACGCGGACGACGCTCTATGCACAGCTCAATCCGCACGCAGGGTTCGCCAACGTTGGGCCCAACCCCACCGCGCTCGGCAACGGCGCGGCCGCCGCGCAGAACCAGGCACTCCTCGCGGCGATCCGAGCCGACAGCTCCGCGCTCTGGAATCAGCTGGAGGGCTGCCGAGCAACGCCGTCCGGGACGAACTGCACGGCGATTCTCGCGCAGGGACCGAGCGTCCTGCAATCCGCGGGTGCGTTCGCGTCGACGGTCACGAGCCTGTACGGCACCGCGGCCGGCGGCGGACAGGCGTTCGTGCCGCTCAAGGGGACTGCGCTCGACACCGCGATCGCACACCACATCGCCGATCTCGGGCAGCAGTTCAACGCGCTGATCAATCAAGGCATCGATCCGTCGCTCGGGCCGGCGAACGCGAACGGTCCCGCGGCGAACGCGCAGTTGAACGCGCTCCTCGGCCAGATGGGCGTCGACACGCTGCAATCCACCGACCGATCGTCGATCGGCGACATCTCGGTGGGCGCCACGATCCAGCTGCTCAACACGTTCCCCGATTCGGCGCCCGTCGACGCCGGCGGCTCGGCCATTCGGCTCGCGGTGAACGGCGCGTTCCGCTTCGGCACCGGCGAGCCGAGCAACCGTAATCGGCTGTTCGACCTCTCGACGGGCTATGGACAATCGGGCGTCGTCGCTGGCGCGGCGGCGGACGTGCGCCTCGGCTCGCGACTCACGACGTCGATCCTCGGATCGTACACGGCGCAATTCGGCACGGTGAACGTGGGCCGCGTTCCCAACGCCAACAACGCGATCTTCCCGCTCCGCGCGGCGACCCCAGGCACCTACAGCGCCGGCAACGTGCTGCAGCTCACGGCGCTTCCGCACTTCCGGCTCGCGGGCTACCTGTCGATCGACGGCGTGTACTCGCTGCTCAACGTGGGCGCGGACAAGTTCACGGTGCTGCCGGCGCCCGGCGCGGACAGCACGGCCGCGGCGACGATCCCGCCGGTCGCGCCATACGGCATGCCGTCGACGACCGCCCAGCAGGTCGGTTTCGGGATCTCATATTCAAGTATCGTATCGCCCGACCGCGCGCCAGGCGGGCTCCCGATCGAAGTCTCGTTCCAGCACCTGGAGACGCTCGCCGGCAGCGGCGGCTTCGTTCCAAAGACCTTCCGCGACCAGATCGAGCTGCGGATCTACTTCCGGCGCTAGGCGCGCCGGCGGGTGCGGCGCTCCACCACGCCGGCGTCGCCCGCGCTGGCCGCTGGTACCGCGCTCGCCCCGGCCGACTCGAGCAGCTCGCGCGCGTGGGCGCGACTCAGGTCGCTCTCGGGATCGCCGCCCAGCATGCGCGCGATCTCCGTGACGCGGTCGTCGCCCGACAGGATCGAGACGTCCGCGGTGGTGACGCCGCCGCGCGCGCCCTTGCTCACGAGGATGTGATGGTGCGCACGGGCGGCGATCTGCGGAAGGTGCGAGATCGCGAACACCTGGTGGTAGGCGGCGACCCGGCGCATCGTCTCGCCCACCTGCAGCCCGACCCGCCCGCCGATGCCGGCGTCCACTTCGTCGAAGACGAGCGTCGGCACCCGGTCGAGGCGCGCGAGGATCGTCTTGAGCGCGAGCATCACGCGCGAGAGCTCGCCGCCCGAGGCGACGCGCGACAGCGCGCGCGGCTCGTGCCCCACGTTCAACGCGACGCAGAACTCGACGTCCTCCGCGCCCGCCGCGCCGATCTCTTCGCACGGCCGCAGCGACACGCTGAAGCGTCCATCGGGCATGCCGAGCTCGGGGAGCACTTCGTCGACCGCGCGCCCGAGACGCTCCGCGCCCGTGCGCCGCAGTTCCGTGAGCGCGTTCGCCGCGTCGTTCAGGCGCTCGCGGGCCTGCCGCTCCCCTGTTTCGAGTTGTCGAATGTCGAGCCCGGCCGAATCGACCAGCTCGAGCTCCGCGCGCGCCTCCTCGCCGACCCGCATCACGTCGGCGAGCGTGCCGCCGTACTTCTTCGTCAGGCGGAAGAGCAGATCGCGGCGGCGGCGCACGTCCTCGAGCCGAGACGGATCGAGGTCGATCGACGCCTCGTATTCCTCGAGCTCGCGCGCGAGCGCTTCGATCGCGTAGTACGCGCCGTCGTACGACTCCTGCAGCCGCGCGAGCGTGGGGTCGACGCGCTGGATCGTCGCCAGGTGCCGCGCGATCGCGGCGAGCTTCTGGAGCACCGCCTCCTCTTCGCCATCGAGCGCGCTCGCGATCCCGCTCGCCAGCGACCGGAGCTCCTCGGCGTTCTCCAATCGGCGCGCTTCGTCCTCGAGCCGCACGTCCTCGCCCTCGACGAGCTTCGCGTCGCCGATCTCCTGGACCACGTGCCGCAGATAGTCCGCCCGGCGCTCGGCGTCCGCGCGGCGCTTGGTGAGGTCCACGATCTCGCGGATGATGGCGTGCAGCTCCTGATGCGCCGTGCGCACGCTCGCCGCCTGATCGGTTGCGCCGGCGAAGGCGTCCAGGATGCGCCGCTGCGCTTCGGCGTCGAGCAGCGTCTGCGCCTCGTGCTGTCCGTGCAGGTTGACGAGCAGCCGCCCCACTTCGGCGAGGAGCCCCGCGTTCACGGGCGTGCCGTTGATCCAGGCGCGCGCGCGCCCCGCCGCGACCTCGCGCTTGAGCACCACCACCGATTCCTCGACGTCGATGCCGCGCTCGTCGAGCAGGGCACGAATCTCCGGCCGGTCGGCGACGTCGAAGACGCCCTCGACGGTGGCGCGGTCGGCGCCCGTGCGAATGACGTCCGCGCTCGCGCGCTCGCCGAGGAGCAGCCCCAGCGCACCGACGATGATCGACTTGCCCGCCCCGGTCTCGCCCGAGAGCACGTTGAAGCCGCGGCTCAGCGGAAGCGTGAGCGATTCGATGATCGCGAAATTCTTGACCCGCAGCTCGGTGAGCATCTAGCGCGTGACGTCCCGCTCCAGCAGTCCGCCCCAGCCCAGCTTCTGTCGCAACGTGGCGAAGAAGCTCGTGCCCGGGAACCGTATGATCGGCACACCGCCGTCGGCGCGCCGCACCACCAGCGTTTCACCGCTCGCGAAGGTAGTGCCGACCTGGCCGTCGACCGTAATCATAAGCTCCTCGGGACCATCTTCCGCTTGCACCGTCACCTCGACGTTCGAGGGGAGGATCACGGGGCGGATCGCGAGGGTGTGCGCCGACACGGGCGTGACGACGATCGTCTCCAGCGTCGGGTAGACGACCGGACCGCCGGCGGACAGGCTGTACGCCGTCGAGCCGGTGGGCGTGGAGAGCACGACACCGTCGGCCGCGTACGTCGCGATCGTCTGCCCGTCGGCGGCCACGCGCACGCTGACCACGCGTGCGAACCCGCCCTTGTGCATCACGACGTCGTTCAACGCGAACCAGTGGAGCCGATCCTTTCCGTTCGCGTCGAGCACGCGCGCGTGCAACGCCATCCGGGGCTCGACCAGGTAGTCGCCGCGCGCGAAGCGCATCAGCGCACCAGAGAGCTGGTCGGCGTTGCAGCACGTCAGGAACCCGAGCCGCCCGAGGTTGATCCCGAGGATCGGGACGGCGTGCGGTGCGACGGTGCGCGCACCGCGGAGCAGCGTGCCGTCGCCGCCGAGCGTCAGGAGTGCGTCGAGCTCCGACGGCTTCTCGAGCAGATGCCCGTCAGTGCGGCCCGCAAGGTCGTACAGCTCGCGTTCGTACCAGAGCTCCAGCCCGAGCGCGGGCGCGAGCTCGCGGAGCGTGCGCAGCACGGCCGTCGCGCCCGGATACCCCAGGTGCCCGACGACGCCGAGGCGGATCACCCTGCGATCGCCTCGGTTTCGAGCAGCGCCCGCACCTTTTCCGCGATCCCCGCCGCGTCGAGACCACACGCCGCGAGCTGCCGCGCGCGCGATGCGGCATGGATGACGCGATCGGGCACGCCGTGCGCCGCCACGCGCACCGTCGAGTCGTACCGTGCGATCACCGCCGACATGAACGCGCCGAAGCCGTTGACGACCGTTCCTTCCTCGACCACCAGTACGTGCTTGTGGTCGGCGAGCACCGCCGCGAGGGTGATCTCGTCGTACGGCTTGAGGTAGCGGCAGTTCACCACGGTGACGTTGAGCCCGTGCGCGGCGAGCGATTCCGCCGCGGCGAGCGACGGCAGCACCATGGTCCCGACGGCGAGAATCGCCACGTCGGCACCGCGCCGCACGACCTCCCACGTGCCGTACGGCACTGGGGCGATCTCCTTCATGCTCGCTGGTTTGTCCGGCGCGGCATCGCGGGGGTAGCGAATCGAGAACGGCCCATCGTGCCGCACCGCCGCGCGCAGCAGCCCGAGCATCTCGGTCGCGTTCATCGGCGCCGTCACGGTCACGCCGGGCACGGCGAGCAGATACGCGATGTCGTACAGCCCCATGTGCGTCTCGCCGTCTTCGCCGACGAGCCCCGCGCGGTCCATGCAGAACGTCACGGGCAGCGACTGGATCGCCACGTCGTGGATGATGTTGTCGTAGCCGCGCTGCAGGAACGTCGAATAGATCGCGACGACCGGACGCACGCCGCGCGTCGCCAGTCCGGCGGCGAACGTCACCGCGTGGCCCTCGGCGATCCCCACGTCGAAGAACCGCGCCGGGTGCTGCTTGGCGAAGATGTCGGTGCCGGTGCCGCTCGACATGGCCGCGGTGATCGCCACGACTTCCGGCATCTCGGCGCCGAGCTCGGCGAGCCCGGTGCCGAAGACTTTCGTGTACGCGGGATTCGCGGTGGACGGCTTGAGCTGCGCACCGGTCGCGGGATCGTGGCCCGGCGGAAGCGCATGCCACTTCTCGCGGCTGTCGCCGGCCGGGAAGCCCCTGCCCTTCTGCGTGATCACGTGCACGAGCCGGGGTCCCTCGAGCGAGCGCACGGCGGACAACGTCTCGATCAGGCTGCCGATGTCATGGCCGTCGATCGGGCCGAAGTAGCGGAAGCCGAGCTCCTCGAACAGCACGCCGGGTGTGAGGAACGTCTTCACGCTCTCTTCCCATTTGCGCACGAGCGTGCTCATGGACGCGAGCGGCCCGGGCGCGTGATCGACGATCTCGCCGATCATCGAGCGAACGCGATTGTACAGCGAGTTGCGCTGAATCGAGGTCAAGTACTTCGACATCGCGCCCACGTTCGGCGCGATCGACATCTCGTTGTCGTTCAGCACGACGACGACGTCGCGATCGGAATGGCCGGCGTTGTTGAGCCCCTCGTACGCCAGCCCCGACGTGAGCGCGCCATCGCCCAGAATCGCGACGACCTTGAAGTTCTCGCCCATGACGTCGCGGCCGGCGGCGATCCCAAGCGCCGCGCTGATCGACGTCGCCGCGTGGCCGGCGCCGAACGCGTCGTATTCGCTCTCGGAGCGTTTGAGGAAGCCCGAGATGCCGTTCTCCTGCCGCAGGGTCTCCATGCCCGCGTTGCGGCCGGTGAGCACCTTGTGCGGATAGCCCTGATGGCCCACGTCCCACACGAGCTGGTCGCGCGGCGTGTCGAACGCGTAGTGCAGCGCGATGGTCAGCTCGACGACGCCCAGCCCCGCGCCGATGTGGCCGCCCGTGCGGGAGCACACGTCGATCAGCCGCGCGCGAATGTCCGCCGCGAGCTGGGTGAGCTCGTCGCGCGAGAGGGTACGAAGGTCGGACGGTGAGTTGACTCGATCGAGAACGCTCATGCTTCCAGCCGTTGGTCAACCGGGAAAGTTAGCGTGACGCTACGACTCCCGCTCGACGACGAACCGCGCCAGCGCGTCGAGCCCCGTCGAGAGGAGACCGGCCGCACGGAGCTCCGCGCATCCCTCGGCGACGAGCGCCCGCGCGCGCGCCGTCGCGCCGTCCACGCCGAGCAGCGCGGGATAGGTGCTCTTGTGCAGGTCCAGGTCGCGCCCGGCCGTCTTGCCGAGGCGATCGGTCGTCGCGGTGACGTCCAGCACGTCGTCGGCGATCTGGAACGCGAGGCCGATGGCATCGCCGAACCGCGTGAGCGCCGCGAGCCGCGGCGCGTCCGCCCGCGCCGCCAACCCGCCGAGCACGATCGACGACCGGATCAGGGCGCCGGTCTTCGCCCGGTGGATTCGCTCGAGCTCCGCGAGCCCGAGGCTCGTGCCCTCTCCCTCGAGATCGAGCAGCTGCCCGCCCACCATGCCGCCCGCACCCGACGCGCGCATCAGCTCCGCCACAACCTCGCCCTGCGCGGCGGCCGTGAGACCGAGCGACTGCGCGGCACGCACCGCGACCGAC
The DNA here is from genome assembly GCA_035547615.1 of Gemmatimonadaceae bacterium. GTDB lineage: Bacteria > Gemmatimonadota > Gemmatimonadetes > Gemmatimonadales > Gemmatimonadaceae > JAQBQB01. Next base: position 9,192 of record DASZUN010000130.1, on the reverse strand, counting down.
GCGGCCAGCGGCACCATCGCCACGCCGGCAGCCGTGGCGACGCGCTCACCGTACACGCGATGCACGGTGGGACGTCCCCGGCGCATGTCGTCGTCGTCCATGCACGGCAGATCGTCGTGGACGAGCGAGTACGCGTGCACGATCTCCACGGCGGCAGCGAGCGCGGTGGCGTCGCCGGTGCCGCCGGCGGTGCGATATGCCGCGAGCACGAGGAGCCCGCGCAGCCGTTTGCCTTCGCCGAGCAGGCTGTATCGCACGGCGTCGCCGACCGGGCCGCCGAGCACCGGCAGCGCGTCGGCGCTGATCGCGGCGAGCGCGCGGTCGATCGCCGCCCGATCCGCCGCCCACTCGCCCGTGCGTTCGCTACTCGCCGGCGTCGACGACGTCGAAGCTGCCATCGGCCCGCTCCACCAGACGTTGCACGCGCGCTTCGGCGCGCGCCAGCTCATCGGCCGCCGCGCGCAGGTTGGCGATGCCTTCCTCGAACAGCTCGAGCGCGCGCGCCAGGTCGATCTCGTCGTGCTCCAGCGTGCTCGCGATGTCCTCGAGCCGGGCGAGCCGCTCCTCGAACGTCATGCGCCATCCTCCCGCTGGGCGTCGACGCGCGCCGGCACCGTGCCATCGCGCACCACGAGATCGAACGCCATTCCAGGCGAGAACTGGCCGACGCTCGACAGGGTCGCGCCATCCGTGCCGCGCGCGACGGCATAGCCCCGCGCCAGCGTGGCGAGGGGGCTCAGCGCGTGCAGCCGACCGGACACGGCGTGCAGCGACGTGCGGCGCCTCGCGACCTGTTCTCCGCTCGCCGACGCCACGTCGCGAGCGAGGTGCCGCAACCGGTCCGCGCGGGCACGGAGCGCCGCCCGCGTGGCCCCGCCCATGCGCAATGAGAGTTTTCTCAATTCTCCCTCGAGCTCGACCCGCGAACGCGTCGCCGCCTCCGCCGCGGCCGATGGCGTCGCCGCGCGCAGATCGGCGACGAGGTCGCAGATGGAGATGTCGATCTCGTGCCCCACGGCCGAGATCGTCGGCACGTGGCAGGCGGCCACCGCCCGCGCCACGCGCTCGTCGTTGAACGCCCACAAGTCCTCGCGCGCCCCGCCGCCGCGTCCGACGATCACCAGGTCGGCCTCGCCCCACCGATTCACCTGATCGAGCGCGAAGCACAGCTCCTCGGGCGCCGTCTCGCCCTGCACGGCGGCCGGTACCACGACCAGCCGCACGTTCGCCGAACGGCGGCGTGTCACCGCGACGATGTCGTGCAGCGCCGCGCCGTCCGGGCTCGTGACGACCGCGATCACCCGCGGAAAGCGCGGCAGCGGACGCTTGCGCTCCGGCGCGAGCAGGCCGTCCGCCTCGAGCCGCGCGCGCGTGATCTCGAGCGCCTTCCGGCGCAGACCGTCGCCCTCCGCCTCGATGCGCGTGATGGTGAACTGCATCTCGCCCCGCGCGGCGTAGACGGTGAGACGGCCGAACGCGGCCACCTGCATGCCGTCGTCCGGCGCCGCGGGAATGCCGCGCTGGTCGCGCTTCCAGGCGACGCAGCGGATCTGCGACTGGCCGTCGCGGAGGCAGAAATACCAGTGGCCGTTCCGATGCGCCTTGAAGTCGCTGATCTCGCCGCGCACCCAGAGCGGAATGAACGCGCCCTCGATCACGTCCTTCGCGGTCTGCGTGAGCAGCGACACGGCAATGGCGCTTTCAGGAGTCTCGCCCGGGTACCGCGTCGACTCGATCAGCGGCTCCGGCTCGGCAAGTGCGGGCACGTGCGCCGGCTCCGCGATCGAGCCGGCCAGCGCAAAGAGGTCGAGATCGGCACTCTCCGCGCGACGAGGCGCGCGACGGCCGGTCACGAGGGCGACGATGCCGACTGCGCGGCGGCGCGGACGGTGTTCGCCATGAGCATGGCGATCGTCATCTTTCCCACACCGCCGGGCACTGGCGTGATCAGCGATGCCGCCTCGCGCGCCGACGCGAACGCCACGTCGCCCACGAGCCGCGTGCCCGACTTCTTCGTCGCGTCGGGGATGCGGTTCATCCCGACGTCGATCACCACCGCGCCGGGCTTGATCATGTCGCCCGTCACCATCTCGGGGCGCCCGGCGGCGACGATCAGTATGTCGGCGCGCCGCGTATGCGCTGCGAGGTCGCGGGTGCGGCTGTGGCAGACGGTCACGGTCGCGTCGACGCCCGGCTGCACCATGATCGACGCCATCGGCTTCCCCACGATGTTGCTGCGGCCGATGATCACGCAATCCGCGCCGGCCGTCGGCACGCCGTACGCCTGCAGCATGTACAGCACGCCGGCCGGCGTGCACGGCGCGAAGCCGTCCTTCTCGCCGATCAGCAGCTTGCCAACGTTCACCGGATGGAAGCCGTCGACGTCCTTGTCGGGACGAATGCGGCGGACGACCGCGTCCGAATCGATGTGCCTGGGCAGCGGCATCTGCACGAGAATCCCGTGTACCGCCGGGTCGGCATTCAGCCGATCGATGATGCCGAGCAGCTCGTCCTGCGAGATCGTCGCCGGCCGGCGGATCGTGTCGCCGTTCATGCCGAGCTCGATGCAGGTGCGCTCCTTGGAGCCGACGTACACCGCGCTCGCCGGATCGTCGCCCACCAGCACCACGGTGAGCCCCGGCGTCACGCCCCGCGCCTTCAGCGCGAGCACCTGTTCCCCGACGTCCGCCTTGATGTGATCGGCGAGCACCGCGCCGTCGATGAGCTTGTCCTGCGCGACCAGCGCGCGATGCGCGGTCGGCGTGATGACGTCAGCGCGCAAAGTCCACCGCCCGTGTCTCGCGAATCAGCACGACCTTGATCTGTCCCGGATACTGCAGCTCGGCCTCGATGCGGCGGGCGATCTCCTCCGACATCGTCGTCATGCGCACGTCGTCGACGTCGTCGGGCAGGACGATCACGCGCACTTCGCGTCCGGCCTGGATCGCGAACACCTTCTCGACGCCCTTGTAGCTCGACGCGATCTTCTCGAGGCCTTCGAGGCGCTTGACGTACGTCTCGAACGCCTCGCGCCGCGCGCCCGGGCGCGATCCGGAGATCGCGTCCGCGGCCTGCACGAGCACCGACACCTCGCTCTCGTGCGGCACGTCGTCGTGGTGCGCCGCGATACAGTTCACGACGAGCGGATTCTCGCCGTACTTCGTCGCGACCTCCACGCCGAGCTGCACGTGCGTGCCCTCGTGCTCGTGCGTGAGCACCTTGCCGACGTCGTGGAGCAGCGCGCCGCGACGCGCCATGTTCACGTCGAGGCCGAGCTCGGCGGCCATCATGCTGGCGAGCCACGCGACTTCCTTCGAGTGCTGCAGGATGTTCTGGCCGTAGCTCGTGCGCCACCGCATGCGCCCCACGAGCTTGATCAGCTCGGGATGCAGGCCGTGCACGCCCGCCTCGTAGGCCGCCTGCTCGCCGGTCTCGACGATCTGCGTGTCGACTTCCTTCCGCGACTTGTTGACGACTTCCTCGATCCGCCCCGGATGGATGCGCCCGTCGGACACGAGCTTCTCGAGCGCCAGCCGCGCGACCTCGCGGCGGATCGGATCGAAGCACGACACCACGACGGTGTCGGGCGTGTCGTCGATGATCACGTCGACGCCGGTCGCCAGCTCGAACGCACGGATGTTCCGGCCTTCGCGTCCGATGATGCGGCCCTTCATCTCGTCGTTCGGCAGCGACACCGCGGACACCGTCGTTTCCGCGGTGTGATCGGCGGCAATGCGTTGAATGGCGAGCGCGACGATCTTCTTCGCTTCGCGCTCGGCGTTCCGCTTCGCCGACTCGCGGATCTCGCGGATCTTGTTCGCCGCGTCCGCCTGCGCTTCTTCTTCCATGCGGCGGATGAGTTCGTTCTTCGCGTCCTGCGCCGACATCCCCGCCATCTGCTCGAGCCGGCGCCGCTCGTCCGCCACGAGCTTCTCGAGTTCCTGTTCGCGATCGCCGACCGCCTTCTCGCGGCGGCCGAACTCGCTCGCGCGTCGGCCGAGCTCCTTGTCGCGCTGCTCGATCACCTCGTACTTGCGGTCGAGCACGCCCTCGCGCTCCGAGAGCCGGCGCTCCTCGCGCTCGACCTCTTCGCGGCGGCCGCGCACTTCGTTTTCGAAATTCTCACGGAGCTTGATCAGCTCCTCTTTGCCGGAAACGACGGCGCTCTTGCGGAGGTTCTCGGCGTCGCGCTCCGCGTCGGCGGTGATGCGCCGCGCCGTCTCCTCGGCGGTCGACTTCGCCGCGGCCTGCCGCTCGCGCTCGCTGTTCGTCCCGCTCTTGCGGCCGAGTATGAAAAAAGCCGGCGAGGCAACAATGAAGGCGCCAAGCGCGGCGATAATCGCGATCACGTCCATATGAGATCTATGCTCCACCGCGGCTCGGGGCCGCAGGACAAGGAGAACCTGCGTCCTGCTGCGCTACTGTGCTCGCGGCCCGACGTCACACCGGCGAAGGGTGTTCACGTGGGCGCCGCTAACTACAAAGCGCGCTTAGACCTACGGGTCAGCTTGCCTACTCCGCTAAGGTATGCGCCGCGCGAGCAAAAGGCAACAAAGCCGCGGCGGAAACCGTGCTCAGGCGGGGGTGCGCACCTGCCGCTTCGCGGGTGGAAGGAGCGGCCGGACGTAGTCGCTCAGCGCCTCGATGGCCTGTGTGGTCGACTGCGCCGCGTCCCGCGCGTCGAAGAGCTCGGCCGTGATCTGCAGGGCGGCCAGCACGACCGCGCGATTCGTCTCTACCACGGCCCCGCTCGACATGACGCGCCGGATCGCCTGGTCGAGGTACTGCGCCACCGCCTTGGCGTGCTCGGGAGGCGTGTCGCTCCGGATCGCGTATTCCTCGTTGAGGATCGTGACGCGGACCGTGTGCTTCTTCGTGGTCACCGCTCGCCTCCTTGCGCCTGCTGCCTGAGAAACTTCACGCGGTCGAGCATCTGCTTGGCCCGCGTCGAGGCCGAATCCAGTTTGGTGCGGAGCTGCTCGTTCTCGGCCTCGAGCTGCGACACGCGCCCGGCCAGATCGAGATTGAGCGCGCCGCCATCCGTGGACTCGACCTCCTTCAGCTTCGATTCGGCAACCAGCGCGCGGCGACGAAACGCGGCCAGCTCCTCCGCGAGGTGGTGAACAAGTGTTTCCAATTCGCGGATCGCGCGATCAGAGGGTTCGCTGTCTGACATTGAGCTCGTCGGCGAGGGCTTTGAGTAGGTCCGAGCGGCGCGCTTCGATCTCCCGCTCCCGTAGAGTGCGCTCGGCGTGACGGAAGGTCAACCGCCACGCGAGGCTGCGGTACCCAGGCTCCACGCCGCGGCCAACATAGCGATCGAACAGGTCCGTTCGCTCGAGGAGCTTCCCCGCCACGCGCCGCATCAGCTCCTCGACCTGAGCGGCCGAGACGTGCTCCGGCACCAGCAGCGCGAGATCGAACTCGGCGGCGGGCGTGGTCGGCAGCGATTCGTATCGCGTGACCACCGGAGCCGCCCGCTCCGCCGTTCCATACGCCGACGCCCCCGGGGCGGCGACCTGCCGCGAGTCGACTACGCCGAGCGACAGCTCGATCCCGTACGCTGGCGACGCCCACACCGGTGCATCGAGCGACAGCCGGCGCACCGTGCCCACGCTCGCGCCGTTCACCTGCACGCGCCAGAGCGTCGCCGAATCAGGTGAGGCGATCAGCTCCGCGCTCACGCCAGGATACGCGGCCCGGGCGACCAGCTCGGCGAGCGCTTTCGCGTCCCACTCGTCGTAGCGAACCCACGCGTCGAAGTCCGGCGACTTGGGGTCGCTGAAGTGCGGCGGCGTCCGGCGGCCCATCACCACGGCCGCGACGCGCATCTCCTCGTGCGGCAGCCCGCTCGGCCGGGCGTCGAACACCGAGCCGATCTCGAACAGGCGCACGTTGCCGTTCATGCGCGCGAGGTTGTACTCGGCGCGGCGGGCGAGCGTGTCGAGCACGTCGCGCCGGAGGAAGGCCTCGCTCTCCGAGAGCGGATTCGACAGGCGCACGAACTCCTCGCCGCCGGCGACGAACGGCATCGGCCGCGCCTCGAGGAGGCCCGCGCCGACGAGCGCTTCGCGCACGCGCCGCGCCGTGAGCCACTGCGGATCGTCCGGAACGCCACCGGGGCGGAACGGCCGCACCTCGACCGGGAAGCTGTCGTACCCGCGCAGCCGCGCGATCTCCTCGATGAGATCCACCTCCGCGGTCACGTCGCCGCGCCAGCTCGGCACGGTCACGGTGAGATCCGTCCCCTGTCGCTCGACAGTGAAGCCGATGCGATCGAGATACGACGCGATCTCGTCCGCGGCGAGCGGTTCGCCGAGCACGCGGGCGACGCGCGCCGGCCGAAGCGTGACGACGCGCGCCGGCTTCGGTTCGTACGCGAGGTCGACCGGCGCGCCATCCACGCGGCCGCCCGCCAGCGATACGATGAGCTGCGCGACGCGCTCGAGCGCACGCGGCGCGAGCTCGACGTCCACGCCGCGCTCGAACCGGTAGCTCGCGTCGGTGGACATGCCGAGCGCGCGGCGCGCGTTGCGAATGCGCGTCGGGTTGAAGTTCGCGACTTCCACGAAGACGTCGGTCGTCGCGGCGGTGACCTCGCTCTCCTGCCCGCCCATGATGCCGGCGATCGCCTGCGGGCGCTCGGCATCGGCGATCACGATCATCTCGGTGCCGAGCGCGCGTTCGGTCCCGTCGAGCGTTGCGATCTTCTCGCCGGCGCGCGCGCGGCGCACGACGATGGCCGGCCCGTCGAGCTTCGCGAGGTCGAACGCGTGCGTCGGCTGCCCCAGCTCGTGCAGCACGTAGTTGCTCGCGTCGACGATGTTGTTGATCGAGCGCGAGCCGACCGCTTGCAGACGCTGCACCAGCCATTCCGGGCTCGGGCCGACCGTGACGCCGCGGATCACCACGCCCATGAACCGGCGCACGAGATCGCCCTCGTTCACCTGGACCGAGACGGAACCGGCGCGCCCCGTGCGGTCGCCGCGCTCCGGATTCGGGATCGGGCCGCCGAGTCCTTCGATGGTCGGCAGGGAGAGCGGCCGCACGGTGACGGCGGCGATCTCCCGCGCCACGCCGAGGTGCGACAACAGGTCCGGGCGATTCGCGCCGACGTCGATCACGAGCTGCGTGTCGCCGACCGGCAGGGCCTCGAGCAGCGGCGTGCCGGGCGGCACGTCGACGTCCAGCTCGAGAATGCCCTCGTGCTCCTCGCCGAGTCCGAGCTCGCGCGAGGAGCACAGCATGCCGTCGGAGATCGCGCCGCGGATCTTCTTCTTCTGAATCTTGAATCCCGCCGGCATCAGGGTGCCCGTGCGGGCGAACGGATAGAGCTTGCCGGCCGTGACGTTGGGCGCGCCGCAGACGACGTCGAGCAGCGTGCCCGAGCCGTCGTCCACCTTGGTGACGTGCAGGTGATCGGAATCGGGGTGCGGTGCCTCCTCGACGACGCGCGCGACGACGAACGCCGCGAGATCGCCGCGGAGCGCGACGAGCTCGTCGACGGTGGCCACGTGCGCGGTGATCAGCGCGCGCAGCTCGGCCGGCGTGGCGTCGAACGGCACGAAGGCCTTGAGCCACTCATAGGAGGCGTTCATCGGGCCACCCCGCCGCCCCGTGGGCCCGCGATCTGCTCGAGGAAGCGCACGTCGGAATCGTAGAGTATTCTGATATCAGGAATCTTGTAACGGCTGATGGCGATGCGCGCCGGCCCCATGCCGAACGCCCATCCGGTGTACCGCTCGCTGTCCAGCCCCGCCGCCTCGAGCACGCTCGGGTGCACCATGCCCGAGCCCAGGATCTCGATCCAGCCAGTGCCCTTGCACGCGGCACAGCCAACCCCGCCGCAGATGCCGCACTGCACGTCCATCTCGGCCGATGGCTCGGTGAACGGGAAGAACGACGGACGGAAGCGCGTGCGCGAGGCGCCAAAGAACCGCTCGGCGAACAGGTTCAACGTCGCCTTGAGGTCGACGAAGCTGATCCCCTCGTCGACGCACAGGCCCTCGATCTGCTCGAAGGCCGGCGCATGCGACGCGTCGAATGGGTCGCGGCGATAGACCTTGCCCGGGATGAGCACGCGGATCGGCGGCGCGAACTTCTGGAGCGTCCGCACCTGCACGGGCGAGGTGTGCGTGCGCAGCAGCCCCTCGCGCTCGAGGTACATCGTGTCGTGCGCGTCGAGCGCCGGGTGGTTCGGCGGAAAGTTGAGCGCGCCGAAGTTGTACCACTCCGTCTCCGCTTCTGGCCCGAGCGCGATCGTGAACCCGAGCTCGCGGAAGATGCTCTCGATCTCCTCGATGACGAGCGTCACCGGATGCTTGGCGCCCTGCCACTGGCGGCGCGCCGGGAGCGTGCGGTCGTCCGACGAGCCGCCGGCGGCGGCGCGGTCGATGGCCGTCTTCCGCTCGGCGAGCAGCGACTCGAGCCGCGTGCGCGCCTCGTTGAATCGCTTGCCGGCCGCGGGCTTGTCCGCCTTGGCGATCGACTTGAGCGATTCCTGAAGCGCCTTGATCCGGCCGCTGCGGTCGCCGAGGAAGGCGATGCGCGCCGCTTCGAGCGCATCGGCGTCACCGGCCGCGGCAAGGGCCGCGGCGCCGTCGCGCTCGATGTCGTCGGCAGTGCGTAGGTACTCGTGTAGATCCATGCTCGTTAGTGTAGGCCGCGGGATACGCGGGATGTGCGGAATATCGCGGGAGATGAATGTGCTTTTCCCGCGTGGTCCCGCTCCCTCCCGCGTGTTCCGCGCTCAAGCGGCTCAAGCGGCTCAAACGGCCCGGCGGCAAGAAAACAAAACGGCGGCAGTACGACTCGAGGTCGCGCTGCCGCCGTGTATGACTAGCGAATCCTTACGCTGCGTTCAATGCGGAGCGCGCCTTGTCGACGAGCGCCGTAAAGGCGGCGGGATCGTGCACGGCGAGATCGGCGAGGATCTTCCGGTTCACTTCGATCCCGGCGAGCTTGAGGCCGTTCATGAACGTGTTGTTGTTCATGTCGTTCTGATGCGCGCCGGCGTTGATGCGCATGATCCAGAGGCGGCGGAAGTCGCGCTTCTTGTTCTTGCGATCGCGGTACGCGTACTTCCAGCCGCGCTCGACGGTCTCCTTCGCCGGCTTCCAGAGCTTGCTGCGCGCGCCAAAGGCGCCGCGCGCGGCCTTCATGATCTGCTTCTTCCGCTTCAGGCGCGGAACG
>DASZUN010000129.1:0-4523 GCA_035547615.1 Gemmatimonadaceae bacterium | reverse complement strand
TTGAGCGCGACCAGCTCGCACATGCGGGCGCGGGTGATCGCCGCCACGGCGAGCTCGCGCGTGACGTCGCCCTTGCGGCCGAGCGACGCAACGAGAATCACCGAGAGCCACCGGTGCAGCATCTCGCGGCCCACGAGGCGAATGGCGTGGGCGATCGAGCTCACGCCCCGGCCCCCCACCGCCGCGGCATTCACGATCCGCAGGAGCTTGTAGCACAGCGCGACGTCCGCCTGGAATGCGGCCTCGAGCTCGGCGTCGGTCGTCGCGGGATCCTGCAGCAGGTTCATCAGCCGCATGATCGCCAGCTGCCCGGCGGACACGTCGGCCTTGGTCAGCGTTTCCGGCCGGCTGAAGAGATAGCCCTGGAACAGCTCGAAGCCGAGCGACGCGCACATGTCCCGCACGGTCGCCGTTTCGACCCGTTCGGCGAGCAGCCGGACGTTGGCGTCGGCCAACTGCTTCACCGTCAGCTCGAGATCGTCGCGCGTGCGGCCGAGCACGTCGATCTTCACGATGGATGCGAGCTCGAGCAGCGGGCGCGAGGCATCCGCGACCACGTAGTCGTCCAGCGCGAGCCGATAGCCGTCGTCCACCATGCGGCGGCACGCCTCGAGGGTATCGGGCGTGCACTCGACGGTCTCGAGCAGCTCGATCATCACGGCGGCAGGGTCAAAGAGCCGCCAGCTGTCATTCAATAGTTGCCCACGCGAGAAATTGATGAACGCGATCCCGCTTCCCGCGAGCGTATGCAGTCCGATGCCGAGGAGCGCCGAGGCGATGACCTCGGCGCTCATGAAGGCGTCGTCGCCGTCGGCGCGCGAGATCGATTCGTTCCGGCGGTACAGGAGCTCGTACCCGAAGAGCCCGTGTCCGAGATGGAAGATCGGCTGGCGGGCAACGTGGATGGAGCTCATCGCGGGTTCTCACGATGGAGCAGCATCGCTGGTCGATTGGGGTCGCGTCGAACGGTCCAGGGCACGCGTTTCACCTTCGTCGGTGGGAACGGCACACCCGGCTGTCCGGGTTGCTTGGGGAGAGAACGGTTTCCAACCTCATCAGCCCCCAGGACGTAACATGTTCGTGCCAGGAGCCCTCCAGATAATTATCGGCGCGGCGAGCAGCAGCTTGACCGCGATCGCACCGAAGGCCGTCGCCCGGGACACGGCGCCGCCCGCCGTCGTGCGGATTGGCTCCCAGCCGAGCGACTCCGCACTCGAGCGACTCGTGACCGCGCCGCTCGACACGCCGCGCACGCGCCGAAGGAAGGTGGTCGAGGTGAGCGATTGGTACTCGCGGCGGCTCACCGTGCATCGGTACGTCGCGTACGCAACGCTGCCGGTGTTCGCGGTGCAGTGGGCCGCGGGCGATCAGCTCTATCGCAAGAGCGCGGCGGCGCCCACGTGGGCAAAGACGATGCACCGCGTGGGGGCGACGGCACTCGCGGGCATGTTCACGGTCAACACCGTGACTGGATTGTGGAACTGGTGGGATTCGCGTAGCGTGCCCGAAGGCCGCGCGCTGCGGACGATGCACGCGCTCGCGATGCTCACAGCGGACGCCGGGTTCACGTGGGCGGGCGCGAAGCTGTCGAACGACGCGGAGACGAGCAACCACGCGCGCCGGTTGCACCGCGAAGTAGCGTTGTCGTGTATGGGGCTGACGATGGTCAGCGGCCTCGCCATGAAACTCTGGAACCATTAACGGGATCACATGAGCGCACCCCAAGCACTGGTTCACCTGTTGAAGCCGTGGGCGGATTACTACAGCGATTCCAAGGGCGCTGAGACGATCGTCCAATTCCTCCACATCGGCGGACTGCTGCTCGCCGGCGGCCTGGCGATCGCCGCCGACCGCGGCACCTACCGCGCGATGCGCTTCGAGGACACGGACCGCCGGTCGCATCTTCGCGAGGTGGCGGCGGTGCACCGCTGGGTGCTCACCGGGCTCGCGGTCGTCATCATCAGCGGCATCGCGCTCTTCGCCTCGGACGTGGACACGTTCTTCGGCTCGTGGATCTTCTGGACGAAAATGGGATTAGTCGTGTTGCTGCTGATCAACGGGCTGGTGATGACTCGCGCCGAAGCGGGGTTGGCCGTCGATCCGAGCGCGAGCTCGCCACACTGGAAGCAGATGCACCGGGCGGCGGTCACGAGCCTCACCCTCTGGTTCATCATCACGGCCTTCGGGGTCGCACTGGTCAATCTGGCATGATGAGGAAGTTGTGAATTCTTCGAGGACAACGGGGGACGGGCGCGACGACGCGCCGTGTGAGGACTGCGCGCTGGTCGGCCGGCGGGGGTTTCTGCTCCGCGCCGGCGCCGCGGCGGCGGGCGCGCTCATCGCGCTCGGGGGCGTGCCGGCACTCGCCGAGGCCGCGCCGCTCGAGTTCGTGACGGCGCTCGGCGGCGGACGGCAGAACACGACCTATCCCATTCCCGCCAAGGACGGCGCGCAAATCGATCGCGAGAACGAGACCATCCTCGCGCGCTGGCAGGGCAAGGTCTACTGCTTCAACCTCGGCTGCCCCCACCAGAACACGGCGCTCCGCTGGTCCGACTCGGACACGCAGTTCGAGTGCCCCAAGCACCACTCGCGGTTCACGCCGGACGGCACCTACGTGCCGCACAGCGGACGCGCCACCCGGGACATGGATCGCTTCGCGATCAAGCGCGACGGGAACAATGTCGTGGTCGATCTGGATTCGCTGTATCAGGACGACGAGGACGAAGCCGCGTGGAAGGCGGCGTTCGTCAGCGTCTCGTGATCCACGCTCCAGTGCCCGGCCCCCATGTCCTGTCGCGATTGCCTCAGCCGTCGTGAGTTTCTGACCCGATCCGCCGTCGCCGCGGCGGTGCTCGTTTCCGCGGAGGCGTGCGGCGACGGCCAGATCGGGGCGCCCGTGCGGTCCGGCCCCGATCCGCTCAAGCCGCCCGGCGGGCCGGTGCAGGTGAAGCTCGCCGACTTCCCCGAGCTCGCGACCACGGGCACCATCGTCGACATCGGTCGGGTCGGGCCTGACCGCACGGTGATGCGCACCGGCCCCGCGAGCTTTCTCGCGCTCTCGCGCATCTGCTCGCACCAGCAGTGCGAGATCGACATCAAGTCCGATCACTACGAGTGTCCCTGCCACTTGTCGGCATTCACGAACACTGGCGTGGTGATCCACGGGCCGAATGTCGAGAGTCCGCCGATCGGGCCGTTGCGACAGCTCGCGGTCAGCTTCGATGCAGCAACGCAGACGTTGACCGTCGAGTAAGTTTCATCGCTGGCAATCCATGTCATTGGCGGCACACCACTCCAGGTGTGCCGTTCTGTTTCACGTCACCACCGGCAGAACGCCCGGTTCCGCGCGACCGCGGAATTTCTTAGGTTCACTGCCATGTTGATCGGTGTTGCGGGTATGGTCGGCACGGGCAAGACGACGCTCACGCGTGCGCTTGCGTCGCGCTTCGGATTGCAGATGGCGCTGGAAAGCGTCGACGCCGACAACCCGTGGCTGGAGAGCTTCTACGGCGGCGGCGCGGACGAGATGCGCGCCTATGCGCTGCACCTCCAGCTCCATTTTCTCGCGACGCGCTTCGCCAGCATGCGGCGCATGCGCGGGCTCGGCGGGAGCTGGATTCTCGACCGCACGTGGTACGAGGACGCGGAGGTGTTCGCGCGCGGGCTCCACGAACAGGGGTTCATGTCGAGCCCCGAGTGGACGCTCTACCGCCGGCTCTACGCCGAGCTGCTCCACTCGCCCGCGGCGCGTCCGCCGCGGCTCCTGATCTATCTCCACGGGCCGCTCGACACGATCGTCGAGCGCATTCACACCCGCGGCCGGCCCAAGGAGCGCGATACCGGCATCGAGTACTGGTCCGCGCTGCACGACCGGTACGCGACGTGGATCGCGCAGTTCCGCCATTGCCCAGTGCTGGCGCTGGATGTGCGGGAGTACAATCTCGTCAGCGACCCCGACGCAATCGAGGACATCGCCGGACGCGTGCGGCTGCAACTCGAGGGCGAGCTCCCTCAGACCGAGTTGTGGCCCGCCGTTTCCAAGAAGCGCGTCTTCGCCTGATCGAACCATTTCGCCGAGTGCACCGATGACGGATCCACTGGCCGAGACCGAGTCCGCGTCGACCCCCGGGTCCGACGGCGGTCGATACGTGTACTGCATCATCCGCAGCGATCGCCAGCGCGAGTTCGGCTCGATCGGCATCGGCGGTGGGCAGCCGGTGTTCACCGTCGCCTTCCAGGACCTCGCCGCCGTGGTGAGCGACACGCCGATCGTGATCTACGATCCTACGCGCGAGAACGTCCTCGCCCACGAGTTCGTGAACGAAACGGTGATGCGCGAGCACACGGTCATTCCGATGTCGTTCGGGACGGTGTTTCGCTCGGAGGACGACGTCACCGAGCTGCTCCGCTCCACGTACCAGGCGTTCTCGGACGTGCTGGACAAGATGCAGGACAAGATCGAGTTCGGCCTCAAGGTGCTCTGGGATCGCGACAAGGTGGTGGCCGCGCTCGAGCGGGAG
>DASZUN010000128.1:0-1773 GCA_035547615.1 Gemmatimonadaceae bacterium | reverse complement strand
GCGTCGTTCGCGTCAAAACGTGTTGGGGTGGTATTCGGTGCGAGACGGCTTCGATGCGCAGCCCTAGTTCGCCCCCCAGCTCCCCCCGAGCGCCTTGTACAGCTGCACCGCGCTCGTGAGCTCGTTGAGCTGCGCCTGGCTCAACGCCAGCTCCGCGTTGAAGAGACTCCGCTGCGCATCGAGCAGATCGAGATACGACGCGAGCCCTGCCTGATAGCGCATCGTCGCCAGGTCGAGCGCCTGTCGCAGCGCATTTGCCTGCGTCTCCTCGGCGACCGCTTCGTCCCGCGCCGCCCGCACGCCGGCGAGCGCGTCGTTCGCCTCGCGCAGCGCGTTGAGCGCCACGCCCTCGTACACCGCCCGTGCCTCCTCGGCGCGCGCGCGCGCTGCCTTCGAGCCGCTCGCGAGACGGCCGTTGTCGAACAGCGGGAGCGACATTCCCACGAGCGCCTGATACACGCGTGTGTTGTTGCCGAACACGTTGCCCGGCACACCCGCCTGGCTGCCGTACGAGCCCGTGATGTTGAAGGTAGGCCAGCGCGCGGCGTCCGCGACGCCGATCCGAGCGACGCTCGCCGCATAGGCGCGCTCGGCTTGCACCACGTCGGGCCGGCGCGCGAGCAGCGCGGCGGGGATCGAGTCCGGCACCACCAGTGCGCTCACGGCATCGGCGAGCGACGTGCCGCGCGGAATCGCCGCCGGTCCCTGCCCGAGCAGCACGTTGAGGTTGTGCTCCGCCTGGGCACGCGCACGCTCGGTCTGCGCGAGCGTGACCGCCGGCGCGGCGACCTGCGCCTCGAACTGGCGCACGTCGAGCTCCGAGGTGAGGCCCTGCGCGAATCGCTCGCGCGCCAGCTCGAGCGTCGCCTTGCGCGAGGCGAGCGTTCGCTCGGCGATCGCGCGTTCCTGATCGTCCTCGAGCAGTTGCAGGTATCCGGTGGCGACGTCGCTCACGAGCGAGAGCGCGGTTGCGCGCTGCGCGGCTTCCTGCGCGCCGAGGTCGGCGTTCGCTGCTTCGACGGCGCGGCGCGTCTTGCCCCAGAAGTCCAGCTCCCAGGCGAGATCGCCGGTCACGCGCGCGGCACGATACGACGTGGGCGGAAACGCACCGAGCGCGATCTGGTTCGTGCTCTCGCTGGCGTTGACGTTCAGGCTCGGCAGCTCGGGAGCGCGCGCCTGACCGAGATCGGCGCGGTACTCCTCGATCCGCGCGCGAGCCATCTGCAGGGTGCGGTTCTGCGCGACGGCGGTATCGATCAGGTGCACGAGCGTGGAGTCCTGGATGATGTCCATCCACGCGGCCGCGTTCACGTCCGCGTCGTTGAGCGTGTAGCGCGCGGGGACACGAACGACGGCCGCCGCGGCGCTGTCGCTCCGACGCGCCAGTGCGAGCGAGTCGAAGAACGCGCGCGATGAATCGCTCAACTGCGGCGCGCCGAGCCGTTGCGCGGGCGCGACGACCGCCTCGGGCTTGTAGTTCGGGCCGACGTTGCACGCGGCGACGCTGACGAGCGCGACCGCGCCGGCAGTGCGTCGAATGCAGATCAATGGGGCGCGCATCATGCTTCCTCCGCGACGACGACGGCCGCGTTCGGAGCTGTGCTGCGCTGGCGCCCTTCCGCCAAGCCGCGGATCAGCTTGAAGAAGAGCGGGATGAAGAACACGCCGATCGTGGTGGCGAAGAGCATTCCGGCGAGCACGCCGGTGCCGATCGAGTGTCGGCTGGCCGCGCCGGCACCCGAGGCGATCATGAGTGGCAGCACACCGAGGATG
>DASZUN010000127.1:0-6038 GCA_035547615.1 Gemmatimonadaceae bacterium | reverse complement strand
CTGCGTCGACGGCGCATTGCCGCGATTCACATACTGCGTCACCGCCGGCACCACCACCGCGGCGAGCACCGCAACCACCGTGACCGTCACCAGCACTTCAGGCAGCGTGAAGCCGCCCTTCCGAACTCTCTTCTTCATTGTCCTCTCCTGAGGTATGCCGATCTCTCGCTCGGCGGGTGAATGGGATCTATTCGAAAACCTGCGGCTTCAACTCACTGTATTGGCATCACCAGGTAGCGCAGCGTGTCTGTACTCGTGCCCTTCCTCCAGCGGATCGTTCCCGTCAACGATTGCCCATCATCGAACAGTTGGTCGACCTGCTGCCACGACAGTGTGTCGATTCCGAGCACCGTCGCGACGAGGTACAGCTTCCCCGATCCGCGCTGGTTCCCGCTCACCGCCAGCGACATCGTGTCGAACGGCTGGGTGATACCAAGGCCGTAGCCGGTGGTGTCCGCGGCAACCGAGTCCTTCGTGAGATACGGTCCGCGCCAGCGTGCGGAGTCGGCCTTGCCAAAGCTCGATCCGACCAGCGGCGACATGCTCGTCGAGATCTGACTCGTCAGCTGGCCGATGCTCTTCGGATACTTCCGGACGTCCGACAGGAACTGCTCGACACCGCCTCGGATCGCCAGAAAGTCATTCCCCATCCGCGTCGGATCACCCTTCTTCACCTGGCTCGCGATCGTCGGCACGACGACGGCCGCCAGAATGGCCAGGAGTGTGATCGAAACGAGGATTTCCGGGAGGGTAAAACCCTTCTGGCCCTGCCTGACTCTTCGCATGCTCCCTTCTCTAATGAGGTCGCGGTTGGCTTCAGCGCTTCTCAAGACGACGGTGCCTGTCGGAGGTTACTGGTCGTTACTGCAAACGCTCCAGAATCACGACCATTCTATAGCCAAGAACGACAGATGCTTAGGTCGAACAAAATCGCATCGATGTCACAATTATCCCTTCTTCCACAGCGATTTCGGCCGGGAATATGAAAATCGTGCGTTACGCGGCCGTTAGGGGTGGGCACCCACGTGTTACGAACTCGGAAATGAGCTGTCATTATTGAGGTTACGCGACTGGATTTCATAGGCTATGGCAGCCTGTGTAACGCCACGTGTCGCGAACCATCACCGATGACAGATCGCCCCACAGACTACTCGCTCAAGCTCCTCGGCACCCCTTCGCTCACGTCCCAGTCGGGCGGCGCGCTGCCCGGCCTCGGGCCAGGTAAATCCCTGGCCATGCTGGCCTTCTTGGCGGTGCGAGGCCAGGCCAGGCGCGACGAGCTGATCAGCCTGCTGTGGGGAGAGATCGCAGAAGACAAGGCGAGAAACGCCTTTCGCCAGTCGCTCCATCGCCTCCGATCGTCGCTCGGCGAAGCAATCCTGCCTCTGGATCGCGACGTCGTGTCTATCGGCGACAGATCGCGGCTCGCGTGTGACCGCGACGATTTCGTGCTCGCGTGCGACGAGCATCGTTGGCGAGCCGCCGTCGACATCTACGCTGGCGACTTTCTGGAGGGCTTCGAGGTCGGCGAGCCCGTGTACGATCGCTGGGCCGACGCCGAACGGATCAAGCTGCGGTCCCGGTTCGAGGCCGCACTGCGCCACGCCGCCGCGGAAGCCCTCGAGGAAGGCCGGTTTCCCGACGCCATCCAGTTCGCGTCGCGGCTCTCCGGAGTCGCTCCGTTCGACGAGCAGGCCGCAACGCTCGAGGCAACCGTCCTCGTCACCGCCGGCAGGGCGGAGGAGGCCGCCGCCGTCACACGACGGTTCGTGCAGCGCCTCCGGGAGGAAATGGATCTCGATCCATCGCCGGAGCTGCGCTCCCTTCTCGCTCGACTTCAGCGCGCCGACGCCCGCCGCAAGACGCCATCACACGATCATGACGCCGCCAGCCGTCAGATTCCGTTCGTGGGTCGCGATGCCGAGCTGTCACGACTCATCGCCTCGCTTGCCGACCTGGCTGCCGAGCAGGGATCGACGGTTGTTATCCAGGGGATTGCCGGCATTGGGAAGTCCCGGCTCATGGACGAGTTCGCGTCGCGCGCGCGAAACCTCGGGCCGGTCCACGTGCTCCGCGGTCGAGAGCATTCGCTCGTGTCGACAATCCCGTACGCTTCGGTCGCCGAGGCGTTGCGTCCGCTGGTGCACGCACCCGGAGTGTCGGGCACGAGCAAGCATCTCCTCGCCGAAGCCGCGCGACTGCTCCCCGAGCTCCGCGACTCGTTCGAGCTGCCGGAGCTCGGATGGGTCGACGACGACGCGAGCAAGCTGCGGTTTTTCGAGGGCGTTGCCGCGCTGATCGACGGCGCCGCGTACGAGCGGCCCGTCTGCATCGTGCTCGACGACATGCACCATGCTTCGGCATCGACACTCGAGCTCGTGTCGTATCTCGCCGGCCGGCTGCGCACCTCGCCGGTGCTGCTGATCGTCGCGTACCAACGGGATTCGGGCGCGGCCCACGCGACCGAGCGGCTGGCGCGCCTGGCCGACGCAGCTCGCGATGATGAGCGTTTCCTCATAGTCGGACCGCTCGGCGAGAGCGACAGCGTCGCGCTCGTTCGCGCCGTCATGATCCGGGACGACCGCCTCGCGCCGCCGACCGTCGACCGGATCGTGCGGGCCGCGAGCGGCAGGCCGATCGACGTGATCGAGCTCACGCGGCGCGCACTCGCGGGTGAGACGGGATCAGACGCCCTCACCTCACTCAAGGATGTGCTCTGGGGTCGGCTCCAGGCGACATCCCCGTCCCAACGGCGGGTGTTTTTCGCGGCATCTCTTTTCGAGCGCCACGCATCGGTGCGCCTGCTCGCCGCGGCGGCGCACCTCCCGGAACCGGCAACGGTGGACGCGGTGAATCAGCTCGTTGCCGCCGGGTTGCTTCAGCCCGTGGACTCCGGCTTCACGCCGGCGCACGACGCGAGCGGGAGCTTTCTCACGGACTCGAGCGGTCTCGCCGGACGGTCGATGCTCGCCGATTGGGCGGCGGACGCACTGGCGCACGAAGCCGATGCGACGGACGCGGAGCTGGCGAATCTGTACGCACTCGCTGGCCGGAGCGGAAAGGCGTTCGAGCACGCGCGCAAAGGCGCCTTCGCAGCCGCGAGCATGGGAGCTTCCGCCGAGGCGCTGCGACTGTTGAACGTGGCACTCACATTCGCACCGGACGACACCGCGCGCGCGCAGATCGAATCGCTCGTCACGGCGTTCGGACAGCCCACGCTGCGACTGGCTGCCGCTGCCACCGAGCACACGACCCACGAGCGCACTCCGGCATCGCAAGCACCCGGCGCGCCGCATCAAACCGAGGGGACGACCGAACGCGACTCCACGGCTCCATCCGGCACGTCGACTGTCCGTCCGCTCGTGACCCATGCGTCGGCGCGCCAGTGGATGCTGTCCATCGGGTTGTCGCTGATGATCACTCTGCTGGGCCTCGCCACGCGCCGTGAATTGCTGGCTCGCCGACCGGCCATGAATGCGATCGACTCGCTCGTGCTGGTCGAGCACGGAGGACGCGACGACGACTCGCTCCGGATCGCGAGCGGTGACGTCGGCCCGTCTCCGCTCGACATCAGCCGACTCGCGCCAGGGATCGTCGCGCCTCCATGGGTCCGCGCGCTGACGTCCCCGTGGACCGATCCGCTGCTCTCTCCCGATGGACGCCTCGTTGCCCTCGAGCGCGTTACCGGGCACGGTACCGACCTGTACGTCGTGAGCGCCGATCGCCGCGACACCGTGCCCATCGCCGTCGGCGCCGGGGACAAGACGCCGCTCGCGTGGTCGCCCGACAGTCGCTCGCTACTCGTGGCGCGCGCCCGCACCTTGGCCGACGGCGCCTTCGATTCCGATCTGTATGCGTACAGCGTCGACGGCACGCGCGTCATCGCCATCGATACGAGCGCGGCACGTTCGATCGTCGATGCCCGCTGGTCGCCGAGCGGGACGCACATCGCGTGGGTCGCGCGAGCCGGGGCCACGCGGCAGCAGGAGATCTACGTGAGCGCCCCGGACGGCACGGGCTTTCGCAATCTCACCGCGAACCCCGCGGAGGATTTTCACCCCGCCTGGTCGCCGGACGGAACGCTGCTCGCCTTCACGAGTACGCGTTCCGGTGCGCGCCGCATCTTCGCGTACGATTTCGAGAACTCTCGAGTGTGGCCGGTGACCGATCGCGACGGCGACGACCAGGCGTACTTCTCGCCAGACGGGCGATATCTCGCCTTCGAATCGACACGCGACGGGGACGCTGCCGTATACGTGTCCCGGCCGCTCGGCGGAACGGCGACCCGCATTACACCGCGCGGCCGACAATTCTCGATCGCCGAGTGGCGCGGTCGACGGGCGCCGTACGTCGATCGGCTGCGCATCGTGGGGCCGTCGAGCATGACGGTGGGAGATATCACGAAATTCTCATTCGTGGCGGTCGACCAGTACGGGGCCGCCGTCACCGACGCGCCCACGACCTGGACGCTGGATCAAAGCGGTCCGCTCGCGCGCGCCGATACGCTCGACTCCGACACGACGGCGGCGCAATCCCTGCGCGCGACGCGCACGGGCGATCAGATGCTCGTCGCCACGATCGCCGGATGGCGCGCGGACAGCTTGCGCGTGACGGTCAGTCCCGCCCAGCCGTTGGACTTGCGAGACGACTTCTCCACAGGGCTGGACCCGATTCGCTGGCAGGCGCTCGGCACGCCACTCCCGTATGTGGGCCGCGGCGGTTCTGGCGGCACCTCGGTGTTGTATCCGAATGGCGATCTCGAGTGGGAGAGTGGGGTTCTCTCACGATCGGCGTTCGAGCTCGTGCCGGGGCTCTCGGTCAGCGCGCGCGTGTTCGCGCCATTCGGCGGTCGCGCCTCGCCCGCCAGCCTTGAACTGGCGCTCGTCGCTTCGGACGGGGCCGCGATCGACAGCACGGCGCCGCGCTTCAGTCCATTGCTCCGAGCCGCGTGGGACGGCCAGGCAGGCGCGCTCACGTGCAGTGTCGGCGCGCAGAGTTCGACGGATCACATCGATTCGGGCGACAGCCACACGATCCGCGTGTCGATCGACAACGGCGGCGGGGTGACCTTCTACGTGGATGATCGGCCGCGGTGGCGCACGTCGCTTCGATATTTGGGCGACGTGAGTGGCACGCGCGTGCGCCTGTGGATCGGCGGACGAGCGACCGGCGCGGCGGTCTCCGTTACCGACGTGAGCGCGCGCGTGTCCCACTGAGCGCTCCGCTCAGCAGGCGCCGTTTCGGATTGGGATGTTGTAAAAGAGGCGAGTCCCCACGCCGCGCGTCTGCCAACTGAGCGTACCATTCACGGCGTCCGGACGGCCGTCGACCTTCAGATCGATGTCGTTTGCCGTCGTCTGATCCGGGCCATCGATCATGATCGTCAGCGACGGCTGCGAGCCGCCGCTGAGCGAGGACACGGTGCCGGAGCCGATGATCACGTCCACCGTATCTTCCTGTCCGATCAGGTAGTTGATGCTCGAGATCGCGCGGGAGACGTAGGGGCCGCGCCAGTTGGAGATCTGGCGCGAGGTGAGATCGTTGCCGCAGAAATCCGTCGCGCCGGTCGGCAGCGCCGTGAGATAGTCGAGCGTGGGCGGGTACTTGCCGACGTCCTGCTGATACGCGGTGATCGCGGAGCTCAGGTCATCGAATTCTTTAACGATGGAATCCTCATAGCCGTCCCGCATGCGCCCGCGGATCGTCGGGATCGTCACGGAGGCGAGGATCGCGACGAGCGCGACCGCGACGAGGACTTCCGCAAGCGTGAATCCGGCGCGGCGGCGAGAGCGCGACATCAGCAGGTGCTCGCGTGTGGAACGAGGTACTTGACGTTCGCCACGTGCGTGCTGCCGGAAAGCACCCAGGTCCACTGCACGGTGCCCTTGCTCAGACCGTCGCCGCCGTCGACGACCTGATCCAGGTCGATCGTGTCGAGCGAATCGACCGCGAGCATGATCACCGCGAGCGTACCGACGCCGGTCCCGGTGGGCGATCGCGAGATCGTATCCTGCACCATGCCGACCGGCGTCATGAAG
>DASZUN010000126.1:0-18416 GCA_035547615.1 Gemmatimonadaceae bacterium | reverse complement strand
GCGTGAAGCGCACGGCCGCCGCGGAGATGCCGTCGAGCGACGTGCCCGACATCAACCCGATGTAGACGCTCACGCGGAGGGAACGGGCGGCGGCGGTCGCTGGACGACGCGCCGGATCACGCCGCCGGCCTCCTCGAGCTTGCGATCGGCCTCGTCGCGCGAGCAATCCAGGAAGTGCATGACGATTGCCGTCTTCACGATCCCGCCGCTCGCGTCGAGCAGGCGCCGCGCCTGCCCACGATCGACGCCGCAGACCTCCATGAGAATACGCTCGCTACGATCCTTTAACTTTTCGTTCGTGGCGCGCAGGTCGACCATCAGATTGCCGAAGGTCTTGCCGAGGCGGATCATGGCGCCCGACGTGATCATGTTGAGCACGAGCTTGGTGGCCGTGCCGGCCTTCATGCGCGTGGAGCCGGTGACGACCTCGGGGCCGGTGATCGGCAGGATCAGCAGGTCGGTGACGTCGAGCGTCTCCTGGGGCGGCGGTGAGCAGGCGACGAGCGCCGTCGCGGCGCCGACGCTCCGCGCGTACCCGAGGGCGCGGCGCACGTACGGCGTCGTTCCCGAGGCAGCGATGCCGATCACGAAGTCGCCGGCGCGGACGCCGTGCGCGCTCAGGTCCTCGACGGCGCCCTCGAGTCGATCCTCGGCGCCTTCCTGCGCGCGCGTGAGCGCCGGCAGCCCGCCGGCGATGATCCCCTGCACCATCTCGGGATCGCTGCCGTACGTGGGCGGGCATTCGGACGCGTCGAGCACGCCAAGCCGGCCGGACGTGCCGGCGCCGACGTAGAAGAGGCGGCCGCCGGCGCGGAAGGTTCGCTCCGCCTGCTCGACTGCTCGCGCGATGGCTTCCCGCTGGCTGGCGACCGCCTCGGGAACCGTGCGATCTTCGGCGGTTATGAGATCGACGATCTCGAGCGGCGACGCGAGGTCGATGTCGGCGGTGCGGGGATTGCGCCGCTCGGTGAGGCGGGGATCGATGAACGTCATGGGTGCGGCAAAGTTAGACGGCACCGCGAGCGGGCCGCAACAACAACGACGGGAGTGCGCATGCGACGGCTGATCGTGGTGGCGATGTTGGCGGCGGCGGCAGCGCGCCCGGTGCGCGCGCAGATCGGACCGATGCCGCGCGGTCCCTTCACGTCACAGCCCCAGTACTGGGTGGGGCTGTCGTATGGCTATCTGGCCGGCACGACCATCGTGCAGGACGCCGAAATCTGGGACTTCGCGTACACCTCGCAGATTCGCGCGACGCTCGAGAAGGCGGTGCAGCGCGACTTCACGATCGGTGTGAGCGCGGGCTTCGCGAACGCGTCGCTGAACGCGTCGGTGGACCATCCCGTGCCGGCGGGCGTGTGCGCGACCAACTGTCCCGAAACGGCGGAGATCACGCAGCTGCTCGCGTTCGTGAACGGCGGAAGCGGCGCGATCGGCTTTCACGCGCTGTACAACCTCGAGGCGGGGCTCACGCAGTTCGCGAACTTCCGCGACGCGAGCACCGGCACTCGCGGCAGCATCTCGGCGACGGATTTCACATTCGGTCTGGGCGGCGGGATCGGGTACCGCATCAGCCCGCTCGCCGACGCATACGTATCGGAGCAAGGGGACTTCATCCTCGACTCGCCCGCGCCAGGGACGACCCAGTCGAACGCTCCCCGCCAGTTCACGTTCCGCGTCGGATTCCGATACGGATTCTGACCGCACCCGCGCACGAGAAAAGGCCGTCGGCGTTCGCCGACGGTCTTTCAATTTCTCTGATCCGCGCGAACCGAGGACCTACGCCTTCACGGTGGCCGGCGCGGTCAACTTGATCACGATCGAGTGTCCCGACTCGATGCAGCCCTGGTAATTCGCGGTCGCCGACGCGGCCGCCGCGCCCGCCGCCGCACCCGCCGCGCCGCCGATCACCGCCGCCTTCGTCGACTTGCCGAAGATCTTCCCCGCGATCGCGCCCACGGCCGCGCCCACGGCGACCTTCTGCACGTCCTTGCTCTGCGGCTGGTCCTTGATGCGCGACACATCCGCCGAGGCGACCGTGCCCTCGATGGGGTAGGTGTGACCGCCGAACGTCACCGAGTTCACCGCGAACTCCATCACGATCGGATCGTTCGAGTTCTCACTCCGCTTGAGCCGCGTCACGGTGAGGTTCACCGTCGCGCCGGCCGGGATCACGGCGCCGTTCGTGCCGGAGACGCTGTTCTCGAGCGTCGCGGTGACGTGATCACCCACGGCGTTCGTGTTCGTGCAGATGCGCGAGGCCGCGTGCGTATTGAGGGTCGTCCCCGCCGCGATGCTGCCGACGGCGCCGCCGCCGGTGCTCGAACCCGGCGCGTTGTGCGTCTCCGTGTTGCCGCTCGGCGTGGTCCGCGTGGTCGGGGTGCTCGGCCGCGGTGTGGTTGTGCGCGGCTCCGTGCGGCGCGGCGTCGTGCGCGTCGGCGTCCGGGTGGTTGGCGCGTTCGATGCGGCCGGCGCGTTGGCCGACGGCGCGGTCGTCGGGACGTCCTGCAGTTGTGGCTGCGCCGTGGTGTCCTTGCCGGCGAGCGCGAGATCGCGATTCAACGTCGTGTCCGCGCCGAGAGCCGCCGTGCTGTCAGATTTCTTCTCGCCACCGCCGCAGGCGGCGAGCAGCGTGACTCCGACGAGCATCAGCGACGCCCCGAGGTGCCGGGTATATTTCGACATGGGAATGCCTCCTCGTGAAAGTGCGTGCCGCTGCCCTGAAATGTGGGGGCTCGGGGAGCGCGAGTGCACCCGGCCGAGCGTAGTGAGCTGAGCCGTGGCAAAGCACATGCCAACGCTGCGCTCGCTTCGGCGGCTCCTTCCTTACTACCGCCCATACCGCGTTTCTGTTGCAGGCGGGCTCGTGCTCGTGGTATTCGCGTCGGCGTTCTCGAGCCTCGTCCCGTGGCTGCTGCGGCGTGCGCTCGACGGAATTCGTGCGGGCGCGCCACTACGATCCATCTGGCTGCTCGGCGCCGCGATGATCGGCGTCACACTGGTCGGCGGGTTCGGCCGGTTCCTGATGCGGAAGCTGCTCAACAGCGTGAGCCGCTGGATGGAGTACGATCTGCGCAATGATCTGTTCACGCATCTCGAAGGCGTCGACCCGACGTACTACGCGCGCATGCGCACGGGCGACCTCATGGCGCGGCTCACGAACGACCTGAGCGCGGTGCGCATGGCCGCCGGCCCGGCGATCATGTATCTGACCAACACGGTCGCGGGCGGCGCGTTCGCGCTCGCGTTCATGCTGCACATCTCGGCGCGCCTCACGCTGATCGCCGCCGTGCCCATGGCGCTGCTCCCGATGCTCGGCATCATCATGGGCCGGCACATCCACACGCGGTTCGAGGCGGTGCAGTCGCACTTCAGCGATCTGACGACGCTCGCGCAGGAGAACCTGGCGGGCGTGCGCATCGTGCGCGCGTTCCGCCAGGAGCAGGCGGAGAGCGAGCGCTTCGCGGCGCTCAACGAGGGCTACCTCGAGAAGAACATGCGGCTGGCGCATCTGTACGGCATCATGCAGCCGGGCTTCTCGATCTTCGCGGGGCTCGGCATGGTCGCCGTCGTGGGCTTCGGCGGCGTGCTCGTGCTCAACGGCACGATCACCGTCGGCAGCTTCGTGGCGTTCGGGATGTACCTGATGATGCTCACCTGGCCGCTCATTGCGCTGGGATGGGTGATCAACCTGTTCCAGCGCGGCGCGGCGTCGATGACGCGGCTGCTGGACATCCTCGACTCGAAATCGGCGCTCGTCGAAGCGAGCGCGCCGCGCACGCTTCCGCCGGCGGAGTCCGGCCGCTCGCTCGAGTTCCGGAACGTGGGCTTCCACTACCCGACGGAAACGGGCGAGCCGACGCGCTGGGTGCTGCGCCACATCAGCTTCACCGCGCCGGCCGGTGCGACGATCGGAGTCGTCGGAGCAACCGGGAGCGGCAAGAGCGCGCTCATGGATCTGATCCCGCGGTTGTTCGACCCGCAGGAGGGGCAGATCCTGATCGACGGTGTCGATATCCGGGAGCTCAGTCTCGCCGACTTGCGGCGCGAGATCGGGTACGTTCCGCAGGAGAGCTTTCTGTTCAGCGACACGATCGGGTCGAACCTGACCTACGGCACGGAAGACGCGACCGCCGGCAAGTGGGCCGCGAACATCGCGCAGCTCGACGAAACGATCGAGAGCTTCCCGGGCGGTTACGGGACGCTGCTCGGCGAGCGCGGCATCAACCTGTCCGGCGGACAGAAGCAGCGCGCCGCGCTGGCCCGCGCCCTGGCGCGAAAGCCGAGCATCGTACTGCTCGACGATGCGCTCTCGGCCGTCGACACGCACACCGAGGCAGAGATCCTGCGGTCGTTGCGCGAGACGCTCGCCGGGCGCACCGCGTTGATCGCGTCGCACCGGGTGAGCGCGATCAGAGACGCGAGCTGGATCATCGTGCTCGACGAGGGACGCATCGTCGAGCAGGGACGCCATGCGGAATTGCTCGCGGCGGGTGGCCGATACTGGTCGCTGCTCAGTCGACAGCAGCTCGAGGAATCCATCGAGTCCGATGGAACCGGCGAGTTGGCGGCCGCAAGCGATTGAGGGTACGTTACAAACGCATGAGTCGCACAGAAATAGCCGAAGAAACCCGTCGTGCCCCGGTCGCCGGTGAGGATCCCCGTCTCGCCGCGCTCGAGGCGCAGCTCAAGGAGGCGATCGTCGAGATCGCCGAGCTGCGCGCGCGCGATGCGCTGAAGACGCAGTTCCTCGCCAACATCTCGCACGACCTGCGGACGCCGCTCACGGCGGTGATCACGCACGCGGAGATCCTCCGCGACGGCATTCTCGGCGACCTCACGCCGCGGCAGATGGAAAGCGTGCGCGGCATCATCAACGGCGGCCGCCAGCTCCTGAACCAGGTTGGCGAGATCCTGACCTACGCGCGCGGCGCCGCGAACCAGCTCACGCTGGTGCCGACGCGGTTCGGCATCCGCGAGGTGCTGGAGCAGGTGAGCGGGATCAACGAGCCGTTATTGAAGAAGAAGCACCTCACGCTGTCGGTCGACGTCGAGCCCGACGTGCCGCCGCTGCTCGCCGACCGCGAGAAGATCACGCACGTGGTCGGCAACCTGTTCGGGAACGCGATCGACTTCACACCGACGGGCGGCCGCGTCTGGCTGCACGCGCGCCGCGACCCGCAGGCGCCCGAACGCGCGCTCTGCGTCGAGGTGGGCGATACGGGCGTGGGCATCGCGGCGGAGCATCACGATCTCATCTTCCGCGAGTTCGCGCAGGTGGATTCGACGCCGTCGCGCCCGCACCACGGGACCGGCCTCGGCCTCACGATCGCGCGCAAGCTCGTCGAGCTGCACGGCGGCCGGATCTGGGTCGAGAGCCATCTGGGCGAGGGGAGCCGGTTCTTCTTCACGGTTCCATTCGAGCAAGCGGCCGACTGACGCGTGCCTGAGCAGGCGCACGTGCTCGTCGTCGAGGACAGCGACATCGTCACGAGCGCGATGTGCGTGCTGCTGGAGAGCGCCGGCCATCGCGTGACCACTGCGGCGTCCATCGCCGACGCACTCGGCGCGGGCCGCGCGGACCCGGCGGATCTCGTACTGCTCGACCTCACGCTGCCCGACGGCGACGGCCTGTCGCTGGTCGAACCGCTGCGCGCGTCGGGCTCCCGCACCTTCGTGGCGCTCACCGGGCACGACGATCAGGCGACGCGGGACCGTTGTGTGGCGGCAGGATGTGCGGATGTGCTCCTGAAGCCCGTGCCGGCGAGGGAGCTGCTCGCGAGAGTGGCGGGGTGGGTGTAGCTGGGCTCCGCGACGGTCCCGATGCGTGGGTTGGGGCGTACGCGCGAGTCGGCTTGGAATAGATGGAGCTACGAACCTGACGAATGGGACGAATTTGACGATTCGGCTCGTCGCGCAGCGAAGACGTTCTTCGCCACCAGCCGGGGTGAATTTTTTGGGAACGACCTCGGGACCCGAATCGTGCAATCCCGAGTGGCCGTTCCCAAGAAATCACGGCTCGTTGTGGGCGGAGCCCCCGGCACAATGGGACGAATTCGTCAAATTCGTCCCATTCGTCAAATTCGTAGCCAACCCCTTCCAACCCGATTCGCGCGGACAATCCTACCCGGCGCACCGACGCTGTCGCGGACCTCAGAGCACCTGCTGCAGCGCCTTGGGGGTCCAGCCCTGGAGC
Source organism: Gemmatimonadaceae bacterium (assembly GCA_035547615.1). Lineage (GTDB taxonomy): Bacteria > Gemmatimonadota > Gemmatimonadetes > Gemmatimonadales > Gemmatimonadaceae > JAQBQB01. The sequence continues at coordinate 12,220 of DASZUN010000126.1, read as the reverse complement.
ACGCTCGTGATTACAGTCAGATAATTCGTGATCATTAATATCGCGACGATCACGAGCACGGCGCCGGAGATGCGCGTCACCCAGACCATCTTGCTGCGGAACGCCTGGAACGCATTCAGGAACCAGTCGATCGCGATCGCGGCGATCACGAAGGGGACGGCGAGCCCGAGCGAGTACGCGCCGAGCAGGAGGATGCCGCGCGACACCTGCGCCTGCGTCGCCGCGTAGGTGAGGATGCTGCCGAGGATCGGGCCGATGCACGGCGTCCAGCCCGCCCCGAAGGCGAGGCCGACCACCACCGTGCCGAGGTAGCCGAGCGGCTTGTCGTTGATGTGGACGCGGCGCTCACGCGCGAAAGCCCCTAGGTTGAAGACACCCAGCAGGTACAGACCGAAGGCCAGCACGAGCAGCCCGCCGATGCGGCTGATCCAGGCGCGGTACGCGAACAGCACGCGGCCGAGCAGCGTGGCGGAGGCACCGAGCGCGAGGAAGATGAGCGAGAATCCCAGGACGAACAGCAACGCATGAACGAACGCGATGCGTCGCGAGCGCTGGACGTCGTCGATCGTCATCCCGGTAATGAACGTGACGTAGCTCGGGATGAGCGGCAGCACACAGGGGGACAGGAAGCTGGCCAGTCCCGCACCGAACGCGATCGCGATGCCGATGTTGCCTGACACGGCAGGAGAGAAGCGAGAGGAACGAGGGGCGGAGATCCCGCCCGGGAAGCACGCGCCCGGTCGATCCGTCAAGGCGCGGCTCCTACGAAGATATTTCGATCTGAAATATCGCGTGTTCCGCCGGGAACGTCGACCGGACGACGGACGCCGTGGCCTGGTGATGCTCCAGATCGATGCGCTGCCATACGCCGAGCTGCGCCGCGCGATCGAGTTGGGGTACTGCCCCACCCTCTCCTCGATGGTCCGGGAGGAGGGCTACACGCTTCGCCGCTGGTTCTGCGGACTTCCCGCGGCCACGCCCTACTGCCAGGCGGGGTTCTTCCACGGCGAGAACGAGGGCATCCCGGCGTTCCGATTCTTCGACAAGCAGCTCGGCCGGGTGATCACCTGTAACACACCTGCAGGTGTGCAATACATCCGCGATCGCATCTCGGCGCCCGGCGCGCTTGCCGGCGGCTCGAGCTATGTGAACCTGCTCGACGGCGACGCGCAGACGGTCGCGTTCACCGTCGCCACCCGGCAGCGGCTGTCCGTGTTCCAGCGGCTCGGCGGCTGGCGCATGGCGATGCTGATCGTGCTGCACCCCATCCGGGTCGCGCGCATGTCGCTCCAGGCCGTGCTCGAGTATCTGCGCGAGGAGTGGGAGCGGTTCAAGTCGGAGCTGGCGGCCCGGCGGACGCACAGCGAAGGTCTGTTTCCGTTCGTGCGCATTCTGAGCAACGTCGTCGTCCGCGAGCTGCAGACGATGGCGATCCTGCTCGACATCTACCTCGGCGTGCCGATCATCTACAGCACGTTCATGCAGTACGACGAGCTGGGGCACCACTTCGGCCCGTCGAGCTTCCAGGCGCTCCGCGACCTGCGCCGCACCGACGCGCGCATCCGCGAGATTCGGCGCATGATCGAGAATCACGGCGGCCGCCAGTACGACCTCGTGGTACTCTCGGACCACGGCATGACGCCGTCGGCCAGCTACCGCGTGCGGTTCGGCGAATCGCTCGGCCACACGATCGAGAAGATTCTCGAGGGCGACGCCGTGCGGCGCGGCGTCCATCCGCTGCACGCGCGCGAGAGCGCGGCGATCACGTCCGAGTATTCCGTGATCGGCCCGGAGGTGCTCGAGACGGTCGCCGAGGTCGCGCCGCCGAGCGTGCCCGGGATGCAACGCACGATGCGCAAGGTGCGCGACTGGCTGCGCAGCAAGTACGGGCTGCGCGAGCTCATTCTCCCCGAGAAGTACGCGGTGGAGCACGAGCACGACGTGGTGGTGACGTACAGCTCGTGCCTCGCCCTGCTCTACTTCATCGACGATCCGCGCCCGCTGACGCTCGAGGACATCACCGCGGACGCGCGGCGCGCGACGCTGTACCGGGAGCTGCTCCGGCATCCCGGCGTGGGGCTGCTCGGATCGCGGAGCGGCGCGGGCGTGCACGTGGAGAACGCGCGCGGGCGAGCGACGATCAACGCTGGCCAGGTCACGGTGCTGGAGGGGACGAATCCGCTCGAGCGCTACGAGGCGAGCGCGCTCGTGGTGCGCGCCATCGAGCGCGTGGTCTCAACGGGGAACGCCGGCGACGTGACCATCTTCGGCGCGTACGACGGGTACGAGATCGTGTCGTTCGACGATCAGGTCGGCGCGCACGGCGCCGCGGGCGGGAATCAGCTGCACCCCTTCATCATCGGCCCCGCGCACCTCGCGCTCGAGGACGCGCGCATCGAGGACGCGCGGGACATCCACGGGACGATCCTGATGCGGTACGCGGCGGCCGGCGATCGACGAGTGTAGCGTTTCTTAATACGACTATACTGAACGCCGATCGCGCGCTACGCCGCCGGATGCTGCGGCTCGGGGAGCGCCGCCCGCAGCTCCTCGCCCGACATGCGCACCGGATCCTCGGCGTCGCCGGCGCGGCGTTGCACCCCGCGCACGACCGCTTCGACGGTGACGAGCGGCGCCTCGGCTTCCTCGACGACATTCGTCTCCCACTTCCCGCGATCGGGACCTTTGAGCGTGAGGCGATAGCGCGCCGTGTAGACGATCGGCCGCGGCTCGCGCTCGGACGATGCATCGTCGCCGCTCGGCTCGTCGGAGACGACGTGCGCCTCGAGCTCCGCGGTCGCTTCCTCCTCCAGGGCGGGATCGGGTTCCGGCCACGCCGCGACGACGGCGACGCCCGTCTCCACGCCGCCCTGCTTGATCGGCTGGAAGAAGTGGACTTCGGCGATGCGATCCGCCGGCACCTGCGCGAGGATCGCGCGCACGAAGCGCTCGCGCGTTTCCGAGAGCAGCGTCATGGGCGTGCACCGCTGGGCGCGGGACGCGCCGTGGCTGCCGTGCCGCGCGCCGGCGTGCCGCGCGTTTCGAGCTCGCGTTCCACGTAGAGCCGCAAGATGTGCATGAAATCCTGTGCGTTGGTCACCACGCCGAACGCCTGGTGCGTTCCGCGGTCCTTGAGCTTGCTCACGACGAACTCCGACGAGTCGACGCAGATCGTCGGCAGCTCGCGCATCGTGCCGTCGGCCTGACGCACGAACGCCGGCAGCATGTTGCCCGTGGCGATCGCGTGGAGCGCCGTCGCGATCATCACGGCGAACGTCGCCTTGATCGTATGCTGGCGCATCGCGTCCTGCGCGCGGAGCATGTCCGTGATCACGTCCGGCAGCGGGCCGTCGTCGCGAATGGAGCCGGTGAGCACGAACGGCACGTTGTGCGTCACACACGAGTACATGATGCCGTCGGTGATGATGCCCTGCGCCACTGCCTTCGCGATCGAGCCCGCCGCGCGCACGCGGTTGATCGCGCGCATGTGCAGTCCGTGGCCGCCCTGCGTGATCTCGCCCGTGTTCGACATGCCGAGCGTCGTGCCGTAGATCGACGCCTCGATGTCGTGCACGGCGACGGCGTTGCCGGCGAGCAGCGCGCCCACGTAGCCGTTGGCGATGAACCAGCTCATGTCGCTTCGCGCGCGCGAGTGGACGAGCGCCGGGCCCGTGACCCACACCGGATACCCACCGCGCTCCTTCTCGGCGATCAGCAGCCGCGCCATCTGCGCGTAGTCGATCGGCTTCTCGCGGGAGACCTCGCTCGACATGAACGTGAACGCGCCTTCTTCGCCGCCGGCGGGCGCCATCTGCGTCTGCACGTAGATGCCCTCGGTGCCATCCTCCTTCTCGCCGACGGCGACGAGGTCGCCCGCGCGGATGTTGCGGCCCTCGCGCACCCAGAGCGTGCCGTCCGTCGCCTGCACGATGCCGGAGTCCATGCGGGGCTCGCGCGGCGCGACCCACGCGCCGTTCACCCGCACGAACGTGGGCAGGTTGGTCGTCGAGAAAAATCCTTCGGGGAGCACGCCGTCGGCCGGCGCGGCGACGAACCGCGCGTCCGGATACGACTCGAACTCGGGATCGGTGAAATCGGGCGGTGAGAAGGTCGTCACGACGGGAAATCTCGCCGGACGGCTATTCCTCCCGCAACGCGTCCATGGGATCGACGCGCGCGGCGCGCCGCGCGGGAAGATACGCGGCACCGAGCGCGACGATGGCGAGGAGCGCGACGGACCCGGCGAGCGTGGCCGAATCCATCGGCTTCAACCCGTACAGGAAGCTCGAGATGAGGCGCGTGCTCGCTGCCGCGAACCCGAGGCCGATCAGCAGGCCCGCGACCAGCAGGACGGTGACCTCGCGCACGACCATGCCGGCGACCCGCCGCTGCCCCGCGCCCAGGGCCATGCGAATTCCGATCTCCGCGCGACGGCGCGCGACGGCGTACGCCATCACGCCGTAGAGCCCAAGCATCGCCAGAAGCAGCGCCAGCGCGCCGAAGAAGCCCGAGACCACGGCGAGCGCGCGCTCGCGCCTCAGCACGTCCGACAGCTCGCTGGACAGGGTGGTGAATTTCACACTCGCGTGCGGGCTGATGCGGGCGAGGGCCGCGACGACCGACGGCTCGACCGCCGCCGGCGGGCCGGCGACGCGCAGCTCGGCGTGCACGTCGCCCCAGAAGTCGGTGTCCTGCGCGATCGACAAATAGACCGTTGGCGGCGCGGCTTTCCGCACCGATGAATACTTGGCGTCCGCGGCGACACCGACGATCGTCGCCGGGTCGCCGGGCGTGCCGAACCCGTACCGGATCGTGTGGCCGACGGCGTTCGTGGCGTGGAAGAACTTCTTGGCGAAGGCTTCGTTCACGATGGCGGCCGGCGGCATGCCGGCGCGCTCCGCGGGCCCGAACGCGCGGCCGGCGAGCATCGGCGTGCCGAGCGTTTGAAAATACTCATCGCTCACGGCGTTGAAGAACGAGAGGCTGTCGGCGTCGGATTGCGCGGTATAGCCGTCGATGTACATGACGTCGTTCCAGCCGGTGCCGCTCAGCGGCACGATGCGCGAGATGCTCGCCGAGCGCACACCGGGAATCGCGCGCATCGATTCGAGCACTTGCGCCTGGAACGCACTCGCACGCGCCGCGCCCTTCACGTCGGCGGCCGGCGGGCTGGCGGTTACCACGAGCACGTCGTCGGTCCGGAAACCGAGGTTGGTCGTGGCGAGCCGGCGGAACGTCCCGACCAGGAGTCCGGCGCCGACGACGAGCGCGAGCGATACGGCGATCTGCGCGACGACGAGCGCCTTGCTCGCCGCGAAGTGCCCACGGACGCCGGTCAGGCCGCGACCGCCGGACTTCAAGACGGCACTCGGCGGAACGCGCGCCGCCCGCCAGGCGGGCATGGTCCCGAACGCGATGCCGGTCACCACGGCGGCAGCGATCGTGAACGCGAGGACGCGCGCGTCCGCGCCGAGATCGAGCGCGATCGGCGCGTCCGGCGACGACATCATCGCGACGAGCAGCCGCGTGCCCCACTGCGCGAAGACCAGCCCGACGACCGCGCCGGCGAGTGAGAGCAGCACGCTCTCCGTGAGCAGCTGCCGCGCGATGCGCGACCGGGACGCGCCGAGGGCGACGCGGACGGCCACCTCGCGCTGCCTGGCCGTGGCGCGCGCCAGCAGCAGATTCGCGACGTTGGCGCACGCGATCAGCAGCACGAGCCCGACGATCGCCATGAGGACGTAGAGCGCGCGCTGGTAGGAGAGGCGCAGATCGGAAATTCCACCCGCGGCCGGGGCCACGTTGAAGCTGCGTTTGAGGTATCTGGCCTGGACCTGCGCGGGCCAATTCTCGGGAAGGGTCGCGGAGAACGTCGCCGGCGCGATCGACGCGAGGCCGGCGCGCGCCTGCGCGAGCGAGAGCTGCGGCTTCACGCGGCCCATAACGTACAGCCACCAATTCGCGCGCAGGTCGAGCACCCCTGGAAAGTCGCCGATGACGGGCTTCGCGCAGAGCGGGACGTAGACGTCGTTCGCGCGCCCGACGTCGACGCCGCCGAAGGCGCCCGCGATCACCCCGACGATGGGCACGGGATGACGATTCAGCGAAATCGTGCGACCCACGACGTCGGCGCGGCCGCCGAATCCGGATTGCCAGTAGCCGTAGCTCACCACCGCCACGGGCGCGCAGCCGCGGACGTCGTCCGCGTTCGAGAGCAACCGACCGACCGCAGGCCGGAGGCCGAGCGTCGAGAAGAACGCGCCGCTCACGTAGGCGCCGGGGGCGTGCCGCGCGAGGCCGCCGTCAGTGAGGTCGAAGTCTTCCTCGCCGTAGGCGAACGCGCCGTCGAATACCCGCTGGCGATTGCGAATCTGTTCCCAGAGCGGATTGGTGAACACGTCACCGCCGTTCGCGAACTCGACCCGCACGAGCGCCTCCGGATGACTCACCGGGAGGGACCGGAGGAGGATCGCGTCGACGAGGGAGAAGATGGCCGTGTTCGCGCCGATCCCGAGCGCGAGCGACACGATCGCGACGACCGCGAGGCCGGGCGCGTGGCGCAGCGATCGGATCGCGTAGCGCACGTCGTCGCGCAGCGAGTCGAGCCAGCCCACGACGTCCACGTCGCGGGCGCGTTCCTTCTGCATGCCGTAATTGCCGAACATCCGCCGCGCTTCGTGCACCGCGGCCTCGCGCGGCATGCCCGCGGCGACGAGCTCGTCGACGCGCTCGTCGAGATGGAACGCGAGCTCGCGATCGAGGTCGCGCGAGTGGCGGTCGGAGCGTGAGAAGTTGATCAGGCGGCGGATGAGCGACATGCGGCCTCCGGTCAGGCGTAGCGCAGGACGCGGCGGACACCTTCGGTGAGCCGCGCCCAGCTCTCCTCTTCCTGCGCGAGCTGCTTGCGGCCGAGCGCGGTGAGCGAATAGAAGCGCGCCTGGCGGTTCTTCTCGGTGGTGCCCCACGCGGCGCGCACCCAGCCGTCCTGCTCCATGCGGTGCAGCGCGGGATAGAGCGAGCCTTCCTCCACGCGCAGCAGCTCCGCCGACACGCGCTGGATGTGGGCGGTGATCGCGTAGCCGTGCATCTCCCCGCGCGCGGCGAGGGTCTTGAGGACGAGGAGCGCGAGCGTGCCCTGCAGGATGTCGTTCTTCGGCTTCGCCATGTGCTTCCCAAGCTATTTAGGTATAGATAGCTAGGTATGAACCTGCGGCGATCCCCGGCGGTTGTCAACGGTCGGCACGCGGGCCTTACAACAGCGCGACCGGATCCCGGTCGAGCGAGATCCGCAAGCCCGCCTGCTTCGGCGGCACGAAGCGCTCGAGGAAGTACCGGCCGAGCCGGGTGAGATCGCGCGGGTGCTCGGCCTTGATGAGCAGATGCCAGCGCCACCGGTTCTTGATGCGCTCCACGGGACACGGCGCCGGCCCGATCACGCTCACCCCGGGCATCGGGCGCTTGCGGAGGAGCGCGTGCAGCCAGGTCGCCGCCGCGGCCGCGAGCTCCGCCGTCGCCGGCTCCGTCGTGCCACTGAAGACCACGTTCGCCAGGCGAATCATCGGCGGGTACGCCGGGTGCTCGCGGCCCTCGAGCTCCTGCCGCACGAACGTGCCGTAGTCGTGCGCGACCGCGCACACGACCGCGTGATGCGACGGCACGCGCGTCTGGATCAGCACGAGGCCGCCCTTCGGGCCCCGCCCTGCCCGCCCGGCCACCTGGCTCAGGAGCTGGAAGCAGCGCTCCGACGCGCGGAAGTCCGGCAGGTTGATGCCCACGTCCGCGTCGATCACCCCGACCAGGGTGACATTAGGAAAATCTAAACCCTTGGCGATCATCTGCGTGCCGAGCAGGACGTCCACCTCGCCGCGGCCCACGCGGTCGAGGATCTCGGCGTGCGCCCACTTGCCGCTCGTCGTGTCGACGTCCATGCGCGCGATGCGCGCCGACGGAAAGCGATCGGCGAGCAGCCGCTCGACCTGCTGCGTGCCGAGCCCCCGCTGCCGCATCAGCGTGCCGCCGCAGCGGAGGCACATCGTCCGCGGCGCCTCGGCGTGCTGGCAGTAGTGGCAGACGAGCCGCTCCGGCGTCCGATGGTACGTGAGGCTGATCGAGCAGTTGGGACAGGTCGGCACGTCGCCGCAGGTGGCACACTGCACGAACGCCGAGTAGCCGCGGCGGTTGAGCAGCAGGATGCTCTGCTCCTGCTTCTTCAGCCGATCGGCGATCGCCGACTCGAGGTCCTCGCTCACCACCATGCGCAGGAAATCCTCGGCGCCGCGCTCCTCGAACTTCCGCGCCGCCGCCGCGGCCTCCCGGCGATCGACCACGCGCACCGTCGGCAGCCGCGCGGCGCCCACACGATCGGGGAGCGTGAGCAGATGGTACTTGCCCGTCTGCGCGTTCACCCAGCTCTCCAGGCTCGGCGTGGCGCTGCCGAGCACCACGACGGCACCCGCGTCGCGCGCGCGCACGATCGCCACCTCGCGCGCGTGGTAGCGCGGCGACTCGCCCTGCTTGTAGCTCGACTCGTGCTCCTCGTCGACGACGATCGCGCCGAGGTCGGCGAGCGGCGCGAAGATCGCCGAGCGCGCGCCGACGGCGATGCGCTTGCGCCCCTCGCGGAGCGCGAGCCATTCGTCGTAGCGCTCGCCGTCGCTCAACGCGCTGTGCAGCACCGCGATCTGGTCGCCGAAGACGGCGCGGAATCGATCGACCGTCTGCGGCGTCAGCGCGATCTCGGGCACGAGCACGATCGCGCTCTTGCCGCGCTCGAGCACCACGCGCTTGAGCAGCTCGATGTAGACGAGCGTCTTGCCGCTCCCCGTCACGCCGTGCACGAGGAACACGTCGCCCGGGGTGCCGCCGGCGAGCGCCGCGATGGCGTCGCGCTGCGCTTCCGAGGGCACGTGCGCCGCCGGAGGCTGCGTCGCGCGCCACGCGAACGGGTCGCGCGCGACGATCTCCTCGTCGAGCTCCACGATCCCCCGCGCGACGAGGCCCTTGAGCACGGAGGGCGAGAAGCTCATGCGCTCCGTGAGGTGTTCCACGGCGACCGATCCGCCGAGCGACTCGATCAGCTCGAAGAGCGCGCGCTGCTGCGGGGCGCGGCCGAAGATGCGATCGCGGTGCAGGAGCGACGGGATGTCGCGGCGCAGGCGCGCCACGCGGCGCGTGCGGCGCACGGGCTCGGGCGTGGCCTGTGAGGTGAGCGCGGCGGGCAGCGCGGTTCGCAGCGCGACGCCGAGCGGCACGATGTAGTAGTCGGCGATCCAGCGGCAGACGGCGAGCATCTCCGGCGCGAGCACCGGCTGCTCATCGGGGAGCGCGTGCACGGGCTTCGCGGCAACGCCCGCGGGGAGCGGCGCCGCCGGCGACTCGACGATGACACCCACCTCACGCTGGTTGCGGAACGGCACCACCGCGCGCATCCCGACCCGCGCGCGGTGCGCGTCGGCGTCCGGGACGGCGTAGGTGAAGGTGCGGAAGAGCGGGAGCGGGAGGGCGACCGAGACGAGCACCCGCGTAAGCTACGCGACGGACGATCGATCTCCGAGCGGCAGGCGCACGGAGAACACGGTCCCTTCCCCGTACGTGCTCGAGACCGAGATCTCGCCGCCCAGCTGTTCGGTGAGGCGGCGCGTGATGCTCAGGCCGAGGCCCGTGCCGCCGTACGACCGCGTCCGCGACTGATCGAGCTGCCGGAAGTCTTCCCAGATCACGTTGATCTCGTCCGGACGAATACCCACGCCCGTGTCGGTCACCTCGAGCACGATCGCGCCGTCCCGCGCATCCGCTCGGATCGTGACGCCGCCCTTGTTGGTGAACTTCACGGCATTGGAGAGCAGGTTGAGCAGGATCTGCTTCACCTTGGTCTTGTCCGTCTCGAGGAGGGGCAGATCGTCGGCCAGCCGCGTCTCGAACCAGAGATGCTTGGACGTGACCATTGGCTCGACCTGCTGCGCCACCTCGCGGACCACCTCCGGCAGCGACACCGGCTCGACGTAGACCGGCATCTTGCCGGCCTCGATGCGTGCCAGGTCGAGGATGTCGTTGATCAACGACAGGAGGTGCTGCGCCGCGGTCCGGCTTCGCTGCACGTAGTCCATCTGCGCCGGCGCGAGCGCGCCGGCGATGCCGTCGAGCAGCAGCGCGGAATACCCGATCACCGCGTTGAGCGGCGTGCGGAGCTCGTGCGACATGCTCGCGAGGAAGTCCGACTTGAGCTTGTTGGCCTTGGCCAGCTCCTCCGATTGCCAGATCAGGCGCTCGTTCTGCTGCGCGAGATCCGATGTGGCGGCGGCGATGCGCTCCTCCAGCTCGCCGTTCAGACGCTTGAGCGCCTCGTACAGGCGCTCGTTCTCGGCCTGCTGCGTGAGATCGTGCAGCACGGAGACGATCGCGATCGGCTCGCCGCGCTCGTTGCGAATCTTGCCCGACACGACCTCCACCGGCAGCGGCACCGACGACACCGGGTGGATGAGCGTCATGCGCTCGCGCCGCGTGCGCTCGTTGGTGAGCGCGAAATCCGAGATGAACGACGTGAACTTGGTGTCGTTCTGGCGCACGCTCCGCGAGACGCGGTAGCTCTGCGCCTCGCCCCGCGGTCCGTGGAAGAGCTGCTCGGCTTCCTCGTTCATGAGGATCGTGTTGGCCGCGCTGTCGGTGACGAGAATGGGGTCGGCGACGTTCTCGAGAATCAGGTTCAGCCGATCGCGCTCGTCCGTCGCCTCGATCTCCGCCTGGCGCACGCGCAGCACCTGCCGCTCGAGCTCGCGCGAGGCGCGGCGCAGGTCGGTCACGTCGCGCAGCACCGACAGCACCGAGTCCACCGGACCGACGCGCTCGCCGAGCGGATGCGTGAGCACCTCGAACAGCAGATCGTGGCCCTCGTCGGGATCGACGAGATTCAGCTCGCGCGCGCCGCTCGTCGCCGGCCCCGCAATCGTCGCGCGCGAGAGGAAGGAGCTGAAGAGCAGGTTGTTCAGCTCCACGGCGCGCCGCCGTCCTGGTGAATCGTCGTCGGCGGTGCTGAGCAGATGCTCGGCGCGCTTGTTCTGCACCAGGATGTCGTTGGACGCGTCGGTGATGACGACCGGATCCGGGAGCGAGTCGACCATCTGCTGGTAGCGGCTCCGCTCGTGCGACGACTGGTCGAGTGCGCGCTCGCTCTCCTGATGTGCCTCGACGCGAAACAGCACCGGCCCCGCGTAGAGCACGACCGACGCGATGTCCTGCAGCACGCCGTCGGGGAGGGCACAATCGACGATGACCACGCCGCCGGGCGCGGAGCTGAATCGCCGGTTCTCGAGTGGCACGAGGCGCGCGCCGGAGGGCGCGAGGACGTCGGCCGCATAAGCATCCGACCAGATGGCCGGTGCACCACGATAGTGCAGTCGCGGCATCGGCAAGGCGGTCCACTGCTCGAACCCGAAGCGGGCGCCCGCGCGCACGTCGGCATCGTTGAGCACCGGCGTCAGCGCGAGCGTCGCGACCATCCACGCGTGCGTGCGCTCCGCGATCGTGAGCTCGGTGGGCGGCGGATCCTCGAACTCGCCCGCCAGCGCGGTGAGCACGAGCTGCTCCTCGGCGGCGTCGAACCGCAGCAGGCAGGCACGGCGCGCGCTGGTCGCGGCGACGATGTCGTTGAGGAGAAAGCTCGCGGCCGCGGCGAGCGTCGGCGCTTCGGCGAGCGACGACAGCAGCGCCAGATGCCCGCGGTCCGCGGAACTCGGCGTGAGCCGTTGCCCCTCCACGACGTCCGTCATGCCGCGGGCCTAGTCGGCCTTCTCGAGCTTGAGCTTGATGTTGACGAAGTTGTACGGTGGCCACGGGCCCGAGTACTTGAACGCCAGCACGTCCTCGTACTTCCGGCTCGTCTCCTTCACCCGGTCGTCGAACGCCTGCTCCTGCGCCCGGTCCACGAGAAACGCCGCGTTCAGGATCATCCGGTCGCCGATCGGCTTGTTCGACCGGCTCGCCACCGCCACCGGCTTCAGCGCCTCGTGGATGTCCGACACGTACCGACCCGACAGCTCCTCCATCGCCGAGTCGATCAGCCGCCCGAGCTGCATGCGCGCGAAGTACGTCGACGTCGTCGTGTGGCGGCTGATCTCGTCCTTGAGCCGCCGGATCTCGTCGTTCTCCCGCTCGAGCGCGGCCACCACCTTGTCGCGATCCCAGAGCACCTTGAGGCCGAACTCGATCTTGTCCTGCATCTTGT
>DASZUN010000125.1:0-10873 GCA_035547615.1 Gemmatimonadaceae bacterium | reverse complement strand
CGCGGACTTCAGCTTCGATCCGGAATCGCTCGACACGCTGTTCACCGAGCTCACGCCGGTCGTCGCGTCGCCGACGCCGCGGCAGCCCCGGGCGATGGATTCGTCGCCGTTCGCGATGGCGACGGACTTTCTCTCCAAGGGGCTCTACGATCGTGCCTCGGCGGAGATCAGCCGTGCGCTCGCGCGCGGCCACGCGCGTCCCGACGGACTGACGCTTCTCGGTGAGGTCTTCGCACGCCAGGGCCTCTACGGGGAAGCGCTCGAGCGCTATCGCGAAGCGCTGCGGCTGGAGCCCGCGACGCGCTCGGCGCGCATCGGCGAAGCCTGGTCGCTCATCCGCCTCGGCCGAGCGGCAGAAGCCCGGCCGATTGCCGAGAAGCTGCTCGCCGCCCAGCCGGACGACGTCGAGATCCTCATGCTCACGGCGTCGGCGTGCGCCGAGGCCGGCGATCCCGCGGCCGCGCTCGCGGTGCTCGAGGCGGCGCGTCGCGTGGCGCCGATGCGCGCGGACATCCAGCAGAAGATCGGCGACATCGCGCGCTCGCTCGGTGACAACGAGGGCGCGATCTCGGCGTACCGGCACGCGCTCACGCTCGACCACGACTTCGCGGTCGTGCGCTACCAGCTCGCGCGGCTGTTGCAGGCGAAGGGACAGAATCGTGAAGCGGAGCAGGAGCTCGTCGCGGCGCTCGACGCCGTGCCCACGTATGCCGAAGCGACGCTCGAGCTGGCGAACCTGCGCCGGCGCCTTGGGCGGCCCGCCGAGTCGATCGCGCTGCTCGTCGACCTGCTCCAGCGCGATCCGTATCACTTCGACGCGCTCATTGCGCTCGGCGAGACACTGCTCGCGCTCGGCCGCAAGCGCGACGCCATTCACGCGTTCGCGCGCGTGCTGCGGTTCGACCCGACGCACGTCGGCGCGCTCTTCTACGAGGGCACCATCCTCGCCGAGCAGCATCGCTACCGCGACGCGATCGATCGCTGGCAGCGCGTCATCGAATTCGGCCCGACCTCCGAGTTCGCGCGCCGCGCGCGCCGCGAGATCCGGACGGCGAGCGATCTGCAGCGCATCCTCGGCCCGCGGGTGGCGTAGCCATGGCGATCGAGGGACCGCTCCGCGAGCTCGGCATCCATGACGTCTTCCAGCTCCTCGACCTGAGCCGGAAGACGGGGATGCTGCGCGTCTCGTCCGAGCTGCGCGAGGACGAGGGGCTCGTGTACTTCGACAACGGGCGCGTGGTGCAGGCCACCATCCGCAGCAAGGCCGTGCCCACCGAGCTGGCCCTGGTGCAGGCGGGCCGCGTGAGCGAGGCCGATCTCGAGCGCGCGAAGGAGCGCAAGGCCAACGGCCGCGCGTCGCGCGAGATCCCCGAGCTGCTCGTGGAGATCGGCGCGCTCACGCAGCGCGAGCTCGAGCGGCAGCTCCGCCTGCAGATCGAGGGCGTGGTGTTCGAGCTGATGTCGTGGCAGGAGGGCTTCTTCTCGTTCGAGGAGCGCACGAAGGAGGAGATGCCGCGCGACACGCGAATCACCGTCTCGACCGAGTCGCTCCTCATGGAGGGCGCGCGGCGGATCGACGAGTGGTCGCGCATCGCCGACATCGTGCCGAACGTGTCGGTGGTGCCCGAGCTGGCGCCGGTGGAAGAGGGCCGCGAAGGCGCGATGCTCGACCTGCTGCCGCACGAGTGGCAGGTGCTCACGATCATCGACGGGGAGCGCGATCTCCGCGCGATGGCGGCGACGCTCGGGCGGGACGAGTTCGAGATCGCGAAGATCGCGTATGGGCTGGCCACCACGGGCATCATCACGCTGCGCGCGCCGCAGCGCGCGGCCGCGGAGCCCGAGCGCGGCGCCCCCGACGCGCGCCTCCCCGCGGCGCTCGCACGCTCGCTGCGCGAAGAGACCGCGGCGTCGCGCAAGGAGATCGAGTATTTTCTAAAACAATCGCCGAGCGGGCCGGCGTCGCCCGAGGCGCGCGACGCGCTCGAGGCGCTCATCAGGCTGCAACGCGTGTTGGAGGCGCACGAGAATGGCTGACGACATCCGCCGCTGGAGCGACGAGCTGGCGCACGACCCGTCGAGTCTCGTGTTCATCCAGCTCGGCGAGGCGCTGCGCCGCCAGGGCCAGCTCGAGGTTGCCCTCAAGATCGCGCTCCGCGGACTCGAGCGGCATCCGCGCAACGCCGAGGCCCACGACCTGGTCGCGCGCATCGCGGTCGACCGGCGCGATTTCGCACGCGCGGCGGATGAATGGGCGACGGTCCTCAAGATCATGCCCAGTCACGTGGGGGCGATGAAGGGGCTGGGCTACATCTCGTTCCAGCAGGGCCGCTTCGAGGACGCCGAACGATTCCTCGGCCAGGCGGCTGCCGGCGGGGCGGGGGCGGACGTCTCGGCGGCGCTCCAGACCGTGCGGCGCTCGTCGGGCGCGGTCGGCACGCCGTTCGAGCCGCCGACGCCGGTCGATCCGCGGCTCCTCTTCGCCGACGTGCTCACGGACGAGGGACAGACGGCGCTCCTCCTCGATGCCAGCGGCTACGTGCTCGGCGGCGTGTACGTCGACTCCGACGGCTACGACGTGTCGCAGGAGGTCGGGGCGCAACTGAGCGGCATCTCGGACGAGGTCGAACGCTCGACGCGCCATCTCGACGTGGGCGAATGGCGCTCGATCACGTTCGAGACGCACCACGCCGTGGTGGCGATGGCGCCGGCCGCCGACTCGAGCCTGCTCGTCGTGGCGGCATCGCGGGCGACACCGCTCGGCCTGCTTCGCCGCTTGCTCGACCGGTGCGCCGAGCGGGCGGGCGGCTGGCTCTCGTCGCGGGGGAACGCATGAACAGCCCGTTCGCGCCGGTCCTCGAGGCGCTGACCCGCCAGCGTGGCGTGCGGGCGAGCTTGATCGTCTCCGAGAGTGACGGTCTGGTGGTCGACTCCAACCTGCGGTTCGGGCAGGACGGCGACCGGGTGGCGGCGCTTGCGGCGTCCATGTATCGCAAGGCGCGCCTCTCGGCCGCCGCCGCGCGCTTGGGGTCGGTCGCGTTCCTGCAGCTCGACGCCGAGCGGGGACGGATCTGCGCCGTGGGTGGGCGCGGAGAGCTCGTGATCGTGGTCGTCGCCGATCCGGCGGCGAACGTGGGGCTGATACGCATGGAATTGCTGAAGGCGGCGGGGACGCTCGCGTGATCATCGCGACCGTGGAGCCGTGGATCGAGGCGCCGCTCAAGCGCTTCGTCGACGACGCGCGGGCGCGTCTCGCGCTGCTGCTCCATCCCTCCGGGCAGGTCGTGGCGCAGGCGGGGTTCACGCGCGCGGTCGACGTGATGACCGCGTGCGCGCTGGCGTCGGCGGCGCACGCGACCGCGGGCGAGCTCGGGCGCCAGCTCGACGGGCGGCCGTTCCGCGGCCTGCACTACGCGGGCACGGCGAAGCAGCTCTTCCTCGCGCCGGCCGAGACGGGGCGCGGCTCCTACATTTGTCTCACCGTGTTCGACACCGAGAGCTCGCTGGGCTTGGTTCGGCTGTACTTCGAGGAGCTCTGCCGCGAGCTGGCCTCGGCGGCGCCGCCGCTGCCCGCGGTGCGCCAGCCGGCCCTCGGCGTGGACTTCGAGCGGGATCTGAATGCGAACCTGGCGGCGTTGTTCGGGAGGTAGTTAGTCCGTGGTCGCTGGTCCGTGGTCGGTGGAATTGAGACCACAGACCACAGACCACAGGGAGCAGTACTCTGATATAAGCGTTCGCGAATACCAATCAGCTCTACCCCGGAACCCCTTTGTCTCTCGTCAACTACGCCACCCGCGAGATCACGTGCAAGATCGTCTACTACGGACCTGGCCGGTCCGGAAAGACGACCAATCTGCACTACATCTACGGACAGGTGCCCGACGACCGCAAAGGCAAGATGGTCTCGCTCGCGACGCAGACGGACCGGACGCTCTTCTTCGACTTCCTGCCGCTCGACCTGGGCACGATCTCGGGCTTCACGACCAAGTTCCAGCTCTACACGGTGCCGGGACAGGTCTATTACCAGACCACGCGCAAGCTCGTGCTGCAGGGCGCGGACGGCGTGGTGTTCGTCGCCGACAGCCAGGCGCGCCAGCTCGCCGAGAACGTCGAGAGCTTTCAGGACCTCCACGCCAATCTGGCCGAGCAGGGGATCGATGCGCGCACCGTGCCGCTCGTGATCCAGTACAACAAGCAGGACCTGCCGTCCGACCTGATCCTGTCCACGGCCGAGCTCTCCGATGCACTCAATTTCCGCGGCGTCCCGGAATTCGCCGCCGACGCGCTCCATGGGCCCGGCGTGTTCGAGACGCTGCGCGCCATCTCCGAGCTCGTGCTCAAGCGCTTGAGCGCCGGCGCGCCCGCCGGGGCGCGGTAGGCCGTCGTGCTCCTCGACTCGCGGCTCCGCTTCGACAACTTCATCGTCGGCTCGGCGAACCGGCTCGCCGTCGCCGCGGCGCGCGCCGTGGCCGACACGCCCGGCAGCGTGTACAACCCGCTGTTCATGTACAGCAGCTCGGGGCTGGGGAAGACGCACCTGATGAGCGCGATCGGCAATCAGGTGCTGCACCGCAAGAAGGGCGCGGTCGTCGAGCTGGTCACGCTCGACGACTTCGTGGAGGAGCTGCACGAGGCGATCGCCGGCGGCCGCGGCGACGCGTTCATCGCGCGCTATCTCCAGGTCGAGGTGCTGCTCATCGACGACATGCAGTTCCTCACGGGGCACCGCGAGACGCAGTCGGAGCTGCTCAAGATCTTCAACACGCTGCAGGCCGACGGTCGGCAGATCGTGATGACGAGCGACCGCCCGCCCGCGGACATCCAGGACGTGGACGAGCGGCTGCTCACGCGTCTCTCCGGCGGCTTGATCGTCGACATCGGCGCGCCGGATTACGAGACGCGCGTCGCGATCCTGCGCGCCAAGTGCGAGGAGCGGGGCGTGCGCTTTCGCGGCGGCGTGATCGAGGAGGTCGGGCGGCTCGAGTTCCAGAACGTGCGCGAGCTGCAGGGGGCGCTCAACCGCCTGATCGCGTACCAGACGCTCGGCGGCGATGCGGTCGAGCCCGAAGCGGTGATCCGCATCCTCGGCGACCTCGCGGTCGACCGCCGGCGCGCCACGCCGCCGCGGCTCTCCGGCGAGTTTCAGAGTTTTCTCACGGACATCGCGTCCGCCGTCGCGCAGCACGTGGAGCAGTGGAAGACGCGTGTCAACGACGCCATCGCCTACTGGAGGGGCGAGGGGTACCGCACCGGCCGCCTCGAGCGCGTGCTCCAGGATGCGGCGCCGCCGGCGAGCGTCGAGACGCTGCTCCGCGAATTCGAGGCGAGCATCTCCAAGCTGCGCGATCTGGAGAAGCAGATGCTCCGCGCCGATGCCGCGCTTGCCGCGCACGATGCCTTCCACGATCCCGATCGGCTGGAGGAGGCGGAGCTGCTGCTCGAGCGCGCGCTGCGCACGGCGACGCCGCCGCCGGGGCCGTCCGCCGCGTTCACGCGCGCGGGGTTCGAGGTCAGCACGTGCAATCAGCTCGCGGTGCGCGCGGCGGACGCGATCGTCGCCGTGCCCGGCAGCCGGTACAACCCGCTCTTCATCCACGGACCGAGCGGCGTCGGCAAGACGCACCTGCTCAACGCGATCGGCAATGGGCTCGTCGCCACGGCGGGGCCGGGCGTCGCCTGCGTCGCCGCGCAGCTCTTCGTCGACGAGCTGATCGCCGCGCTGCAGGAGGGCACCGTCGACCGCTGGCGCACGCGCTACCGCGCCGCGACGGCGCTCCTGCTCGACGACGTGCAGTTCGTGGCCGGCAAGGAGCGCACGCAGGAAGAGCTGTTCCACGTGTTCAACGCGCTGTACGCCGACGGCAAGCAGCTCGTGATCGCGAGCGACCGTCCGCCGCGCGAGCTCTCGGGCCTCGAGGAGCGGCTGCGTTCGCGCTTCGAGGGCGGCCTCGTCGTCGAGATGCAGTCGCCGGACCGCGATCTGCGCGAGCGGCTCTACGCGCGCTTCCTCCGCGACCTGGGCGTCTCGCCGACGGGCGAGATGCTCGGCTATCTCGCCGAGCGTCCGGTCGCGAGCGTGCGCGAGATCATCGGCACGGCCAATCGCATCGTCGCGTCGGCGGAAGTGGCCGCGGTCCCGGTGACGATCGGCTTCATTCGCGCCGAGCTCGAGCCCGACGATGCGGGCGCCGTGCGCAACGCCGCGATGCGCAATGCGGCCGACACCTTCTTCCTCGACACGGAGAAGGTCGTCTGGCCATGGCCCGATCCGGCGGCGCGCCTGATCGAGGAGCTCCGCTGATGGCGATTCGCGGAAGCCTCAAGGAGGCGAGCCTCCCCGACGTGCTGCAGCTCCTCGCGATGGGCAAGAAGACCGGCTGCCTGAGCGTCACGCACCGGAACAACTTCGGCTACATCTACTTCGACAAGGGCCGCATCTGCTACGCGTCGATCGTCAATCGGCGCGACCGGCTCGGCGACATGCTCGTGAAGAACGGCATCGTCTCGCAGGCGCAGCTCGAGGCCGGGATCCGGCTGCAGGACAAGCGCCGCGACAAGCGGCTGGGCGAGCTGCTGGTGGAGCAGGGCGCGCTCACGCTCGACCAGTTGCACGCCGCCATCCACGTGCAGATCCAGGAAGCCGTGTACTTCCTGTTCACGTGGAATCAGGGGACGTTCAACTTCGAGGCGGACGTCCTCCCCGATCAGCACGACCACGTCGTGTCGATCAATCCCGAGTCGCTGCTGCTCGAGGGCGCGCGGCGCGTGGACGAGTGGAGCCTGATCGAGAAGAAGATCCCGTCGTTCGACCTCGTGTTCGAGATGGACCGCAGCAAGGTGTTCGCGAGCGAGGTCGCGCTCACCGAGGAGCAGCGCGCCGTCCTCGAGCTCGTCGACGGCGCGCGCGACGTGCAGGCGATCGTCGACGCCTCCGGGCTCGTCGAGTTCGAGGTCGGCAAGGCGCTGTACGGCCTCGTCTCGGCCGGGTTCATCCATCGCATCGGCAAGACCGCCGCGGTGGTGCCGCAGGCCGTCGCCGAAGGCCGCGTCGAGGAGCACCGGAACCTGGGCGTGGCGTTTTATAAAACTGGCATGCTCGACGAGGCGCTTCGCGAGTTCCGGCGCGTCCTCGACCTGCGGAGCGGCGACGCCACGGCGCGCTTCTACGTAGGGCTCGTGCTCGCGCGCCAGCAGAAGTGGGACGACGCCGCGGTGGCGTTCGCCGAGGCGTCGGCGCAGCCCGGCGCCAAGGCGGCGACCTTCCACAACCTCGCCTACGCGCTCGAGCAGCTCAGTCGCGGCGAGGAGGCGCGCCACGCGCTCGAGGAGGCGACCAAGCGCGGCGGCGCGAACGATCCGCGCGTGCTCACCTCGTTCGGCGCGGTCCACCTGCTCGCCGGCGATCTCGTGGCCGCCGACGCCGCGCTGTCGGCCGCGCGGCCGCACTTCGGAAAGAAGCCGCCGACCGCCGCCTGGTTCCACTATGCGGGACTCACGGCGGCCCTCCTCGGCGACGGCGCGCGCGCGGTCGAGGTGTTCCGGGAGGGCGTCGCCGCACACCCGCACGTGGCCACGCTGCTCAACAACCTCGCCGTCGCGCTCGAGCGGAGCGGCGCCTACGACGAGGCACGAGCAATGGCCGAGCGCGGATTGCAGGAGGATCCGGGCCTCGCCCAACTCCACAAGAACATGGGTGATCTGCACTACCGCGCCGCGCGCTACGACGAGGCGCTCGAGGCCTACCTGCGGGCGACCAAAGCGAACCCCGAGCTCGGCGCCGACGTGTACCTGAAGCTCGGCAACCTCCGCCTGCGCCGGCAGGAGCGCGGCGAAGCCGTGCGCTGCTGGGAGCGCGCACTGGAGCTCGACCCCGACAACGCGATCGTGCGCACGAATCTCGAATCCGTACGACAGGTGTATTGATGGTGGAAGAGCAGGAAGCCGCGGATTTTCTCGCGTTGACGAAGAAGATTTCGACGGAGCGCGGCTTCGGCTGCGCGAGCTACAAGGAGAAGTGCCTGCGGCGGCGCATCGCCGTCCGCATGCGCGCGCGCGGCGTGCACCGCTACGAGGACTACGCGGCGATTCTCGATACCGACGCCGCCGAGTACGATCGGCTGCTCGACGCGCTCACCATCAACGTCACCAAGCTGTTTCGCAACTGGGACGCGTACGCCGCGATGGCCGAGCAGGTCGTCCCGGCGCTCTGGAATCGCGAGGGGCGGATCCGCGTGTGGAGCGCCGGCTGCTCGTCGGGCGAGGAGCCGTATTCCCTCGCGGTGCTCTTCTACGATTACGCGAGCCGGCACGATCGCCTGCGCGAGATCAGTCGGGTGACGGTGCTCGGCAGCGACATCGACCGCCAGAGCCTCGACCGCGCGGCGCGCGGGGAATTCGACGAGGCCGATTTCGCCGATACGCCGCCGGAGCTCCGGCGCCGATACTTCTCCCCGGAGCCCCCGTTCCGGATCGATCCCGCGGTGCGCGCGATGGTGCGTTTTGAGCGCCGGGATCTCCTCAGTGAACCGGCGCCGCCGGGGCCGCATGACATGATCGTCTGTCGGAACGTGTTGATCTACTTCGATCGCGATACGCAGGAGCGCCTGTTCGACTCGTTCTACGAGGCGCTGGCGCCCGAGGGCTTTCTGGTGCTCGGCAAGGTGGAGACGCTGCTCGGGCGCGCGCGGAGCCGCTTCGCTCCCGTCGACGCGCGCGAGCGCGTGTTTCGCCGCCTATGACCACGCCCGCGGTGGAAATCCGCGTCAAGGTGGCCGACCTGGCCGCCGCGGAATCGGGATCGCTCTCGACGATCGGCTTGGGCTCGTGCGTGGCGATCGCGCTCCACGATCCGGTCGCGCGCGTGGGCGGGCTCGCCCACGTGCTGCTCCCGAACGAGGCGATGTCGCGCGACCGCTCCAACCCCGCCAAGTTCCCGACGACGGCGGTGCCGCTCCTGCTCGAGCAGATGACGCGCCTGGGCGCCAGCCTCGCGCGCGTCCGCGCCAAGATCGTCGGCGGCGCGAGCATGTTCGGCAACCTGATTCCGCCGGGCGGGATCAACATCGGCGAACGGAACGTCGCCTCCGTGCGCGAGGTGCTCGCGGTGACGGGCGTGCCGATCGTCGCCGAAGACACGGGGAGCGATTACGGCCGCAGCGTCTACTTCTTCGTCGAGGACGGGCGCGTCGAGGTGCGTTCGCTTCGCAAGGGATCGCGTGTCCTCTGACCTGCCGCGCGTGCTCGTCGTCGACGACAGCGCATTCATGCGGCGCATGGCGTCGCAAATCATCGCCGACTCCGGCGAGTTCAGCGTGGCCGGCACGGCGCGCAACGGCTACGACGCCCTGAAGCAGATCCACGAGATCGATCCGGACATCGTCACGCTGGACGTCGACATGCCGGAGCTCGACGGCCTGAGCGCGCTCGGCTACATCATGAGCGAGACGCCGCGCCCGGTCGTGATGCTGAGCGCCGGCACCACCGGGGGCGGCCAGCAGGCGACGCTCCGCGCGCTCGAGCTCGGGGCGGTGGACTTCGTGCTCAAGCCGTCGGGTGCAATTAGTCTCGATTTGCCACTAATTGCCGACCGCCTGCTCAACGCGCTCCGCGCCGCGGCGACGGCGAACATCAACGGGCTGCGGATGCTGCCGCGGCTCTCGTCCGACGGCGGCGTGCCGCGGCCGGACATCGTGGCGCGCGCCACGCACGCGGTCGTCATCGCCTCGTCGACCGGAGGACCGCGCGCGCTCGCCGCGGTGGTGCCGCGCCTGCCGCGCGCGCTCCCGGCCGCGGTGCTCGTCGTGCAGCACATGCCCGCGTCCTTCACGCGCAGCCTCGCGCAGCGCCTCGACGCGGTGAGCCCGATCTCGATCACCGAAGCGGAGGACGGCGAGCCGGTGCTGCACGGCCACGTGTACGTCGCGCCGGGCGGCCGGCACATGACCGTCCGCGACGACGGCGCCGGCCCGGCGATCGCGCTCGTCGATACGCCGCCCGTGTGGGGCGTGCGACCGGCGGCGGATCTGCTCTTCGATTCCGCGGCCACGGTCTTCGGGGCCGCGACGGTTGCCGTCGTGCTCACCGGCATGGGCCGCGACGGCGCCGAGGGCACGCGCCGCATCCGCGAGGCGGGCGGACGCGCGATTCTGCAGGATCGCGAGACGGCCACCATCTTCGGCATGCCGCACGCCGCGCTCCAGATCGCCGGCGCGGATCGCGTCGCGCCGCTGGGCGAGATCGGCGGCGCGATCGGCGAGCTGCTCGAGGAGGTGCGCCATGTTTCGTGACGGCGTCGAACGCCTTCTCGTCTTTCGGCTGGGCGCGGAGCGGTTCGGGGTCGCGCTCGCCGAGGTCGACGAGGTGATCGACACGCCCGCGGCGAACCCCGTTCCCGATGCGCCGGCGGGCGCCGTGGGCGTGGCCACCGTGCGCGGCGAGCTCGTTCGCCTGTATGATCCCAGCCCCGTGCTCCGCGTCGGCGGCGACGACGCGCGCGCGGCGACGCTCCTCTTTCGCCGCGGCGGACGCCGCGTGGGACTCGTGGTGAATGACGTGCAGGACGCGATGATGGTCGAGGCGGCCGAGGTACACCAGGTGCGCGGCAGCGACGAATCGGATGGGGTGTTGCAGGGCGTGGTGCGGCGCGGCCGCGAGCTGATCGCGGTGCTCGACGCCGGCGCCCTGCTCGGCGCAACGATCGACGGCGGGGTCAGCCAGGGAGAGCGGAGATGAAGGCGGACGTCGTCAAACTCGTGATCTTCCAGCTCGGCGTCGATCTGTTCGCCGCCGACGTGTTCTCCGTCGAGCGCGTGCTGCGCTACACCTCGCCGAGCAGCGTTCCCGACGTGCCGCCGTGGATCGAGGGCGTGCTCGA